>JAIBCE010000452.1 GCA_019694315.1 Sandaracinaceae bacterium
CCCACGCCGTGCGCATCGAGGTAGGCGACGCCGTTCTCGCCCGCATCGCCGCCCTCGACGACGACGACGCGCGCGATGCCCGCGTGGTGGATGAGCTTCGCGCAGAGGATGCAGGGCTCGCCCGTCACGATGAGCCACGCACCGGCGCAGGCCACGCCCGTCGCGGCCGCGTTGCAGATCACGTTCATCTCCGCGTGGTGGCAGCCGATCTCCATCCGCGTCCCGCTCTGCACGCCCTTGGCGTCGCGCAGGCACACGTCTCCGCCGCAGAGCTCGCCGCCTCCGCGCGGGCCGCCGTTGTAGCCGTCCATCAGCACCACGTTGCGCGCCGGATCGAGCAGCAGCGCCCCGAATTTGCGGCGCGGGCAGTTGCTCGCCTTGGCGAGCGCGAGGCACTGCTCGATGCGGATGGCGATGTGCTTGTCCTTCATGGCTCGGCGAGTCTCGTGCGTGCGCCCAGGGAAAGAAAGGGGCGTTCGCGTGAGGCGCTCGGTGCCCTGCGCGCGCGAGCCGTGTCGCGCCTGCGCGAGAGCGGATCGGTCGCGCGTGTTTCGTGCGACAACCGACGCATGAAGCGACTCTCGTGTGTGGCATGGACGGCGATGGCGCTGGGCTGTGGAGGCGGTGACCCGACGCCCGACGCGGCGCTCGACGACACGACCAGCGTGGATGCGCCGATCGGCGAGGACGCGAGCCAGGTGCCCGTGATCTGCGCCGACCGCGCGCATCGTTCGGTGTTTCCTTCGCCGGCGTGGCAGACGGAGCTCGCGATCACGGTGCCGAGCGACGACCTCGTGGCCGAGCGCCTCGGCTCGCTCGAGCCTGGCTGGGCGACCGACGTCGCACGCGTCGCGGGGCTCCCGCGTCGTCCCGTGATGGTCCTGCCGCTCGCCGTGACGCCCCTCGAGGGCGACGTCGTGACGATCGATCCCTCGCGCATCCACGCCGTGGGCCGCGGTGCGGACGAGACCGAGATGCGCGCGCTCACGACGAGCTTTCGCGCCGAGGTCAGCGGAGACGCGGTGATCGTGAGGCCGCTCGATGCGTTCCCGCGCGACGTGGACGTGGTGCTCGTGGGCATCGACGCCGACACCGATCGCACCAACGTCGTGCCTGCGTGCGCGAGCGGCGCGAGCACGCCCGACCCCACCTACGAGGCGTGGCGCGCGCTCTGGCCCGGGGGGACGTCGGCCGCGCCCGAGCTCGTGGTGCGCCTCGGTCTGGCGCGGAGCGGCGACGCGCTCGCCGCGCTCGAGCGACGCCTGTCAGGCACGTCGGTGCTCGAGATCGGCGAGATCACCACGACCGATCGCGCGGGCCTCGGCGAGGACGCGCCCGACGATGCGACGGCCGCGACGGTCCGCTTCCCCGTGGCCTCCGGCGTTCTACGGCTCCCGGACTACCGGCGCGGCAACGATCCGATGGAGCTCGATGCCGATGGCGCGCCGAGCCCGAGCGGGACGACCGAGCCGAGCTTCGTCGTCGCGCTGCCGAGCACCGGCACGGCGCCCTATCCCGTGGTGCTCTTCCAGCACGGCGGCGGTCAGTCGCCGCGCGAGCTCTTCCACCTCGCCGGGCCGCTCGCGGCCGCGGGCTTCGCGTTCGTCGCGATCGATCTCCCCGAGCACGGGCATCGCGCGCCGCCAGGAGGCGGGAGCGATCTGTCGTTCCTCGACTTCGAGCACCCGATCCACACGCGCGAGAATTTCCGGCAGGCGAGCGCCGATCACCTCGCGGTCCTCCATGGTCTCGGCACGCTCGGGCCTGCGGTCGTGGAGGTGCTGGGCCTGCCTGCCGGCACGGAGCTGTTCGACGACGCGCGGGTCTTCTACATGGGGCTGTCGCTCGGTGGGATCACGGGCTCGCTCACGAGCTCGGCCTCGACGATGCTCTCGGGCTCGGCGCTCTTCGTGGCCGGCGCAGGCTATCCAGAGCTGCTCCAGTACGGGATCTTCACCGCGCCGATCGGGCGCGTGGTGCGAAGCCCGTCGCCGCAGCCCTGGGCGCTGCTCGGCATCGCAGCGATCGCCCTCGACGGCGCCGATCCGTATGCCTATGCGCAGCAGGTCGACGATCTCTCGGGCCCGCCGCCGTCCATGCTGATGCTGCATGCGATCGACGATCCGCTCATCTCCGACGAGGCGAGCGAGCAGTGGGCGCGCGCGTTCGGCGCGACGCTGGTGGAGCCGACCCATCACGCGGTAAACACGCTGCCCACGGCGAGCCTGCCGTTCGAGGGGGGCTTCACGCGCGGAGGCGCCACCGCCACGCGCGCCTACGTGCAGTGTCCGATGACGGGCGTGCCCGTGGCCGAGCGACACGGCGGCCTCATCCGAGCGCCGTATTCGCAAGAGATGGTCGCGCATTGCTTCTCCGGCATCGCGGCGGGCGATGGGTGCTCGGTGATCGACACGGGCTTCGCCGACTGATCACGGATGGTCCGTGATCACGGGCGCTTTCGCCCTCGACGCGATCCGCGAGGCCGCTCGGCGCGTAGATGCGTCGTGCCCCCGCGCGCGACAGCCTCTGCTCCACTCTCGAACGCGCCGCTGCGCGGTGCTCGAGGCCTGGGCTGGATTCGCAGCCAGTGGTTGCGGCAAGCTCGGAGCGCCCGCGCTCCTCTCGCGCGAGGACACGGCACCGTGCATCGAGGACCTCCACAGTCCCCTGCGAGCGACGCGTCGAGCGACGACGCGCTCCTCTTTGCCGTGGCGAGCGGAGACCGCGAGGCGCTGGCCGCCCTCTACGATCGTCACGCGCCCACCGTGCTCGCCGTGGGGGCGCGCATCCTGAGGAACCGCCGCGACGCCGAGGACGTGATGCACGACGTCTTTCTCGAGGTGTGGCGGCGCGCGGGCACCTACGATCCGAGCAAGGCGAGCGTGCGCACGTGGATCGTGCTCATCATGCGCTGTCGTGCGCTCGACCGTCGCAAGTCGGCGGCGGTCGCCATGACGAGCGCGCTCGTGGACGATCGTCGCACCACGGAGTCGCACGAGGGGCCGGATGCAGGGCTCGATCGCGCGCGTGCCTGGCGGGCCCTCGACGCGCTCACCGAGGTGCAGCGCGAGGTGATGATGCTCGCGTACTTCGAGGGCCTGTCGTGCTCGGAGATCGCGGCGCGTCTCGACGTCCCGCTCGGGACGGTGAAGTCACGGACGGCCGGCGCGCTCAAGGCGCTGCGCGAGGCGCTGGCCGAAGGCGCGGAGGAACACCCATGACGCGTCGTCGACACGCTCGCGTGGAGCCCGCGGTGCTCGATGTCGCGCTCGAGGAGCTGCTCGGTGCCGACGAGCAGGAAGCGAGGCTCGACGCCCTCGCGAGCGCGCTCGCGCCGCCTGCGACGGTTCCCTCCACGTCCTCGCGGGCGCGCCTGCTCGCATCGCTCAAGGTGACGCACCGCTTCGACGATCTCGAAGCGACGGTCGCCGAGCTCCTCGACCTCGACGCGGGCGCCGCGGGTGCGCTGTTGCTCGCGGTCGATCGCCCGGGCTCCTTCACCGACGGGCCGGGCCCGGGCTGCACGATCTTCCACGTCGAGGGCGGCCCCCGCGTGAAGGACGCGGTCACGGGCTTCGTGCGGCTCGAGCCGCGCTGTTCGTTCCCGCACCACGAGCACCTCGGTGACGAGATCGTGTTGGTGCTCCAGGGCGCGTTCCGCGACGACGATGGAACGACCCACGTCGCGGGCCAGATCGCGCGTCGTCCCGGGGGGACGGCCCACGCGTTCGCGGCGGAAGGCGAGCTCCCGCTGCTCTACCTGGCGATCGTGCAGCGCGGCGTGGTGATCGATGGAACGCCCCTCCTGGCAGGCGATCCACGCGCGTGATCGGCGGAGCCTGATCGGCGGAGCCTGATCCGCAGAGGCTGATCGGCGCCTGATCCGCGGGGCACGCATCGGGGGACGGAACGGAAAAGCCCCGCGCCTTCGGGAAGGCGGCGGGGCGGGAAGGCGGCGGGGCGGGAAGGCGGCGTGACGGGAACGGCTCTTCAGCCGCCCGCGCCCGCGCCGGTCCACACGAACACGGCGACGGCGAGCGTCGCCACACCGAGCAGCAGCGAGCCGACCACCAGCGAGAGGATCATGGCCTTGTCGCCGATGCCCGTGAAGTAGTCGAGCACGACGCCGGCGACGAGGACGCCGAAGGTGATCATGCCCCACATGCCCATGCTCACGACGCAGAGCAGGCCGACGAGCCCCATGAACGCGGCGGCCGCGAACACGAGGATGAAGTCGAGGTTCGCGCCGAGGCTCTGCGCACGCTGGAGGATCTCGATGTCGCGCTGAACGAGCTGCTCGTTTTCCATGCGCCCGAGGATGCCGGATCGCCCGACGGAAAGGAAGAGGGCTCTCCACCTCGCGGCAGAGAGCCCTCTCGCTGGGTCGCTGGCTCAGCGCCGACGACGGCGGCTCGCGAGGAGCAGGCCGAGCGCCGCGAGCGCCGCCCAGCTCGGACCAGGCCAGCTCGGACGGCCGCTCGAGGACCGGCTCGTTCCGGGGACGGCGCAGAGGCAGCCGCCGCCGCCGGAGGCGAGCACGCGATTGTTCGGGTCGCGATCCACGAACGCGTCGATGCCCGGGCCCGCGTCGCGCTCGATGCTGCCCGCGTCGGGGCGCACGGTGCCAGCGTCCGGCATCTCGACGTGGACCTGACACTCGCCCTCGACGCACTCCTGACCCGAGGGGCAGGTGAGGCCGATGCAGGGATCGACCTCGCAGCGGCCCGTCACGGGGTCGCAGCTGGTCGCGTCGGGGCACATCACGCCCCCGCACATGTCGGCCACGCAGTCGCCCGTGCCGGGGTCACACACCTCGGTGCCCGTGCAGCTCGCGGCGGCGCAGAGATCGGTCGAGCAGACGCCTGCGTGGCAGACCTCGCCATCCGCGCACATCGCCGTGGCGCAGCTGCGCTCGCAGGTGCCCATGCGACAGGCCTCGTCGCTTCCGCAGCCCGCCGTGAGACACGGATCGGGGATGCACGCGCGGCTCGCGGTGTCGCAGACCTGGCCCGTCGGGCAGCCGAGGGAGAGACAGCTGTTCTCCACGCAGCGTCCGGACGAGGGGTTGCACACGAGCCCATCGGCGCAGACCACGCCGTTGCAGGGATACGTGCACTCGGGGCCGCGGCACACGCAGGTCGGCACGCCCGCCGTGTCGGGCGCGCACTGCACGGTGCCGCCGGTCTCGACGGTCTGGCCGGCGCACGTGGCGTCGTCGCAGAGGTCGCGCGTGCAGAAGCAGGTCCCGTCGGGCTGCTCGGAGGGCATGGTGCCCGTGGGGCACTGCGGACCGAACTCGCTCGGCTCGCAGGCGCTCGCGCACTGGCACTCGACGCAGCGCGACGCGCCGGGGCAGATGCCGGGCGTGCCGTCCTCGTCGACCATGCCGTCGCAGTCGTTGTCCTCGCAGTCGCAGACCTCGGTGCCCGCAGGCACCTCGCCCACGCAGATCTCGGCGCCGCTCACGCAGCGCAGCACGCCCGCCCCGAAGGCGCCGCCGTCGCTGCCGCAGGCCGAGCAGTCGGCGATGGCCTCGTCG
>JAIBCE010000453.1 GCA_019694315.1 Sandaracinaceae bacterium
GCGGGCAAGCTGAGGGCGGTGCTCGAGGGCGAGGCTGACTGCAAGACCGAGCTCCGCCCGATCGGCGAGGCGCTCGTGAAGCGCCTCGGCGAGCTGCGCAACGAGTGGGACGCGGCGACGAAGAACGAGGTCAGCGACAAGCTCGCGCTCGAGAGCGCCTTCGAGGACGGCGCGCTGACCAAGCCCGGCAAGACACTCGCCCGCGAGCTCGCCGCGCGCGCCACCGCCGTGCAGAAGGCGCGCGCCGAGCTCGCGACCGAGGTGACCACCGGGCGCGATCGCTGGTTGCCGGTGCTCGACGCCGACGCGTGGGGCGAGGTGATGCTCGCGGCGTTGGTGCGCGCGTACGTTCCCCTCGTCGATCCACACGGTGCCTGGGCGCCACTCGACGAGTCGGCGATGCTCTACGACCGCGATCTCGAGGTCGCGCCGCCGCCGCGGCTGTGGACCTCGGCGACCCGCACCGCGATCGGCGTGCGGCTCGACGCGGGCATGACCGCGCCTCTCGCCGAGCGCGACGTCGTCCTCTCGATCGACGGCGTGACGCTGGCGGGGCTCTCCGCCGAGGCGATCGACCAGCTGGGCGAGACCCCCGACGGCGCGGGCGCCGAGCCGCGCGTGGTGCGCGTGCTCCGTCGCTCCAAGACCGACGCGTCGAAGCTCGAGCTCGTGTCGCTCAAGCTCCACGCCGGTCTGGGCGACGCGCCGGCGCCGCCCGAGCCGTTCCCCACCGAGCTCGTGCCCTACGGCGAGTCGAAGGCCCTGGTGGTGCGCATCACCGACGTGCCCGACGCGCTCGGCGACGATCTCGCGCGCACCATCGCCCTCGCCAAGGACAGCGGCTCGTTCGCGGGCATCGTCCTCGATCTGCGCGGCAACGGCGGCGGCTCGATCGACGGCGCGACGTCGGCGCTCGGGCTGTTCCTCCCGGGCGCGCCGCTGTTTCCGTTGAAGCACCGCGACGGCGCGATCGAGACCGAGCGCGCGACCGAGCCGCCCACGGAGGATCGCTGGCCCGGTCCGCTCGCAGCGCTGGTCGACGCGGGGACGGCGAGCGCAGCCGAGATGATCGCAGGCGCGCTGCACGCCTACCGCCGCGGGGCGGTGCTCGGCACGAGCACGTACGGCAAGGGCTGCGCGCAGGAGTACGTCGACGACGTCACCGGTGTGGGCGTCCTCCGGTTGACCACGCTGCTGTTCGCGCTCCCCGATGGCTCGGCCGTACAACGCGTAGGCTTGCGCCCCGATCTCTTTCTCGGCCTTCCGCCGCCCGCTGCGGTGAAGGATCACGAGGCCGATCTCCCGCGGGCCGCGCCGACCTGGACCGGACCGGACGTACGTGATCCCAAGCGCATCGGCGACGTGCCCTGGCCGGCCAGCAAGGTCATCGGGCCGTGCAAGGACGAAGCGGTGTGTCGCGCGCTGCGCGCGCTGTCGAATCGACACGGCGACCTCGCGAAGCGCTGAGATTCCGAAGATCCGCCGATGGCGCGACCAGGGTAGACTCACCTCGCCCTCGCGATGGAAGGAGAACCCCGGCCGCGCCTGCTCCTCGTCGACGACGGCGTCGACGTGCTCGACATGCTCGCGGTGCTGCTGCGCGAAGAGGGCTTCGAGGTCGCGACGGCGAACGATGGTTTGGCCGCGCTCGAAGCGTGCCGCGCGCGCGTGCCCGATCTGATGCTGCTCGATCTGAACATGCCGGGGCTCGATGGCTTCCAGGTGCTCGCGCGCCTGAAGGCCGACGAGCGGCTCCGCGACACCTCGGTCGTCGTGATCAGCGGGAGCCCCTCCGATAGCGACGTCGTGCGCGCGCTCGAGCTCGGGGCCACCGACTACCTGACCAAGCCGTACGCGTTCCCCATCCTCCTCGCGCGCGTGCGCGCCGTGCTGCGGAGCCGCCGCGAGAAGGCGGCGATCTGGCGGCTCGGCGAGGATCTCCGCGCGGCGCAGGACGAGCTCGCGCGCACGCGCCGCAGCGCCGCGATCGGGGCGATCGCCGCGGGCCTCTCGCACTCGATCAACAACCCGGCCGCCTTCGTCGTGGCCGATCTCCACGAGATCCGCGAGCTCGCCGCCGAGCTGCTCGACGCCGGCGACGACGCGCGCGGTGAGGTGCTCGAGGGCCTCGCCGACGAGGCGCTCGACGGCATGGATCGCATCCGCGATGCGGTGCGCGATCTCTCGGTGCTCACCGAGGTCCTCGGTCGTCGCTCGATCCCCTCGGAGGGCGCGCTCGAGCTCGCCGAGATCGTGCGTCGACGCGTGGAGCGCTCGGACGGTCGGGTGACGCTCCGCGATGGGGACGAGCCGGCGTGGGTCGCCCCGGGGCTGGGCGGGCAGGACGAGCTCGACGCGCTGATCGGCCTGCTCCTCCGCGAAGCGGGCAGCGCGCCCGCCACCGTGACGCTCGAGCGAGGCGAGTCGCTCATCACGCTGCGCGTCGGCTCGAGCGAGACGCCCGAGGCCTCGCTCACGCTGGCGATCGCCCAGGAGCTCGCAGAGCGCTTCGGGGGCACCCTGGAGCAGGGCTTCGGCGGCTCGGTGCTGCGACTACCCCGGGGGCGCGCTTCCTAGGCTCACGATGCGGATCATGTCGTCGCCGGCGAACGTGGTGCCGATGGCGACGCGGATGTCCCCGCAGGTGATGCGTCGGAACGCGTCGGCCTCGTCGGTCGTGCAGCTGCCGCGGATCTCGCGGACGACGCTCTCGACGCGGTTTCGCGCGCGCATGATCGACTCGGAGCGCACGGCGGGGTCTTCGGCGTCGATCGGTCGACCCTCGGTGCCCTCGAGCCAGTGGAGAAAACCGCGCTTGGGGAGCACGAGCGAGACGCCGGTGAGGAGCCCTGCGACGGTCTCGACCCGCACCTCGAGCACCGCCGTGTGGTCGCGCGCGGGGTCGACGTCGGGCACCGGATAGGTGAACGAAAGGTACTTCGAGCAGCCGTCCTGATCGCAGATGGGCGCGGGCTCTGCGCCGTCGTACGCGGCGCCGAACTTGGTGCCCGCGAGCTTCTTCCTGTCGTCGCGCCAGCTCTCGATGCCGAGGGCGAGCCTGGTCCACGACTCGACGGCCTCGCCCAACGCCTTGCGCGCCGCTTCGGCCTTGGCCTTGGCCGCCTCGAGCGCCTTCTTGGCGCGGAGCGGGCCCTCCCGCTGCTCGATCTCCCACGCGCGGAGGAACGTACGCTCCTCTTCGGCGTGCGGGCCGTCGGGGAGGTACTGCAAATACGCGGCGGCGCCGCCGGGGGTGCGACCGGCCTCGTTCCAGAACTTCTGCTCGGCGGGGAAGAACCACTTCGCGACCTCGTCGCGGAACTCGCCGTCGCGGTGGTCGCGCAGGTAGGTCCACCCGGCGCTGAGCTTGTCGCCGAGGTCGTCGGCGAGCACGAAGCGGCGGTAGTCGTGGTAGTCGTGCGGCCCCGCGAGCGTGCCGCGCGTCCACGCGCACGCGGTGGTCGTGACGAGCGCGAGGACCAGCAGCGCGCGCCTCACGGGCCTGCCTCCGACGGCTCGGGGCAGAAATCGCACTCGGTGGGCACGATCGGCGAGGTGGCCACCGCGTCTTCGAACGCGCTGCAGCTCAGGGCCTCGAGCGCGCGCAGGCACACTTGCCCGTCGTGCTCGAGCGGCTGGCAGCCCGCAGGGAAGGTCGAGGGGATGATCGTGTTCTTGTCGCACGCGCGTTTGCACGCCGCGGTGATGAAGTCGCACTCCTTGCAGCGGCTGCACTCCACCGAGAGGCGCGCGGAGAAGAACTTGCGCGCGTCGAGGTTGGTCGCGCTCTCGTTGCAGCCACCGACGTCCCCCACGGTGGGCGCGGCGGAGAACACCGCGAGCACGATGACGAAGCCGATGCTGGGACGATTCGCCTTCACGGGAGCCTCTCGAGCTCGACGACGGCGCCGAGCTGCAGGGAGAGCACGGGATAGACGGGGCGTTTGTTCTCGGGCGTGGCCGCGCCCCAGAACAGATCGCCGAGGACCTCCGCGGTGAAGCCCAGGCCCGCCCGCGCGTACCACGTGGCGCCGACGGAGCCCTCGACGCCCATGTTGGCGTCGGGCGAGAGCAGGATCGGCAGGCCGAACCGCGCCTGGCCGCCGAACACCGCGCCGCGCCGGAACACGCCGTACGAAGGCACGAGCACGTGCTGCGGGACGCCGGTGAGCGCGAAGTCCCAGCGCACCACGGGCCCGTGCTGCCAGCCGAGCGGATCGCCGAGCGCGACGCCCGCGCCGAGCGACGCGTAGGGAGCGGTGAGGGAGAGCGACTCGGCGTCGTCGCCCAGCGGCGTAGCGAGCCGATAGGGGTTGTTGAAGCGGAGGCCCACGCCGCTGCCCACGGTGGCGAAGGGGCGCAGGTACGTGTCGCGCTCGGGGCTCGCGGCGGTCTTGTCGTCGGCGCGGGCGATCACCGCTCCGCGCGCCTCGATCGGCGCGAAGAGGAGCACGGCGAGGGCGGCGAGCTCAGTGGGTCGCAGCATGGGCGAGGCGGCGCGGGAACTCGAGGGCGAGGCGTTGGATCTTCCCCTCGAAGAGCGAGCGGGTGAGGCCGTCGCCCAGGTCGAAGAGCACGCCCCAGGTGACCAGCGTCTTGCCGCCCGGGAGCGGCGTGAGGCGCACGTAGCCCCAGCCGTCTTCGAGCGCGTTCTCCTGCTTCTTGTCGATCCAGAAGCGCGCCGAGCGGCCCTTGTCGCTGAAGGCGATGACGACCGAGTAGCTGCCCGAGAACGGACCGAACGCGTGGGTGAGGCGCACGTGGCCGCGCCCGTGCTCGTCGATCTTGCCGAGCTGCACGTCGGTCACGCGCGGGAGCAGCTCGCGCCAGCGCTGCGGGTCGCGGATGATCTTCGAGACGGCGTGCTCGTCGGCGTCGACGATGCGATACGAGACGCCGCCGACGAACTTGTGGTCGTCGCGCCGCAGCGTGGTCGGCTCGACGACGGATTCGCCTTGCGCGAGCCGCGCCTTGTCGAGGCCGCTGAGCGCGCTCGCGGGGCTCGCGATCGCGAGGACCGCCGAGGCCAGAAGAGCGCAGCCGAACGGGCGCATCGGCCCCGAAACGTAACCCATGCGAGCGACCCGGTCACCCCCCAGGACCGAGTCCGTGGTCCGAGTCCCAGTCCGATCGCGCGCGTCTACGCTCGCGCCGAACGGACGAGCGGCCGACGCGTCTCATCCGCACCGAGCCACTCCCACGCGCCAAGGCAGAGCGGACGAAGCTCGATGCGCCCGGCAGGCGTGAGCAGGGCAACCCCCCGATCGGTGGAGACGGTGTGGAGGAGAGCGACGGGAGGAGACGATGGGAGGTTGTTCATGCCTCCTGTCGACCGAGCCTCGCTCTCGGTTGCGTGCGAAGACCTCCGCGGGTGCAGAGCAGCCCCGTGCACGCGGCGACGCGCCGCCGCGCGAGGACGAGCGGTCGCGTCATGGACCGGACTCAGCAGACCGTACCGGGCAAACGAAAACGGCCTCGCTTGGGAGCGAAGCCGTCTTGTCACTTTGGTGCGAAGGGCGGGACTTGAACC
>JAIBCE010000454.1 GCA_019694315.1 Sandaracinaceae bacterium
AGCACGCCCATGGTGCGGCTGCGCGCCGCGCTCGAGGACGTCGCGCGCGAGAGCGGCGTCGCCTGGGACGGTGCAGCGGAGCTCGGCCGGCCTCTCTTCGGCGAGCCCGTCGGCGCGGGCTCGAGCGCGGGCAGCGCGTCGGTGGCGTGGGGCAGCTTGGACGACGCGCAGCGCAGCTCGTGGGTGGCCTCGGTGCGTCCAGGCGCGGTGCTCGCGCAGGTGTTCGCGCGCGAGCGTCCGGGGGCGCGGGGCGTGCTCGATCGCGTGCTGCTCCTGCCCGCGCGTCAGCGCCCGCTCGCGCTCGAGGACGTGTGCACGGCTCTCTTTCTCGAGGGCGTGCGCGCGATGCGGGTGATCGAGCTCGAGGAGCGGCGCAACGTCGTGGTCGTGATCGGCCTCCGCGCGGGCGCGGGCCCCCGAGGCGGGCCGTGATGGAATGTGTCGCCCCTGGCCACACCCTTTACGTGGTTCGCGCTGGGCGCTACATGCACGGCATGCCTGCTCGATCGAGCGTCGGCGACTTCGGGCAGCGGGGCGCCGCGTGGAGGATCCCAGCCTCGCCGACGAAGACGAGCGCAGCCTCGATCGTGGCGACGATGCTCGCGGGGGCGCTGATCGCGTCGTGCCTCGTCGGCTGCGGGGCCAAGACGGGGCTCGAGGTGCCCGATGCGGCGATCGATGCGGCCCTCGACGCGCGGAGCGTGGATGCGGGGGTGCCGCTCGACTCGGCGATTCCGTGCATCGAGCTCCTCCCCGACGCGGGCCCCGTGGAGCTCCCGCTCGACACCCAGGTCGAGGTGGGTCGCGCCGACGTCGTGTTCCTCGTCGACGTGACCGCGTCGATGGACCAGGAGATCGAGCAGATCAAGACGAACCTCCGCGATCGGCTCGCGCCTGGCATCCGCGACACCATCCCCGACGCGCGCCTCGGCGTCGCCACGTTCGCGGACTTCCCCGTGCCTCCGTGTGGGGATCCGGGCGATCTCCCCTTCGTGCTCAACCTGCCCGTCACCGACGACGTGGCGCGCGTGCAGGCTGCGGTCTCGGCGATCGAGACGGCCATGGGCCGCGATCAGGCCGAGGCGCAGGTCGAGGGCCTCTATCAGCTCGCCACCGGCGAGGGGCGCGGCTCGTTCGTCCCGCCGAGCTTCGGCTGCCCGAGCGGCGGCTTCGGCTACCCGTGCTTCCGCGAGGACGCGCTGCCCGTCGTCTTGCTCTTCACCGACGCGCCGTTCCACGACGGACCCTCGGGCTCGAACCCCTACGAGTGCGCGCTGCCCGTGCGGCCGGCCCGCTACAGCGAGGCGGTCGATGCGCTCACCGCGCGCGGCGTGCGTGTGATGGGCCTCTACTCGGGCGTGGGCGACGGTCGCGACGATCTCGAGGCGATCGCGCGCGACACCGGCGCCGTCGACAGCGGCAACCCCATCGTCTTCGACATCGGCGAGAGCGGCACGCGCCTCAGCGAGGGCGTCATCCAGTCGATCCGCACGCTCGCGAGCGTGATCGAGCTCGACATCGACGTGGTGCTCGTCGATCCGGTGCCCGGCGACGGCGTCGACCCGCGCGAATTCGTCGCGCGCGTGACGCCGCTGCGCGCCGATCCGGTGCGCGGCGTGGCCGAGATCGACACCGTCGCGGGTGTGTTCCGCCGCGTGCGCACCGGCACGCGCGTGGTGTTCCAGCTCGAGCTGCGCAACGACGCCGTGGCGCCTGGCGTGGGCCCGCAGCGCTTCGCGCTCCAGATCGTGTTCCGTGGGGACGGTCGGCAGCGCCTCGACGCGCGCACGATCGAGATCGTGGTCCCCGGCCTCGACGGCTCGGGCTGCTGAGGCGCGATGGCTGCGCACCTCTTCGTGCTCGCCGTGGACTCGACGCGCAGCGGGCCCGCATGCGGGCCTCGAGGCGTGCGCGCGGGCCTCGTGCGTGCGGGCCTCGTGAGCTCCGCGATCGCGGCGACGCTCGCGGCGGGCTGCGGCGCCAAGACGGGCCTCGAGGCCCCCGACGTGTCGATCGACGCGTCGGTCGTCCCCGACGCCGCGATGCCCCCTCGCGAGTGCATCGAGGTGCCGCGCGGTGAGCAGCGCGTGCTCGCCTCGCTCACGCTGCCTGCGCACCTGCGCGTGGCCGATGTGATGTTCGTGATCGACACGTCGGCGAGCATGCGCGACGAGATCGAGGCGGTGCGACGAGGCCTGCGCGATCGCGTCGTGCCCGGCGTGCGCGCGGCCATCCCGGATGCGTGGTTCGGGGTCGCGCTCTTCGGCGAATTCCCCGTCTTTCCTCATGCGCGCGAGGGTGCCGACGTGGGGCCCTATCTCCTGCGCACGCCCGTGACGAACGACGTGGGCCGCGTGGAGGTCGCGCTCGAGGACACGCCGGTGTGGGGCAACCTCGATGATCCCGAGGCCTCGGTGGAGGCCGTCTACCAGGTGTCCACCGGCGAGGGCCTCGCACCCTTCATCCCCGCGAGCCTCGGCTGTCCGAGCGGCGGCTCGGGCGGAGCGTGCTTCCGCCCCGACTCGTTCCACGTCGTCCTGCTCGTCACCGACGCGCCGATGCACAACGGCCCACCCGGCGTCGAGCCCATCGCACCCTATGAATTCATGCCGGCGCCGCACACGTACGCGCAGGCGCTCGCGGCGCTCGCCACGGCCGACGCGATCGTGGTCGGGCTCGGGGCGTCGGACTCGCTGCGTCCCTCGCCCATGCCGCACCTGCGCGCGCTCAGTCGCGACAGCGGCGCGGTCGACGCTACCGGGGAGCCGCTCGCGTTCGACATCGGTGGCTCGGGCGACGGCATCGGCGATCAGGTCGTGTCGGCGATCGAGCGCCTCGCCGAGGGCGTGCCGCTCGAGGTCGACGCCATCGTCGAGGATCGACCTGGCGACACGATCGATGCGCGCGCGCTCGTCGTGGCGATCAGGCCGCGGAGCGCCGATCCGGCGAGCGGCGTCGTGTCGATGGACGCGACCACCTTCCATGGCGTGCGTCCTGGGACGCGCCTCACGTTCGAGCTCGAGATCGACGCCTCGTCGCTCGGGCCCTCGACGATGCGCCGCGAGATCCCGGCGCGCGTCGTGCTGCGAGAGTCGGGGCGCGCGCGCCTCGACTCGATCGACGTCGTGATCGTCCTTCCGGGCGAAGATGGAGCGGGGTGCCCATGATCCGACACGCCATGATGCGACACGCCATGATGCGACACGCCGTGATGCGATCCGTCAGCGGAGCTGCGAGCGCAGCGAGCTGGCTGGGCGCGCTCGTGCTCCTCGTCGCGGGGTGTGGATCGAAGTCGGGCCTGACGATCCCCGAGCCGCCGCACGACGACGCCGCGATCGACGCGCCGCGCCCCGACGCCTCGGACTTCGTGCCGCCCGACGTGTGCATCGAGCTGCCGCCGAGCGAGCCGCCGCAGGAGATCACGGTCTCGTTCCTCACGCGCATCTCGGAGGCCGACGTCTTCTTCCTCGTCGACGTGACGGGCTCGATGATGGAGGAGATCGAGCAGATCCGGAGCCGCCTCAGCGACACGATCGCGCCCGGCATCGCGGCCTCCATCCCCGACGTGCAGTTCTCGCTCGCCGAGTACGCCGAGTTCCCCGTCGACGGCTACGGCGACCCGAGCGACACGCCCTATCACCTGATCACCACGTCCACGCCGGATCTCCCGACGCTCCAGCGCGGGCTCGACTCGCTCGTCCTGCTCTCGGGCGGTGATGCCCCCGAGTCGGCGATCGAGGCGCTCTACCTCACGGCGACCGGCGAGAACCTCGGCGTGCTCGTTCCGTCGCGGCGCTGCGTGGTCGACACCGTGGGCTATCCCTGCTTCCGCCGGACCGGCTCGCGCATCTTCGTGTGGATCACCGACGCGCCGAGCCACAACGGGCCCTTCGGCGAGTACCCGTACGGCCCCGAGGTCGCGCCCCGCCCGCACGGCTACGACGAGACCATCACGGCGCTTCGCCGCATCGGCGCCAAGGTGCTCGGCCTCTACAGCGGCTTCGGTCCCGAGGATCGCACGCACGTCGAGGAGGTCGCGCGCCGCACCGGCGCCGTCACCGCGAGCGGCGAGCCGCTGGTCTTCGACATCGGCAGCGACGGCGCGGGCCTGGGCAGAGGCGTGGTGGAGGCGGTGCGCACCCTCGTCGACGAGGTGCCCATCGACATCACGATCCGCAACGACGACGAGCCCGGCGACGAGCTCGACGCGACGATGTTCGTGCGCGGCGTCGAGACGATCGCGGCCGAGCCGCCGATCGGCGCGATCCAGGGCGCCGACCGCTTCGACGATGTGCGCCCCGGCACGCGCGTGAGCTTCCGTGTGCTCTTCGCGAACGAGCGCATCGCGCGCGGCGCCGAGCCGATCCGCTATCGACTGCGCGTGACGCTCGTGGGCGATGGCGTGACCGAGCTCGCCACGACCGTGGTCGACGTGGTCATCCCCGCCCTCGACGGACAGGGCTGCGACTGACCGCGACGAAGAAGCCGGCGAGAGACCGCGCGAGCGCGCGGATCGCGTAACGGCGAGGCCAGCGTCAGGTGGGTAGCCTTCGGGGGAGGCCACATGACGAGGCAGAGCGAGAACGACAGGGCGATGAGCCGCCGGCTGATGCTGAAGATCCTCGGCGTCGGTCCGCCGGCGCTCTGGATCGGATGCTCCACGCCTCCTTCGAACGGCGACGCGGGAATGGGCGCGCGCGACGCGTCGAGCGATGCGTTGCTCCAGGCCGCGGACGCGGGAGACGCGGGCGGGCACGTGATGCACTCGGGGCTCTTCGCCTCCCCAGCGTTCGATCCGGGCACCAACGGCTGGGGCATGGGCTTTGGCATCAGCCAGGACAGCACCGTGGTCCTGTGCTCTCAGGACATGATGACGCCGGTGTACTCGACCAGCGGCGGACGGCGTTGGTACTCGGGCAAGGCCCCCCTCGAATTCAACCTCTTCGCCACCTGCATGTTCGCCTATCACCCGTCGGACCCCGACGTGGTCTGGGCGGCGACGATCAGCGGTCCCTTCAAGAGCACGGACAAGGGAAGGACCTGGGTGAACGGGCGCGGCGGCGACATGCCGGCGCCCAGCACGAGCTACGACCGAAGCGCCGACGTGTACACGTGGATCGACCGATACGGGCACTGGGGAGGGGGAGGCGGCAACGGCCACAACTGCCAGATCGCCTCGATCCTCTACGATCCGAACGACGACACCCACCAGACCCTGCTCGCGTTCGGCGGCTGCGCACGCGGCCAGGATCTCCCCAATGCCAACCTCGGCACCGGTGTGGTGTGGCGCTCGATCGACGGCGGTGAGACCTGGCACTCGTTCGGCGATGGAATGCCTGTGGGCACGGAGCCCTTCGTGACCGAAGACGGTCCGGACCTCGGCAAGCCCAACTACCCAGAAGGCAGCAAGCAGCCAGTGTTCAGCGCCAGTTGGGCTGGCGGTGCGGGCGGGACGATCTACGTGACCATCCCGCTCCTCGGCGTCTACAAG
>JAIBCE010000069.1 GCA_019694315.1 Sandaracinaceae bacterium
CCGTGGAGGCTTGCGGAGGCGGCGCTTGGGCATGGAGCGGGTGCGCGAGCGCGAGCATCGTCAGGAGCGACGCGCTCGCCACGAGGTGGAGGCAGGGGCGCACGTCAGTCCCTCAGGTCGGGCTGGCAGACGAGATCTCGGAGCGCGAGGCCGGCGTTGCCCGAGCTCGACTCGTTGCCGACCTGCACCTGCGCGCGCTCGCGACCGTCGGGGCCGGTGACCACGAGCATGTTGTCTGCGCCGAAGAGCCCGCGCTGCACGGCGCGGATGCTCCCCGACCACACGAGCTGGCAGTCCGTCGTCACGCACACGACGCCGTGCTCGCTCGCGACGAAGAGTCGGTCGCCGTCGCGAAGGGCGGCGCCCGACGGATCGAAGGGCAGCTCGATGCGGCGCAGCACCATGCCGCTCGACAGCTCCACGAGCGCGATCGCGCCGGACTCCCCGGCCTGCGCGAGCACCACGAGGAGGGCCTTCTCGAGCGGGAAGACGCGCCGCACCTGCATCGGCAGGCGGAGGTTCCAGCGATGCGCTCCGCTCTCGGGATCGAGCGCGACGAGCGTGCTCCGCAGCGTGAGGACGAGGGGCGTCGGATCGGGCGACTGGCGCATGGCCCAAGACTACACAGGAACGGCGACGCGCCGCGCCGAGCGCGCCGTTGCCCGGCAGAGGGGCCGCGGGGCCGCTACGCTTGCGGTCGATGCCCCTCGGTCGACGAGAGCTCCTGCGCGCGAGCGGTGCGGCCGCGGTGACGAGCCTGCTGCCGGCCTGCGAGCCGCCGCCCCCGCCTCCGAGCGGGCGCTTCGCGTGGGGCGTGGCGAGCGGTGATCCGACGCCGCGCTCGGTGATCCTCTGGACGCGTCTGGCGGTGAGCGAGGCCGAGACGCTCGAGGTGGAGCTCTTCGACGATCCGGAGGCGAGGCGCCTCGTGACGACGGCGAGCGCCACCGCGGAGCCGAGCCGCGACGGCTGCGTGAAGCTCGACGTGGAGGGCCTCGCGCCGGGCCACGTCTACTACTACCGGTTCCGCGCCCTCGATGGGGTGAGCCCGATGGGCCGCACGCGCACGCTGCCGGAGGGCCCCCTCGCGCAGGTGCGCCTCGGCGTGGTGAGCTGCTCGAACTACGCGGCGGGCTTCTTCCACGTCTACCGTCATCTCGCCGATCGCCCGGATCTGTGGGCGATCGTGCACCTGGGCGACACGATCTACGAGTACGCCGACGGCGAGTACGGTGCGCTCCGCGCGCTCGATCCACCGGGGCTCTGTCTCTCGCTCGAGGACTACCGGCGTCGTCACGCGCGCTATCGCACCGACCTCGACGCGCAGGCCGCGCTCCGCCAGCACCCGCTGCTCGCGGTGTGGGACGACCACGAATTCGCGAACAACGCGAGCCGCGACGGCGCGCCCGGCCACGACCCGGTCACGATGGGGCCCTGGTCCGATCGCGTCGCGGCGGCGCGCCGAGCGTTCTTCGAGTGGATGCCCGTGCGCGACGAGACGCGCGTCCATCGCGCCCTCGTGCTGGGCGATCTCGCGCGCCTGATCCTCCTCGACACGCGCATGGACGAGCGCGATCCGGCGCCGCTCGACGTGGCCGACTGGAACCGCGAGGACCGGCGCATCGTGAGCGACGCGCAGGAGCGCTGGCTGGTCGATCTCCTGTCCGAGAGCGACGTTCGCTACACGCTCGTCGGCAACCAGGTGCTGCTCGCGCCATTTCCGGCGATGAACAACGTGGACGCGTGGGACGGCTATCCCGCGCAGCGCGGGCGCGTGCTCGGGGCGATCGAGGCGAGCCCCGCGCCCGTCGTCGTGCTGACCGGAGACACGCACTCGTCGTACGCGTTCGATCTGCCGGGGCCCGGCTACGACGCCGCGACGCAGCGGGGCGCGATCGGCGTGGAGTGGGGCGCGTCCGCCATCTCGTCTCCGACCCTCGCGAGCGACCCGCGCGAGGCCGAGCGCGTGCTCCTCGCAGGCACGCCGCACCTGCGCTTCACCGAGCAGGAGCATCGCGGCTTCGTGTTGCTCGATCTGCGACCCGCGCGCGCCCGCGCCGAGCTGTGGCTGATCGACGACGTCACGACGCCGGACGCCGCCCCCCCGAGGCTCGTGCGCGCGTTCGAGACGACCGCGGCGGATCGCGCGTGCCGCGAGGTCGACGCGACGCCGTCGCGCCTGGACGGTGCCGCGCCGCCGCCGGCCCCGTGAGCTGCCCCGTCCGCGCGACGCGAGCCGTGAGCGTGCCGTGAGCGGCCTCGCGACCGGGATGCGCGCACCGCCGCGGGACGCGTGATAGGTCATCGCCCCCGTGGCAGAGGCCTCGTCCATCCGCGCGCGCGTGCTCGCCGTCGTCGATCGGACGGGGGCCTCGCTCCGCGCCGGCTTCCGCGATGACGGCTCGCTGACGCGCAGGGAGCGGCGCGCGCTCGCGCTCCTCGTGAGCGTCGCGGCGCTCGGCTTCTTCGTGCTCGCGTGGCAGCGCTACGCGACCTTCCACAACCGCAACTTCGATCTCGCGTTCTACGCGCGGCTCGCATGGGGCGAGGCCCACAACGATCCGTGGGAGCCCATGGTCGACGCGCACGTGTGGGGCCTGCACTTCGTGTGGCCGCTCGAGCTGCTCGGTCGCGTCGGCGCCCTGTTCGGTCAGGTGCGCACGCTCCTCGTCGCGCAGTCGGTCGCCGTCGCGATGGCGGCGTGGCCGCTCGCGCGGCTCTCGGCGCGCGTCCTGCGTCGCTCTGCGGAGGCGCCAGGCCTCGCGCGTCTTGCCCCGTGGGCGGGGGCGCTCGGCTGGCTGCTCCAGCCCAACCTCTGGCACGTGGCCACGAGCGACTTCCACCCCGGCACGCTCGCCGTGCTGCCGCTCGCGTGGGCGTGTGAGTCGCTCGAGCGAAGGAGCGCGCAGGGCTTCGCGTGGTCCGCGCTCGGGGTGCTCGCGTGTCGAGAGGATCTGGGCCTCGTGGTGGTCGTGCTCGGGCTCGGGTTCGCGCTGCGGGCCCACGCGCTGCCCGGCCCGACGCGCGCGGCCCGCGTGCGCGTGGGCCTCGCCTCGAGCGCGGGCGCGCTCGTCTACGTCGCCCTCTTTCTCTTCGTGTTCCATCCCCACTACGCGCCCGCGAACGGCTCGTTCGTGCAGCACTTCGATCGGTGGGGGCACGGGCCGCTCGACGCGATGCTCGCCGTGGTGCGCGAGCCGCTCGAGGTGGCGGCATGGCTCGCGATGCCCGAGCGCGCGCCGTACCTGCTCGTGGTCACCGCGCCCCTCGCGTTCTTGGCGTTCCTCGCGCCCGAGTGGCTCGTGCTCGCGGCGCCCCTCCTCGCGATGAACCTGCTCTCGTCGTTTCCCACGACGCTCCTCTCCGACTCGCACTACCTCACCCCCGCGCTGCCGATGGTGACCGCGGCCTCGCTCGTGGGCGCCTCGCGCGTGGCGCGCTTCTCTCCAGGCCTCGACCGCGGCGTGGCGTCGCCCGCGCTCGTGCTCGCCGTGACGCTCGCGCACGTGCTCCACGGAGGCTCGCCCGTCTCGAGGCGCTTCGATGCGCTGGCCTACGCGCCGGACGCGACCACCGCCGCGCTCGAGGCGGCCGTGGCCGTGGTGCCGGCGAGCGCGTCGGTGCAGGCCCCCGAGCGTGTGCTCGCGCACTTCGCGGAGCGCCGCACGTTGCGGAGGCCTCCGCCGCCCGAGACCCGTGCCGACTTCGTGCTCTTCGATGCGTGGCGCCGGCGCGTGGACGCGCATCGCGAGGAGCTGCTCCGCACCGAGGAGGAGCCGCTCGTCCGCGACTGGCTCGCGCGCTCGGACCACGCGCTCGTGGTCGCGGCCGACGGCGTGTACCTGCTCGAGCGAGAGGGAGACCGAATGCACGACCTGCGCATGCGTCACGTGGTCGGCGTGGCCGGGCCCACCGAGGGCCGGGCGCTCACCGCCTGTCTGGCGCTGATCGACGCGCAGCTCGAGCGCGCCGACGAGGGCGCCACGCTGGTGCTCACGCTCGGCGCGCGGGGACCGTGCGACAGCGACCTCGCGCTCCGGATCGGGTGGGGCTACCGGCCGCGACGTGTCGATCTCGTGGCCCAGGGAGAGGGCTCTCCGGCGCTGTTCGAGGCAGGTCAGCGGATCGAGTCACGCCACGTGCTCAGCGCCGACGAGCTCGACGCGCTGCGTCGTCACGGGCTGCGGGTCGGCGCCATTCGACAGAGCGGCGCGCGGCCGAGCCCGGGAGATCCCGTGGCGCTCGACGTGCCCTTCTGACGACGCGCGACGAGGGGCTGTCGGACGCGGCCTACGCTTGTCGGCTCGGGCCCCTCTCGGGTGGCAGGAAAGCCTCGGCTTCTGGCTCGGTGCGTCGCTTGCACCGGGGCCGGCCCGCCTTCGTGGCCCATCCGGAGCTTCCATGAACCGTCTCGCGGTCCTCCTCTCTTCCCTCGCGCTCGTGCTCGTGACGTCTCCTGCGGCCCTCGCGCAGGAGCGTGCGCCGACCCGCCGATTCATCACGAACCAGCGCGGCGACATCACCTTCGTCGGCAACACGGCGCAGCACTGCCTGCGACGCGGCTCGGATCCGGCCAACTACTGCGACGCGATCCGGAGCACGTCGGGCGCCGGCGGCGATGGCATCAACAACAACTTCAACATGGGCCCGGTCGACGCGGACGCCGATCCGACGACCACCATGTCGAGCGCGGCGGACCTGGCGCTGCCGGCCACCGCCACCGTGCGCTGGGCGGGCCTCTACTGGTCGTGCGCGGCGCCTGCCGCCATGGCGCGCAACATCGTGCGCCTCCGCGTGCCGGGCGGAAGCTACACACCCGTCACGGCCTCGCTCTTCGACTCCGGCGCCACGGTCTCCGGCAGCGCCGACTACTACCAGGGCTTCGTCGACGTCACGAGCGCCGTGCAGGCGGCGGGCAACGGCACCTACTGGGTCGCCGACATGCGCTGCAACAGCGGCGCGACGAACCTCTTCGGTGGCTGGACCATGGTGGTCGCCTACGACGACGCCACGCTGCCGCTGCGAAACCTCGTCGTGTACGACGCGTTCCGCGCGTACGGCACGACCGCGATCGACGTGACCGTGAGCGGCTTCGTCACGCCAGCCTCGGGCTCGGTGAGCTCGCGCGTGGGCGTGGTGTTCTGGGACGGTGACCGCGGGAACAACGACACGCTCCGCCTCATCTCGGGCGCGCGCAACACGTTGCTCGGCACCACGCCCGCGACCGGTGTGCTCAACCCGAACAACGACATCGGCAACAGCACCATCTCCCTCTTCGATGCGGTCGTCGCGAGCCGTCAGCCCGCGTACGGCAACACGCTCGGCTACGACCAGGATCTCTTCGCCACGGTCGATGCGCTGCCGAACGGAGCGACGACCGCCACGATCCGCGCCCAGACCGGCGGCGAGGGCATCGGCCTCGGCGTCATCACCTTCGCGACGGACATCTTCGCCCCCGACTTCGCGGTGACGAAGACCGCAGCGCTGAACGATCTCGACGGAAACGGCGCGGATCAGGGCGATCTCATCACCTACACCATCACCGCGACGAACAACGGCCGTGACGCGTCGATCGGCAGCGTGCTCCGCGATGTGCTCCCGGCGGGCACCGAGCTCGCACCCGGCACGAGCATCACGATCGACGGAGTCGATCGCACCTCCGCGGCCGACGGCGACCAGGCCGAGCTCGCGATGGGCGCGGTGCTCGCGAGGATCGGCACGGGCGCGACGGGATCGACGGGTGGCCGCATCGCGCCTGGCGCGAGCGTGACCGTGGTGTTCACCGTCCGCATCACCTCGGCGCTCGGGGGTGAGCCGATCTCGAACACCGCCACGGTGTCGGGTCAGGGCGAGACGCTCGCGGGCGGAGGCGTGACCGACACGTTCACGGGCACGTCCGACGGTGACAGCACGGCGCCCGGCAACCAGCCCACGGTGATCGTGACCGCGCCGCGCTGCGGCGACAGCCGTGTCACGGCGCCCGAGATCTGCGACGACGGCGCGACCGTGGCGGGCGATGGATGCAGCGCCGCGTGCCGCGTCGAGATCGACCTCACCGGGCCGAGCGGCGTCGTGCTCGACGACACCACGCCGACCTTCACCGGAAGCGCGAACCCCGGCGCGACCGTCACGGTGAGCGTGGCCGGCGTGGTGCTCGGCACCACGATGACGGACGCCTCGGGCCACTGGTCGTTCACGCCCTCGACGGCGATGGCCGAGGGCCCGCAGGTCGTCACGGCGAGCGCCACCGACGACCTCGGCAACGTCACGACCGACACGACGAACCTCACGATCGACGCGGCGACGTACGTCGCGATCACGGGCCCGACCGAGGGCTCGACGACGATGGACACCACGCCGACGATCACGGGAACCGGAGAGCCCGGCGCGATGGTCGACGTGATCGTCGACGAGGCGGTGGTCGGCACCGTGACGGTCGCGGCCGATGGCACCTGGTCGCTCGACGTGCCCTCGGCGCTCGGCACGGGCATGCACCGCGTGCGTGCGGAGGCCGTGGACGGGGCGGGCCACATGGCGGCCACGACCGACGTCCACTTCACGATCGACGACGGCACGTTCGTCGACGTGACGGGCCCGACCGGCACGATCCGCGACGCGACACCCGACATCCACGGCACGGGGGAGCCGGGCGCGACGATCTCCGTCAGCATCGGGGGCACGACCCTCACCACGACGGTGGGCGCCGACGGCACGTGGAGCGTCACTCCGTCGACGGCGCTGACGGACGGCGCGTACACGGCGACCGTCACGGCGACCGACGCGGGCGGCCACACGGCGACCGACACGACGATGTTCGTCGTGGACACGATGACGCGCGTCGACTTCCTCCAGCCCGGCGATCACGGCGCGATCGGCGATCCGACGCCCGAGCTCTCGGGCACCGGCGAGCCCGGCGCGACCGTGGTCGTGACGCTCGACGGCGCCGTGATCGGGACCGTGACCGTCGACGCCGAGGGGAACTGGACGCTCGCGGTGCCGAGCGCCCTCGCCGAGGGCGATCACGACGTCTCCGTGACGGCGACCGACCTGGCGGGCAACACCGCGACCGACGCGGGGCGCTTCGCGGTGGATCTCACCGCGCCCTCGCTCGAGATCCGCAACCCGGGTGATCAGACCACGACCAACGACACGACGCCGTCGATCACTGGCAGCTCGGAGCCGAACCAGCTCGTCACCGTGATCGTCGACGGCGCGATCCTCGGCACGGCGATGACCGACGCGGACGGGACGTGGCGCTTCGAGCTCACGAGCCCGCTCGCCGAGGGCACGCACACGGTCTTCGCGACGACGACGGATGCCGCGGGACACACCGCCGACGACGCGCACGACTTCACGGTCGATCTCACCGCGCCCGACGTCGCGATCACGAGCCCGACGAATGGCGAGCGCACCGCGGACGCCACGCCGGCGCTGCGCGGCACGAGCGAGCCTGGTGCGAGCGTGCAGGTCTTCGTGGACGGCGCGCTCCTCGGCACGGTGACCGCCGGCGCCGACGGAACGTGGACGTTGGGCACGACCGACGCGCTCGTCGACGGCGAGCACACGATGCGTGCGGTCGCGCGCGACGCGAGCGGCAACACGGCGACCGCGAGCGGCTCCTTCGTCGTCGACACGGCGACCGAGGTGGCCATCGTCCGCCCGGCCGATGGCGGCACGGTGGGCTCGGCGCGTCCGACCTACGCGGGCACCGCGGAGCCGGGTGACACGATCGTGGTGTCGATCGACGGCACCGAGATCGGCACGACGGTCGCGGGCGAGGACGGCCGCTGGTCGCTCGCGCAGCCGAGCGATCTGGCGGAGGGCGCGCACACGCTGTCGGTCGTCGCGACCGACGACGTGGGGAACACCGCGACCGACGCCAACGGCTTCACCTACGACCGCACGATGCTCGACTCCGACGGCGACGGCATCGTCGACGCCATCGAGTGCCCGATGCCCGCGATGTGCCCGGACACCGACATGGACGGAACGCCCGATCAGCTCGATCCGGACGACGATGGCGACGGTGTGCCGACGGCCGAGGAGTGCGCGGACCCCACGATGTGCCGCGACACCGACATGGACGGCACGCCCGACTACCGCGACACCGACGACGACGGCGATGGCCGACCCACGCGCGAGGAGCGGCCGAGCGGCGTGTCGATCGATACCGACTCCGACGGCCGACCGGACTTCCTCGACCCCGACGACGACGGCGACGGTCTCCCGACCGCGGAGGAGTGCACGGCCGCCCCGTGTCGCGACACGGACATGGATGGCACGCCCGACTATCGCGACGGAGACGACGACGGCGACGGAATCCTCACCGCCCGTGAGCGCTCCGATGGCGCGCGCCTCGGCGCGAGCGGCGCCGACGTGGATGGTGACGGAGCTCCGAACTGGCTCGACACGAACGCCGACGGCGACGCGGCCGGCGATCGAGAGGAGGGCCTGGGCGACGACGACGGCGATGGCGTGCCGAACTACCTCGATCCCAGTGGGAGCGCGGGTGACGCTGGCGTCTCCGATGCTGGCGCGCGGTCCGACGCGGGGACGCTTGCGGACGCAGGCGTTGCGGATGCCGGCACCGTCACGCGCGATGGCGGGCAGACCCCGGTCGTCGGTGGCTTTGCGGGTGGCGCGTGCGGATGTAGTGTTCCCGCGTCCAGAGACTCCCGCGGAGCATGGTTGGCAGCCGCCGTGCTGGGGATGATCTGGGCGATCACGCGCCGTCGTGCGCGTCATAGGAGCATGTCGTGAGAGAAAAGATGAAGAGCTTGGTCTCCACTACGAAGGTCCTGGGCGTCGGCCTCGCCGGCGGCGTGGCCCTCATGGCCGCCACGGCCGACAAGGCCGAGGCGCAGGGCTTCCAGCTGAACCAGTTTCGTGCGGCGGAGACCTCGAATGATGGGTTCGCCATCTCGAGCCCCAACGATCTCGGGCACCTGGACTTCGGTGCACGGCTCTCACTCGACTACGCGCTCAACCCGCTCGTGTACGAGTCGCAGATCGGCATGGCGAACACCGAGCGCTACTCGGTGGTCGAGAACCAGCTCTCGATGAACGTGGGCCTCGCGCTCGGTCTCTTCGATCGCGTCGTCGTGTACGCAGGGATGCCCGCGACGCTCTTCAGCAACGGCAGCGACATGGCCCCCACCACGTCGCGCGCCGATGGGACGCAGGTCGGCGACCCCTATCTCGGCGTGCGTGTCCGGCTCTTCGGTGAGCGCCAGGACGTGTTCGCGCTCGGCCTCCAGCTCGGCCTCACCTTCCCGCTGGGCGACGCGGCCTCGGCGACTCAGTCGTACACGGGCGAGCGCTCGGTCACGTTCGTGCCGCGCCTCATGGGCGAGATCCGGCTCGCGGACAATCGCCTGCGCATCGGCCTCAACGTGGGCGCGCGCATCCGTGAGGGCACGGACCTGCTCGCGCTGCGCGTCGGGCACGAGCTGACCTTCGGTGCGGGCATCACCGGCGTCGTCGTGCCGGACGTGTTCGACCTGATGCTCGAGCTCTACGGCGCGACGGGCTTCGAGACACTGAACGATCGCGGCGGCTTCGGTGGCCGCGAGAGCTCGCCCATCGAGATCTTGCTCGGCGGTCGTGTGCATCCGATCTGCGAGATGGAGATCGGTCTGGCCGGCGGCACGGGTATCTCCCGCGGCTACGGCGCGCCCGACTTCCGCGGCGTGCTCATGGTCGGCTACGCGCACGATCCGCACTGCCGGCCCGCCGAGCCGGTGGTGCAGGAAGAGGAGCACTTGCCGGGCGACACGGACGGGGACGGCATCCTCGATCCGGACGACCAGTGCCCGACGGAGCCCGAGGACGTCGACACGTTCGAGGACACCAACGGCTGCCCCGATCCTGACAACGACCAGGACGCCGTGCTCGACGTGAACGACGGCGCCCCGATGGATCCCGAGGATCGCGACGGCTTCGAGGACACCGACGGCGTGCCCGATCCGGACAACGACCGCGATCACATCCTCGACACGAGCGACCAGTGCCCGAACGAGCCCGAGGACGTCGACACGTTCGAGGACACCAACGGCTGCCCCGATCCCGACAACGATCGAGACACCGTCCTCGACGTGAACGACCAGTGCCCGCTCGCGCCGGGTCGTCCCGAGGACAACGGCTGCCCGCGCGCCGTGCGCCTCGACACCGAGACCGGTCAGATCTTCATCCTCCAGCTCGTCGAGTTCGCCACGAACCGCGACGTCATCCTCGAGCGCAGCTTCCCGATCCTCGAGGAGGTGCGCGCGGTCATCGACGCGAACCCGCAGCTCACGCGCCTGCGCGTCGAGGGTCACACCGACGATCGCGGCCGCGACGCGGCCAACATGGACCTCTCACGTCGCCGCGCCGCCAGCGTCATGCGCTGGCTCGTGGAGCACGGCATCGCCGCCGAGCGCCTCGAGGCGTGGGGCTGCGGTGAGCTGCACCCGGCGGAGACGAACATGACCGCCGAGGGTCGCCAGCGGAACCGTCGCGTCGAGTTCCACATCCTGAGCCCCGCTCCGGCCTCGGGCCCGCGTCAGCTCGAGGGCTGCCTCGAGGCGGCCGCGCCACGAGCAGCGGCGACCCCGCGCGGTCGCGGCCGTCGCGCTCCGCGCTGAACCACGCCAGGCCGCGAGGCGTCGCCACGAGCCGGAGGACACCATCCTCCGGCTCGTTTCGTTGTGAGGGCTTGGTGCCACTGGAGGCTCGGCCCTCCGTCGTCGTGGGGGCGCCACGGCGATTCCGTCTCTCGCTCGCGTCCGCCCCCGGGAACTCCTCGGCGATCGGCACAGCGCCCCAGGTGGCACGGCATGTGTAGAATCGTTGCTCATGAGACAACGACCTCTCTTGGTTGCCGCAACGCTGGCCCTCGCATGGGCCGCAGGTGCCGCGAGCGCACAGACGTATCCGCTGTTCCGTACCGTCGATGCGCCGATGTTCACGCCGCAGGCCTCGTTCTACAACCCCGTCCGCGACGAGCTCGTCGTCATCGCCTACGACGGCACGAACGCGCAGATCTACAACGCGGCAGGTGACCTGCTCCGCGCCACGGCCGCGCTGCCCACGCCCCTCGGCACCGAGGTCGACGGTGCGGCCTACGATGGCGTGACCGCCGTCGGCGTCGTGGTTCGACACAACTGCGAGGTGATCGAGCTCGATCCCGTCACGCTCGCGATCCTCTCGAGCCGCGTGCTCGGAGGCTCCGGCACCATCGCGGCGCCGACGCTGTGCGCGGGTGTCGACATCGGCACCGGCGGGACGCTCTTCGTCGCCGACTACTTCTCGGCGCGCGTCCTCGAGTATCCGCGCACCGGCACCACGCCCGTGCGCGAGTTCACGACGGCCGTGATGGGCATCGACAACCTCGCCCGCGCGCCCGGCACCGATCTCCTCATGATCGCCTCGAACCAGGGGCAATTCGCGATCTACCGCGAGAGCGGCGCGCTCGTGTCGGGGCCCTCGCTGCTCGGCACGGGCATCGTGCTCGGCGCGCACACCCGCACGAACATGGCGGGCTCCGATGGCCTGACCTTCGTGGGCACGAGCGGTCGACTCTGGTTCTGCGATCACAACGACACGGTGATGAGCTGCTACCTCCAGACGCGAGGCTGTGCGGCCGCGTCGGACTGCCCGCTTCCCTTCATCGGCTGCGACGTGAGCACGGGCCTCTGCCAGTCCGCGGTGTGCGGTGACGGCCGCATCCAGGGCGGTGAGGAGTGCGACGACGGCGGCCTGGTGGCCGGCGACGGCTGCTCGGGCGGCTGCGTCGTGGAGCCCGGCTTCGTGTGCACGGGCGAGCCCTCGATGTGCGGCACGTGCATGGACGACACGGCCTTCGGCACCGACACCGGCTGCACGATGACGCGGCCCCACTGTCGTACGACGGGTCCTCGCGCGCCGGCCTGCGAGGTGTGCATCGACTCGAGCCCGGATCTCGGCGATCTCGGCTGCACCCCGGCAGCGCCCTTCTGCCTGCGCAACGCGATGGGCGTCAACGTGTGTGTCGAGTGCAACGTCGACATCGACTGTGACGATCGCACCGAGTGCACGACGGACATCTGCACGGCGAACGTGTGTGGCCACACCTCGCGTCCTGCCGGCGACGTCTGCTCCAGCGGCGTGTGCGGCGGCCCGGGCGACGATCGCTGCGTCGAGTGCGTGACCGACGCGCAGTGCGCCCCCGGCTTCGTCTGTCACCCGGGCCGCTTCTGCATGCCCGCGGGCGCCGACGCCGGACCTGTCCCCGACGCGTTCTTCGTGCTGCCCGACGCGTCGATCGAGCTGCCCGACGCGGCGCTCGTGGAGCCCGACGCGGCCCTGCCGCCGCTGCCGGATGCCGCGATCCCGACCGTCGATGCAGCCACGCCGATGCGCGACGCGGGTCGCAGTGACGCAGGGCCGGGTGCGCCCGACGCAGGCATGGACGCGGCGGCCTCTCCCGACGCGGGCCCGATCGCGGGCAGCTTCGTCGGTGGCGCCGTGTGCAGCGCGTCCACGAGTCACTCGGGCTCGCGCGCAGCGTGGGTCAGCATCCTCGTCGCGCTCGGCCTCGTGCTGGCGCGCCGTCGCACGAACCGCTGAATCGAGGAGCCAACGACCATGAGCCAACCGAACAAGCTCAAGAACCAGCTCGTGCTCCTCGGCCTCGCGCTCGGCACCGCGCCCGTCGCGGTCGCCGAGGCGCAGGGCTTCCAGCTCGACCAGTTCCGCGCGGCGGAGACGTCCAACGACGGCTTCGCGATCTCGAGCCCGAACGATCTCGGGCACCTCGACTTCGGCGCGCGGCTCTCGCTCGACTACGGCCTGAACCCGCTCGTCTACGAGGCCACGATCGGCCACGCGGACACCGAGCGCTACCCGGTGGTCGAGCACATGCTGACGGCGAACGTCGGCCTCTCGCTCGGCCTCTTCGACCGCGTGGTGATCTACGCGGGCCTTCCGGCCACGCTGTTCAGCACGGGCAGCGACATGGCGCCCGTGAGCTCGCGGGCCGACGGCACGCAGGTGGGCGATCCGTACCTCGGCGCGCGCGTCCGGCTCTTCGGAGAGCGGACCGACGTCTTCGCGCTCGGTCTGCAGCTCGGCGTCACGTTCCCGCTCGGCGACGCGACCTCGCCCTCGCAGACGTTCACCGGCGAGCGCGCGGTCACGTTCGTGCCTCGCCTCATGGGCGAGCTCCGCGTCGCGGACAATCGCCTGCGCATCGGCCTCAACGTGGGCGCGCGCGTGCGCGAGAGCACCGACCTCCTCGCGCTGCGCGTGGGCCACGAGCTCACGTACGGCCTCGGGATCACCGGCGTGCTCGTGCCCGACGTGCTCGACCTCCTCGTGGAGGCCTACGGCGCGACGGGCTTCGAGACGCTCAATGGCAACGGCGGCTTCGCGGGCCGCGACAGCTCGCCGCTCGAGG
Source organism: Sandaracinaceae bacterium (assembly GCA_019694315.1). Taxonomy (GTDB): domain Bacteria; phylum Myxococcota_A; class Polyangia; order Polyangiales; family Sandaracinaceae; genus JAFLCL01. The sequence goes on from JAIBCE010000069.1 coordinate 13,415, forward strand.
TGATCGGTGGCCTGCGCGTGCACCCGATCTGCGAGATGGAGATCGGCCTCGCGGGCGGCGCCGGCATCGCGCGCGGCTACGGCGCGCCGGACTTCCGCGGCGTCTTCCAGATCGGCTACGCGCACGACCCGCACTGTCGTGTGGCCGAGCCCGTCGTGGTGGAGCCGCCGCCCGTACCCGACACCGACGGAGATGGCCTGCTCGATCCCGACGATCAGTGCCCGACGGAGCCCGAGGACGTCGACACGTTCGAGGACCAGAACGGCTGCCCCGATCCGGACAACGATCAGGACGGCGTGCTCGACGTGAACGACGGCGCGCCCATGGATCCCGAGGATCGCGACGGCTTCCAGGACGAGGACGGCGTGCCCGATCCGGACAACGATCAGGACGGCGTGCTCGACGCCGACGATCGCTGCCCGATCGAGGCCGAGGATCGCGACGGCTTCCAGGACGAGGACGGTTGTCCCGAGAACGACAACGATCAGGACACCGTGATCGACCCGCACGACAACTGTCCCCTCGCGCCCGGCCTGCCCGAGAACAACGGCTGTCCGCGCACGATCCGCCTCGACACCGAGACGGGCACGATCGTGATCCTCCAGCTCGTCGAGTTCGCGACGAACCGCGACGTCATCCTCGATCGCTCCTTCCCGATCCTGGAGGAGGTGCGCGCGGTGCTGGCGGCCAACCCGCAGATCACGCGGGTTCGCATCGAGGGTCACACCGACGATCGCGGCCGCGACGCGGCCAACCTCGACCTCTCGCGCCGTCGCGCCGCCAGCGTGCTTCGCTGGCTGACGGAGCACGGCATCGACGTCGGACGCATGGAGGCCTGGGGCTGCGGTGAGCTCCACCCCACGGAGACCAACACCACGGCCGAGGGCCGACAGCGCAACCGCCGCGTCGAGTTCCACATCATCGCGCCCGCGCCTGCGTCGGGCCCGCGTCAGCTCGAGGGCTGCGTGCAGGCCGATGCCGCGCGGCCACAGGACGGTGCGCCTCCGCCGCCGCGTCGTCGTCGCGCGGCAGCGCCCGCTGCCACGCCCTGACCCTCACGGAGCGTCCCCACACTCGATGCGAGGCCGGCGGAGCGACTCCGTCGGCCTCGTGCCGTTGGGTACGTCGTGCGGGCACAGGGCCGAGCAGCGACTCGAATGAACCGGCGCTCTTGCACGTATGATTCTCTCCGATGCGTCCTTGCTTCTGCTTCGTGTCGCTGGCCTCGGTCGTCGCGATCGCAGGCTGTCTCGTCGACCGCGGTCCGATCTCCCACGAGGCGGGCATCGATGATGCGCCTGGGCTCGATGCGCCTGGGCTCGATGCGCCTGGGCTCGATGCGCCGTCGATCCACTGTGTGCCGCTCGATTGCGACGACGCCAACCCCTGCACCGACGACGCCTGCACCGAGGGGGGCTGCACGCACGCGGAGCACACGCGCGCCTGCGACGATGGTGTGCGCTGCAATGGGGCCGATCAGTGCGCGGCGGGCCGCTGCAGCATCCACGACGGCGTCGATCCGTGCGCCGCGCCGACGCACTGCGACGCGAGCAGCGACACCTGCGTCGGCTGCGTCCTCGACACCGACTGCCCGGGCCGCGAAGAGGGCGTTCCTGGCATCTGCAGCGCAGGCGACGTCTGTGAGCAGATCGGCACCGCCGAGCGGACGGTGACCACGTACACCTGTGTGGCCTCGAGCTGCGCGCCGCACACGAGCACCGAGACGATCGCCTGTTCTCGTGACACCGACGGCACCTCGTGCGCGCCCGACGGGCTCACCGACTACGGGGCGTGCGCCTACGTGGACGCGACGTGCAGCGCCGAGGGGACGCGCTCTCGCAGCCGCACGCGCTACGCGTGCGCGGGTGGGACGTGCACGCCGAGCACCACGATCGAGGTCGACGCCGCGGGCTGCGCGCGGATGACCGAGGGCTCGTCGTGTGGGGCCGAGATGGCTGGGGTCTGGAGCGCGTGCGCAGGCTTCGCCGACGTCTGCGACGAGTCTGGAACGCACGCACGCGACGTCGTCGTGCCTCGCTGCGCGGCGGGCACGTGTGCGTCGATCACGCGCACCGAGACCGAGGCGTGCGCACGCGTCACCGAGAACACCGCGTGTGGCGCCGCGTCGTGCGGGGGGGCGGGTGCGTGCATGCGGCTCGATGCGACGAGCTGCTCCACGGCTGGCTCTCAGAGCCGAACGTGCTCGACACCGGTGTGCAACGCAGGGACCTGCAGCGGCACCGCGACGGGCTCCGAGACGGTCCCGTGCACCGTGAGCACCGGCGGGCTCCCGTGCACGCCCGTGATGGGGTGCTCGCCCTGCATCGAGCCGGGGCGGACGGGCTGTCGGAGCGGGCACATGGGGGAGCGCTTCTGCAGCGACGGCGTCGGCGGGACCTGCAGCGCTGGCGGCTTCTGCTTCGATTCGGCCGCGACCCGTGAGACCTGTATGTGCCCCTGATCACGCTCGCTCGCGCGCGCGGTCCTCGAGCAAGAGGCGCGCGGCCGCGATCGCGAGCAGCGGCGCCGCGATGTCGAAGGCGAGGCGCACGACGGTGCCGTGCGCGAGGAGCGCGAACGCGGTGGCCACGAGCGACATCGCGACCGTGCCGAGGCGCCACTCGCGCGGGAGCTCGCGGACGCGCGGCAGGCCGAGCGGCAAGAGCCAACCGAACACGTAGAGCGCGCTTCGATCGACGAGACGCGAGAGATCGGTGATGAGCGACGGGCGCGCCAGCGTGGTGGCCACGTCCCACGGGAACACCCAGCGATCGAGCACCCACAGACGCACGAGCACGAACGCCATTGCGCCCGCGAGGCCGCCGGCTACGCAGGGGACGAGCGGGGGCCGCGCCTCCTCGCTCTGCGCGCGACTGGCCCACGCCCACGTCGCGACCAGCACGGCCGAGAGCGGAAGCACCGCCTCTTTGGCCAGCGCGCCGAGGATCGCGAGCGGCACGAGCCACCACCACCGCCGTGCGAGGAGCGCAGCGACCACGCCGAGGAGCACGAAGCCCTCGGCCGAGTCGACGAGCCCAGCGAGCTCGAGGTTCGGGATGGCGAAGCTCGCGAGGTAGAGGAGGGCCGCCACGAGGCCCACGTCGCGCCGACCGTCCATGCGGCGCGAGACGATCACGACGAGGAGCGCCGTGCCCGCGACGAAGAGCGAGTTGACGATCAGGAGCGCGAGCGCCGTGGGGCTCCAGCTGCCGATGCGACCCTCGAAGAGCGGCAGTAGCGCGCGCGCGAGGCTCGGCACGAGCACGCGCGTGGCGAAGACCGACGCGGTGGGATGCACCACCTCGCGGCCCTCCACCATCGCGTGGTAGTGGCGCGCATCGCCTCCGCCGTGCGAGGGCGCGCTCGCGTCGTAGCGGGCCAGGGTCGCGTAGCCCAGGCCGAGACAGATCGCGACGAAGAGCGCGTAGAGCAGTCCATCGCCGCTCAGCCCGTGCTCCGCGCGCCTCGGCTCGCGCTCCGACGCCGGCATCAGCTCTTCAACACCAAGAGGCGCGGCTCCGTCATGTCCTCGATCGCGTAGCGCACGCCCTCGCGACCGAGGCCCGAGTCCTTCACGCCGCCGTACGGCATGTTGTCCACGCGGAAGCTCGGCACCTCGTTCACGAGCACGCCGCCCACCTCGAGCTCGTCCCACGCGCGCATCGCGGTCGGGAGATCGTTCGTGAAGAGACCCGCCTGGAGACCGAACGCCGAGTCGTTCACCTCGGCGAAGGCCTCGTCCATCGTCTCGAAGCGCGAGAGCAGCGCGACGGGCCCGAAGGCCTCTTCGCGGTAGAGCGGCGCCTCGCGTGGACAGCCCTCCACCACCGTCGCCTCGAGCATCGCGCCCGCGCGCGAACCGCCGCAGAGGATCGTCGCGCCGCGCGCCTTGGCGTCCTCGATCCAGCCCTGCAGGCGCTCGGCCTCGCCCTCGCTGATCATCGGCCCGAGGAAGGTCGACTCGTCGCGTGGATCGCCCGCCACGAGCGCCCTCACGGCATCGACGAAGCGCACGCGGAACGCCTCGTAGATCGCGTCGTGCACGATCACGCGCTGCACCGAGATGCAGCTCTGCCCCGACTGGTAGAACGCGCCGAAGACGATGCGCGGCACCGCCACGTCGAGATCGGCGTCGCGATCGACGATGCACGCGGCGTTGCCGCCGAGCTCGAGCACGACCTTCTTCTTGCCCGCGCGCGCCTTGAGATCCCAGCCCACCTGGGGCGAGCCCGTGAACGAGAGCAGCTTGAAGCGCGGGTCGGTGGTGAAGAGATCGGCGCCGTCCCGGTGGACCGGGAGGATCGAGAAGCTCCCCTTGGGCAGCGAGGTCTCCGCGAGGATCTCGCCGATCATGAGCGCGCCCACGGGGGTCTTGCTCGCGGGCTTGAGCACCCAGGTGCAGCCCGCTGCGATCGCGGGCGCGATCTTGTGCGCCGCGAGGTTGAGCGGGAAGTTGAACGGCGCGATCAGCGAGCACGGCCCGACGGGAACCCGCTGCGTCATGCCGCGGTAGCCCTTGGCGCGAGACGAGATCTGGAGCGGCACGACCTCGCCGCCGAGGCGCGTGGCCTCCTCGGCCGCGACCGTGAACGTGTCGATGAGCCGCGTCACCTCGCCGCGCGCGTCCTTGATGGGCTTTCCCGCCTCGAGGCAGAGCGCCATCGCGAGCTCCTCGAAGCGCTCACGGAATCGACGCACGCAGTGCTCGAGCACGGCCTTGCGCTCGAAGGGCGGCATGCGCCGCATCGCGTCCTGCGCGGCCACGGCCCCGACGATCGCCCGCTCGATGTCTGCCGCCCGCGCGAGCGCCACGCGCGTGACCACCTCCCCCGTGTACTTGTTCGTGACCTCGAGATCGGCGTTGGGACTCTCGGCGACGTTGGCGACGTAGAACGGATACCGCTCGCGCATCCCCCTACCTACCACGGGGTCACTCCACGCTCTGCAAGTGCCCGATTTCCATGGTGTTCTACGGGCACTTTGACGCGACCCCCCGAACGGGTAGGTCGAGGCCCGCGCTCCTGGGCACCATCAGACGATGGTTCTCCGTCTCTCAGGGACAGGTCGCCTCGAGCCCGAACGCGCGCACCGTGAGTGGGCGATCGATGCCCGCGACGTCGCGTCGGAGCGTGGTGTCTCCCGCGTGGGCCTCGACGAGGCGCTCGGGCCACGTGAGGCGTGCGCCTCGCTCGTACTGCGTCTGGATGGCGTGGGTCGCGCGTCGACCGTGCGACGGGTAGCGCGTGATCGACAGCGCCGTCGGTGTCTCGCCCGAGAGGTCGCGATCGCCGAGCGCGAAGAGCAGCGCGGCGCGCATGCGTCGCCCCGCCGCGCTCATGTCGTGCCCTTCGCCCAGCGCCTCGTCGAAGCCCACGTCGCGCCCGAACACGAGCCCGCGATCGAGCGCCACGTCTCGCAGGTCGCGCGCGTCTCCGACCATGTACGGGATGAGATCCTCGGCGTCTGGCTCACGACTGCCGACGTCGATCCAGAGCCGGCGCGGGAGCGTGCGCGCGTGCTGGAACCGGGCGATCACGTCGCGCTGCGCGACCCACAGGCTCGGGCTCATCGCGATCACGCGCCCGAAGTCGTCGGGTCGGGCGATGGTCGCGGCGACCGCGGCGAGACCACCATACGAGTAGCCGAGGATCGCCGTGCTCTCGCGTCCCTCGCGCGTGGGCAGTCCTGCGCGCGCGGCGGGCAGCACCGTCTCGTGGAGGAAGCGCGCGAACCGCTCGTCGGTGCGCCCGAGCTCGCGCGTGCGATCGACCGTCGAGTCGATCGCCAGCACGATCCAGGGCTCGATCGCGCCCTCGGCCACGAGCGCCGAGAGCGTCTCCGGGATCCGGAACCACTCGGAGGTGCCCTGCCCATCGAGCACGACGAGCATCGGCAGGCGCGCACCCTCTTCGTGCGCCGGCACCCACGCGCGCACGTCGCGGGCGCGATGTCGTCGATCGGAGAGCTGCCCGAGGTCGACCCAGCGCCCACCTGCTTCCTCCGTGTCGCGCGTCGTGACCGAAGGCGTAGTGCCGTCGCGCTGCGACGGAACCTCTTCCGCGCGCGGCTCGCGAGGCGCGCCCGGCACCTCGGGCGTCTCCGGCGTCGGCCCGCCAGGCACGTCGGCCGCGGCCTCGCCACACGCGAGGAGACACGCGGCGAACGACACCACGATGGCGAGCCGGGGCCGCACCGCAGCTCAACGTCGATCGACGCGCGGATGTTCCCGTACGACCGCGGGCTGGGGAAACTGGGCGTCCCGAGCGCGTACGATGGCCGCCGTGACGCACTCCTTCGTCGTGAACGGGACGCGCTCGAACGTCGCGATCGGCCTCGGCCTCGTGCCTGCGCTCGCGTTCATGGTGGGCGTGCCTGCGCTCCTCGAGCGTGGAGGGTGGTGGATCGCCGCCGCGGTGGGGGTGGGCCTCGTCGGCGTCGCCTACCTCCTGGGTCTCGGCGCGCTCGCTCGCAGGCTCGGCGTGCGGATCGAGATCGACGACGTGGGCGTCTCGAGGACCGAGCGCGGCCTCACACGCACGATCCGGTGGGATCGGGCGCTCACGGTCGCGATCGAGACGACGCCGCTGCGCCGCGGCGCGAGCCTGATCGACGTGCGCGTCGACGACGGAGAGGGCTCACCGATCGCGCTTCGGATCCCGGCGCAGCTCGGACGTGTGCTCGATCCCGCAGCGCGCGAGGCGCTCGCGATCGTCGAGCGCGAGGCGCGCGTGCCCCTCTCGGTGCGCGAGGCCCGCCGCACGGACGGTGCGCGTCGCGCTGTCCCGTCGACCGTGATCCGAGGGACCTATGCCTCGTTTCCGCGCACGGGGTGGGTCGCGCTCGGCTTCGCCGTCTTCTTGCCGATCCCCGCGCTCAAGCTCTTCTTCGTCGATCACTTCACCGGCGCGCTCGCGCCGTGCTTCGCGGGAGCCGCGGGCTTCCTCTTCTACGTGCTCGCGGTCTGGGCCTGGGTCGGCGAGCTCGAACTCGACGAGCACGCGCTCCGCGGGCGCCGTCGTCTCGGCGCGCGCTTCGTCGTCCCGCGGCACACGATCGTGCGCGTTGCCCCGATCGGCAGCGCAGAGAACGACACGCGGGGAGTCGCGATGACGCTCTCCGACGGAAGCGTGCGGCGCCTCCCGCGCCTCGAGCCCGCCGCGCTGCGGGATCGTCTCCTCGCGATCGCGCCGCGCGGCTGAGAAGAACGAAACGTCGCCCTTCGAGTCGGCTGCCTGCGTCCGTCGGCGCGCGACGCGACGCTCGTCAGCGTGCCCGTCAGCGTGCCCAGAGCTCGAGCTGCGCTCGCCCACCGCCCGGCAGGTTCGCGTAGCGGAAGTCGACGCGACGGATCACGCGGTTGCCGCCGGGCAGATCGATCGTGCGCGAGGGCGTGTCGCGGCCGAAGACCAGGCGTGTGCCCGGCGAGAAGGTCTGACCGTCGCCGAACGTGATCGTCACGTCGAAGAGCTCGAGCGCGGAGTGCTCCACGCGGAGCGCCACCTGGCGGAACGTGCCCTCGGCCGCCGTCACGACGATCACGTCGTGGTCGACGCCGCCGGGCTGCACCCAGCGCTCTCCGAGGCGCGTCCAGCCCGTCATCGCCTCCGCCACGCGATCCTGCACGTCGTCATGGCGCTCTTCGCGTCGCTCCTGTCGACGCCGTCGTCCTGCCTGTGCGAGCGCGGAGGCGGGCGCGAGAGCGAGCGAGACGAGCGAGACGAGCGCGAGGCGACGTTTCATGGTGGAAGCTCCTTCGTGGGGTGATGGGGACCGCGGGTCGATGCGGTCCGCGGCCTTCCTCAGCAACTGCCGTTCCTGCTCGCATCCTCGCCCGCGAGCGCCGGCACGTGTCCGAGGTGAGGGGCGCGTCCCTCGAAGTGAGGGATCGATCCCTCGGTCGGGGCGATCGCACCGCGTCGCTGCCGACGTACCGAGCGCGGGTCGGTGGTAGCCTGGCCTCGATGTCGACTCTCGCGGGTGCGCTCGAGCTGCCGAGCTTCGGTCGCTACGAGCCCGTGTTTCGCATCGCCGCGGGAGGCATGGCCGAGGTCTACGGCGCGCGCGTGCTCGGCGACGCAGGCTTCACGCGCTGGGTCGCGATCAAGCGCATCCTGCCGGAGCTCGCCGACGATCCGAAGCTCGTCGAGATGTTCCTCGACGAGGCACGTCTCTCTTCCTACGTGCAGAGCCCTCACGTGGTGCCGACGCACGACCTCGGCCGCGCCTCCGATGGCTCGCCGTTCCTCGTCATGGATCTCGTGGTGGGCGCGACGCTCGCGTCTCTGCAGCAGGCTGCGGTGCGCGCGGGAGGCCTCCTGCCGATCGCGACCGCCGTCGAGATCGCGGCCCAGGCCGCCGAGGGCCTGCACGCCGCGCACGAGGCGCGCTCCATCGAAGGCTCGCCGCTCCACATCGTCCACCGCGACGTCTCCCCGCGGAACGTGCTCGTCGGCATCGACGGCCGCGCGCGCATCCTCGACTTCGGCATCGCGCTCGGGGAGCTCCGCTCCACGCGCACCGCCTTCGGCGAGGTGAAGGGCACCCAGTCGTACTTCTCACCGGAGCAGGCCGCGGGCGCGCTGCTCGATCGCCGCACCGACGTGTGCTCGCTCGGCATCGTCGCCTGGGAGCTGCTCGTGGGTCGCCGCCTCCGCGGCCCTGGCGCCCCGCTCGAGGCACGCGCGCTGCCTCCGCCGCGCCTCGAGGCCGAGCGACCCGAGCTCGGCGCGCGCCTCTCGGACGTCGTGGCCAAGGCCCTCGAGGTCGATCGCGAGCGACGCTGGCAGCGCGCCGACGAGCTCGCCCATGCGCTCCGCGAGGCGTGGCCGACCCAGGGCGCCGACATCTCACGCGTCGTCGCGACCCTCGGCGCGAGCGCCGTGCAGCGCATTCAGCTGGGCGTGCAGAAGGCGGTGGCCTCGAGCCACCAGGTCGAGCTGTCGGACGCGCCTCTCACCGCGCGACCCCGACAGAGCACGAGCCGCCTCAAGGTCTACGCCACGAGCTTCGTCGGTCGCGAGCGCGATCTCGCGCAGGTGCGCGGTCGGCTCGTCGACGGAGAGCGCCTCGTCACCCTCTTCGGGCCCGGGGGCATCGGCAAGACCCGCCTCGCGATCGAGGTCGCACAGCGTGCGCGCGACGCGTTCCCCGGCGGCGTGATCTTCTGCGACCTCACCGAGGCGCGCTCCGCCGAGGGCATCTGCTACGTCGTGGGCGCGGCGCTCGGCGTACCGTCGATGAAAGGCGGCGACGTGCGCTCGATCGTCACGATGCTCGGCGATGCGCTCGAGGCGCGTCCGCGCACGCTGGTCGTCCTCGACAACGTGGAGCAGGCGATCCGCGACGTGCCCGAGACCGTCGGCGAGTGGCTGTCGTCGGGCCGTCGCGTCTCGTTCCTCGTCACCTCTCGCGAGCGCCTGCGCCTCGACGCCGAGACGCTCCACGAGCTCGAGCCCCTCACCACCTCGAGCCTCGGTGCCCGCGCGCCGGCGGCGCAGCTCTTCCTGGACCGCGCCCTCAAGGTGCGGCCCGACCTCGTGCTCGACGCGGCCGCCGAGCAGACGATCCTGCAGATCGTCGAGCGCCTCGATGGCCTGCCGCTCGCCATCGAGCTCGCGGCCTCGCGCGTACGGAACGTCGAGCTCGCCGCGCTCGCAGCCCAGCTCACCGATCGCTTCCACGCCCTCGCGCGAGGCGCCCGCGACGCGGTGCCGCGCCAGGCCACGCTCGATGCTGCGATCCGATGGTCGTGGGATCTGCTCGAGGAGGGAGAGCAGGCCCTCTTCGCCGCGCTGGCCGTCTTCCGCGGTGGCTTCGACGAGCGCGCGGCCGCCGCGGTGGCCGACGCAGAGCCGGCCTTCGTCGGCCTCGTGCTCGAGCAGCTCGTCGACAAGTCTCTCGTGCGCATGCTCCCAGGCTCGCGCTTCGGCATGCTCGAGAGCATCCGCGACTTCGCGCTCCGCGAGCTCGAGGTGCGCGGTGGCCTCGATGAGGCGACGGAGCGTGCATGCAAGCACTTCGTCTCCGTCGCGGCGTCGTGGGACGCGCCCGGCAACATCGCGCGTCCTCTGGACATCGAGCGTGAGCTCGACAACCTCGTGGCCGCCTTCGAGTGGATCCGTGCGTTCCGTGCGAGCGACGCGGCGCAGGCCACCGAGCTCGTCACCCTCGCGCTCGCGACCGAGCCCGTGCTCGGCGTGCGTGGCCCGGTGACCCTCGCGCAGGCGCTCCTCGCGCACGCCGTCACCGCGTCCGTCGATCGCGACATCCCCCCCGATCTCGAGGCCCGCGCGCGCCTCGCGTGGGCGCGTACGCTCTTCACGCTCGGGCAGACCGACGCGGCCGACGCGCAGCTCGCCGAGGCACGTCTCGTCGCCACCTACGCATCGAACCGTCGTGCCCAGGGCTGGGTCGCGCTCACCGAGGCCGAGCAAGCGTGGGCGCGCGGGAGCCTCCCCGAGGTCCTCGACGCGGTCGCGCTCGCGATCGACGCTGCCCAGAGCGTGGGCGATCTCGTGCTCTTGGCGCGCGCGTTCTTCCGTCGCGGGGCCGTGCTTCTGCTGCGAGGCGAGCACGCCGAGGCGCGCGTGGCGCTCGAGCGTGCGCAGGAGATCGCCACGAGCCTCCGCTACGACCAGCTCGTGGCGCGCGCCCGCGTGAGCCTCGCGGAGCTCCACCATGATCTCGGCGACGTCGAGCGTGCGCGAGAGATCGCGCGGGCGGGCACCGAGCTCGCAGCGCGCGTGGGCGATCCCTGGGTCGAGACCGTGGGGCTCTCCACCCTGGGCGCGATCGCGCTCGACGAGGATCCGCGCGAGGCGCTGCGGCTGATCACGCTCGCGCACCGGACTGCGCTTGCGTCGGGCAACCTCCGCGCGGAGGGCCTCTTCCTCACCTTCGTCGGCGTCGCCCAGGAGGCCGCGGGCCTGAGCCAGGAGGCCCACGCCACGCTCGAGGCCGCCGCGAGCGCGAGCTGGCGCGCAGGCAACCAGCTCGGTGAGGCGCTCGCGCAGGCCTACCTCGGTCGTCTCCTCGCGCGCGCCGGCGCGATCGACGAGGCAGAGCTCGCCCTCGAGACGGCCTCGTCCTCGCTCCGCACGCTGGGCGACCGTGTGCGCGTCGTGGTCGCGAAGCTGTGTGCGGGCCACCTCCACCTCGCGCGTGCGGATCGCGCCTCCTTGGTGGGCGATCGTGAGACTGCCGCGCGCCACCGCGACGAGGCGCGCGCGCTCGTGCGGGCCGCGCACGACGAGATCGCTCGCGGCCTCCACAGTCACGACGTGCGGCACGCGCTCGCCGTGCTCGAGGGCGATCTCGAGCAGCAGCACGACACGCTGCCGCCACCGGCGCCGTGAGCGCGCCCGTGGCGCGGCCGATCAGCGCATCGCCACGCCGCTGCCGCGGTGGAGCTGCCAGCGTCCATCGGCCGTCACGCCCGTGAAGCTCTCCGTCGTGTCGTCGGGCCAGCGCACGCTGACCGACTCGATCGCGGTCAGCTCGCCGAGGCCCACGTGCAGCCACCGCGACGCCTGCCGGTTCGCGAGGCCACCGCTCAGGCGCACCTCGCGCACGAACGTGCGCCCCGACGCGCGCACCGTGACCCGCGCGCCCACCGCGAGCGGCTCGCCGTCGCCCTGGTCGACGCGGAGCTCGACCCAGTGCCGGCCCGTGCGCTCCACGGCGCGGCTCAGGTAGAGGCGAGGCGCGCTGCGATCGGCGGTGACGAGGTCGAGGTCTCCGTCCTCGTCCGCGTCGAACCAGATCGCGTTGCCGGTTCGGCCCCGCACGCCGAGCTCGTACGTCACGTCCACGAAGTGGCCGCCGTCGTCCTGTCGGTACACGCGCTGGTGGAGGCCGTAGTGCGAGGTCACGACGAGATCGAGGTCTCCGTCGAGATCGAAGTCGCCGAGGTGCACGTTCGCGTCGCCCTCGTTGTAGACGTAGCCCGAGGTCGCGGTGCGATCCTCGAACACGTAGCCCCCGGACTCGCCGCTGTTGTAGAGGATCCGCGACGGATCGCTCCACGGCATCGTGCGCGGGTGCGCGAGGTTCGTGCAGAACACGTCGAGATCACCGTCGCCGTCGAGGTCGCCGAATTCCGCGCCGTACGAGTGACCGCCCGGATAGCTCCTCGAGGTGACGAGGTCCGGTGGCGGCGTCGCGTCGTGCGCGAGCCCCGTCAGGCCCGCCACGTCCACGAAGGTCCCGTCCGCCTGCTGGTGCCAGAGCCAGTCGTCCTGCAGCTGGTAGGTCGACGCGAGGAGATCCTCGCGCCCGTCGTCGTCGTAGTCGGTGAACGTCGCGCCGTACACGGGGCGCGGCGTGGTCACGCCGAGGCCCTGCGCCGCGGTCACGTCTTCGAAGGTGCCGTCGCCGCGGCCGCGCAGGAGCACCGAGAGCTGCGTGGGCGTGTCGGGATAGTGGTGGAGCCAGTGGCCCACGAACACGTCGAGGTGCCCGTCGCCGTCGTAGTCGGCCACCGCGCCCGCCACCGTCGCGCCGTGCATCGCCACGCCGCTCGTGGCATCCGGCACCCGCACGAGGTGCCCGCTCCCGTCGTTGAGGAGCACGTGGTGCACGAACGGATCGTCGATCTGCCCATTGCAGTCGTCGTCGCGGTTGTCGTGTCGCTCGGTCGCGCCCGGATGGATCTCGGCCACCGTGTCGTTGCAGTCACCGGCCGCGATCGACACACCGTCGCTGTCGGCGTCGAGGGTGGAGGTCCCATCGTCGGCCACGCCGTCGCAGTCGTCGTCGATGCCGTTGCCCATCACCTCCGCGCCCGGGATCGTCGCGACGGTGTCGTCGCAGTCGTCGCCGTCGACGAGGTGCCGGTCTCCGTCGGAGTCCTGCGACGTGTACTCGGTGACGAACGCGTCGATGTCTCCGTCCTCGTCGAGATCCGCGAGGTACGGGATGCCGCTCGTCTCCTCCGGCGGGAACGGATCGACCGCCGCTGGATGGAACGCGCCGTGTCCGTCGCCCACGAAGAGCACGGGCCGGGTGCCGCCCGACGCGACGAAGTCGTCGTGCCCGTCGCCGTCGAAGTCGATCACGTGCGTGTCGGCGCTCCCCATGGCCTCGAAGGGGCCCACGAGCTCCATGAGGCGCTCGTCGTCCGAGAGCGAGCAGATCGCGTCGCCGACCACCTGCACGGCGTAGTCGCCGCCCACGCCGAACGCGTCGCGGAAGCTCGTGCCGCTCGGCAGGTAGTGCGAGCCGAACGGGAAGAAGAGCAGCGACTGCGCGTCCTCGCCCATCGGCACCGCCTCGAGCAAGAGGTGCGGATCGGCGCCGCCGAGGTGCTCGTACACGACGAGGTAGGGGATCGTGGGCTCGAGGATCGCGGCTGCCGCGGACACGTCGATCTCGGTCGGCTCGCTCGACACCGCGTCCACGAGATCGAGCTCCACGGGCGGCACCACGTCGACCATGTCGTCGTTGCTCTCGGGCAGGTGGTTCGCCGGGTACGAGCGGCCGTACGCGCGCACGAGCCGCACGCGCACACGCCCCGATCCCTCGAAGCCCAGGCGCAGCGCGCGCACGAGCGTCGGATGCTCGGGCCAGATGCGCGTGGCCTCGAGCGTGCCGGCCTCGAAGTCCGCGCCCTCCGCGGGCCCCGTGATCACGCCGAGGCGCATCCGCCCGCTCGGGCTCCCCACGCTCGTCGCCGTGCGCGTCGCGTCCCAGTCGCGCTCACCGCAGTAGCGCGCGATCAGCGCGGGATCGGGGCTCGGGCCCACGGCCGCGTCGAGGGCTGCATCGTCCGGCACGGGCGCATCGATCACGGCCGCGTCGTCGGGGGTCGGCCCCGGATCGCAGGCGAGGAGCGACGAAGAAGCCAAGAGCACGCAGGAACGAGCGACGTCACGGGCAGTCCGCATCGAGGACCTCCGCCCCAGAGCATGCGCGCGCCCCGCATCGCTGCGAAAGGCCCAGAAACGCCTCAGCCCGACCGAGGGGCCGGGCCGAGCGTGGTTCGAACGAGCTCCTCAGGCTCCGCGGCCGGTCTTCAGGCGTCCGCGGCGGCGTCGGAGGCCTTGTTGGCCTTCTTCGGAGCCTTCGCAGCGGGCTTCTTG
>JAIBCE010000070.1 GCA_019694315.1 Sandaracinaceae bacterium
TCTCCGACTTCGAATCGGGCCGCGGGGGAGGGGGTCCGATGCTCAGACATACTCGGCCTTCGGCCTGCGTAACTCGCCCTGGACCCCCCGCCCCCGCGTCCCTTCGGCTGTTGAATCGACTGTTCTCGGTCCGAGAGAGGGAGAGAGCTCCGGCCTCGGATCGGGCGCTCGAGCCCTCGTGGGGTGCCGTGGATCTCGAAGGCGGCGGTGTCCTACGATCGCGCGTCGCACGGCATGGATCCCACGCTCACTCCTCCTGACGCGCACGCGGCGCTCGCGCCGTGGTGGCTCGATCTCCTCGCCCTTCCAGCCTCGGGGCTCTGGCCTTTCTGGGCCGGGGCGCTGGGGCTCGCGGTCGTCGCGGTGGGCTTTCCGCTGCTGCTCGGTCGACCCTTCGGTGTCTCGAGCGCGGTGGGGCGCGCGCTCGATCCGCGCAAGGAGCTCGCGCTCGATCGACGCGACGACGAAGCGCCGCTGGGCTCGGGGATGATCGTCGCGCCCGCGCGCCTTCCGCTGCCGCGCGCCGCGGCGCACGCGCGCGACACGTGGCTCGCGAACGTGGTCTTCCTCGGGAGCATCGCGCTCGGTGGCTTCGTGGCCGCGATCAGCAGCGGGACCTTCGGGGTCTCGAGCTACGAAGGGGTGTACGAGACGCTCGTGGCGCGAGGACCGCTCGGCCTCGTGGCGCTCTTCGGCGGTGGCCTCTTCGTCGGCTTCGGGACGCAGCTCTCGGGCGGGTGCACGTCGGGCCACGGCCTCGTCGGCGGCGCGCGCATGCAGGCGCCGAGCATCGCGGCCACGGCGACCTTCTTCGGCACGGGCGTGCTCGTGTCGCTGCTCCTCGCGTGGGTGCGCGCATGACGGACGCGCGCATCGAGGGCACGCCGCAGGCCGCGCCGCGCGTGATCACCGGGCCCGTGCGCAGGCTCGCTGCGCTCTCGCTCTCGGGCATCACCCTCGGCTACACGCTCAGCCGCGTGGGCTTCACGCGCTACGACGAGGTGCACGCGATGTTCACCTTCGCGGATCTGCGCCTCTTCGGGGTGTTCGTGGTGGGCGTGATCCTCACCGCGCTGGGCTTCTGGCTCACCGAGCCGCGCGGCCTCGTGGGCAAGCCGTGGCATCCCGGCACGATCCCGGGCGCGCTGCTCTTCGGGCTCGGATGGGCCATCTCGGGCGCGTGCCCCGGCGTGGTGCTCGCGCAGCTCGGGGAGGGACAAGCGCCTGCGCTCGCGATCGCCGCGGGCGTGATCGCGGGGACGCTCCTTCATCGCGCGGTGCAGCGTCGCTGGCTGCGATGGGAGACGCGCTGAGCGGAGTCGCGACCCGAGCCGCGTGGGCTCGCTCCGATCAGAGGCCGAGACGGCTCAACGCCCAGAACGCCGCGGCGACGCCCGTTCCGTAGGCGATCGAGAGCCTCGTGCGCGAGGCCCACGCGCGAGGCTCGACGCCGTGAAGGAGCGCCACGATGCCGAGGACGAAGGCGAGCTGTCCGAGCTCGATGCCCACGTGGAAGCTCGCGAGCGAGAGCGCGAGCGAGCCCTCGCGTAGGCCCGCGTCGCGGAGCGCACCCGCGAAGCCCAGGCCGTGCACGAGCCCGAAGAGGCCGGCGACCCACGGCAGGTGCGCGAACACGAGCGTGTCGGCAGCGCGGCCCTTCTCCACACGAGCGACCTCCGCTGCGAGGAGGAGCACGCTCAGCGCGATGCACACCTCCACGGGCGCGCTCGGCAGCGTGAGCACGTCCGTCACCGCCAGGGCGAGCGTGGTGGCGTGTGCGAGGGTGAAGGCCGTGAGCGTCACGACGAGGCCGCGGACGAGCGCTCGCGGGGGCGCCCTCTCGGGCGAGCGCCTTCGCGCGACGAGCACGAGGAGCGCGACGAACGCGAGGTGATCGAAGCCCGTCGCGATGTGCTCGAGGCCGAGGGCGGCGAAGCGCGCGACGCTGCCCTGCGTGTCGAGCCCCGCGGCTGCCTCGGCGAGCGTGAAGCGCGGCAGGGATGCGTCGAGGAGCAGATCGCGCGGCGCGTGATCGAGCCGCTCCACGTGGACGGCGACGTCGATGTCGGTCGGCAGCGAGGTGATCACCACGTCGCGGGCGAGGGCCGCGTCGCTGCACCGCACGATCGCGCGCTGGCTCTCGCCGAAGGGGCGATCGACGCGCTCGACGGGCCCCTCGAGCGCGCAGCCCTCGGGCCACACGAGGGAGGCGCCGCGCGGCGAGGTCTCGTTGCCCGAGTACTCGAAGCGCGTCGAGAAGCGGCCCGGCTCCGTCTCGCGTACGTGGATCGCGCCGAGCTCCGCGGGGTGAGCGCGCACGCGCGCGGGCACTGCCAGCGCACACGTGAGGACCAGCGTGCACGCGAGGACCAGCGTGCACGTGGGCGCGAGCGAGGCCCCGAGCACGTCGATCGCGCAGGCCCTCACGGCACGTCCTCCACGCGGTAGCTGAGGACGATCGCGTCGAGCGCCTCGTCGACCGCGCGGGCCTCGGCCTCGTCGATCCACTGCGCGCGGAGGGCAGGGCGAAGCTCCTCGAGCGTGCGCGGACGCGCGGGGGCTCGCTCGGTGACGCGCACGAGCTCCACGCCGTGACGTGCCTCGATGGGCTCGGACCACGTACCGAGCGCGCCGTGCTCGAGCGCGGGCAGGATCTCGGCGCCGAGCATCTCCTGCGCCGCGGCGTAGGTGCGGTGCTCGAAGACCCCTCCGAGCGGGAACGGATCGCCTGCGGAGGCGGGATCGTCAGGGAAATCGTGCGCACGCTGCGCGTCCTCGAGCGCCTGCGCACCGCGGCGATCGCGCGAGAAGAAGCGGAGCTCGAAGCTCACCTCGGCGGGGGCCACGTGCTCGTCGGCGTGCGCCGCGAGGAACGCGGTGAGCTCGTCGTCGGTGGGCTCGGGGACCTCCACGCTCGCGCGCACGAGGAGCTCCATCTTCTGCACGAGGCGTCGCCTCACGATCGCATCGCCCGCGTCGAGGCCGAGCGCGCGCGCCTCGCGGACGAGGGCCTCCTCGCGCACGTAGCCCCGACGGGCCTCGTCGCGATCGAGCTGTGCAGGATCGCGCCCCGTGCGCGCCGCGCGCTCCTCGACGAGGGCCTCCACGTAGCGGTCCTCGACGGCGATCACGCGGTCGTCGCCCGTGTCGCTCGCGGGCGGTGCGAGGAGGTGATGTGTGCCGAGCACGAGCGCCCCGAGCGCGACGAAGTGGACGAGCGGGTCGCGGGCCCAGCGTTGGAGGCGTGCGCGCACGAGCGCATCCTACGCGTCGCAGGGCTTGCCGCGCGCGCCACGCGCCCCACGCTCTGCCCCACCTCGGTGAGGCGCTCGCGTCCGCGCTCGGCTGGTGCGCATCCGTTCGTCCTTGACACGATCGCGCCGGCCTACTTCGATGCACTCGATGACCCACGCGTCTTCGTCCCAGGCCTCTCGCCTCGCCGCGGCGGTCGCCGCCGTCCACGCGCACGTTGCGAGCGTGCCGCGCGTGGCCCTCGTGCTCGGCTCCGGCCTCGGCGACTTCGCCGACACGCTCGAGGATCGCGTCGTCATCCCGTACGGCGAGATCCCGACCATGCCCCAGAGCGGCGTGCAGGGGCACGCGGGCAAGCTCGTGTTCGGGCGCGCCGAGGGTGTGGAGTGCGTGGCGATGCAGGGCCGCGTGCACCTCTACGAGGGACACTCGCCCCACGACGTGGTCTTCGGCTTGCGACTCATGATCCGCCTCGGCGCCAAGATCGCGATCCTCACGAACGCGGCCGGTGGCGCGAACCCGCGACTCGAGGCGGGCGAGCTGATGCTCATCGAGGATCACCTCAACCTCACGGGCACGAGCTCGCTCCTCGGGCCGAACGAAGCGGAGCTCGGGCCGCGCTTCCCCGACATGTCGGTCGCGTACGACCTGCGCCTGCGAGAGCTCGCGCTCGCCGCGGCCTCCGACGCCCGATTCCAGCTCGCGCGCGGCATCTACGCGGGCCTCCTCGGGCCCTCGTACGAGACGCCGGCGGAGGTGCGCATGGTCTTCAAGCTCGGCGCCGACGCGGTGGGCATGAGCACGGTGCTCGAGACGGTCGCGGCGCGTCACATGGGCGCGCGCGTGCTCGGGATCTCGTGCATCACCAACAAGGGCGCGGGCCTCTCGGAGGGCGTGCTCGATCACAGCGAGGTGCAGGAGACGGCCGATCGCGTGAAGGGCCGCTTCGTGGGCCTCTTGCGCGGTGTGCTCGCGCGCATCGCGCGTGGCGAGGCCGGATGAGCCCGCACGAATCGACGGCGCACGCCTCGATCGACTGGGCCGCGCTCGAGGTCGTGGCGCGCGCAGCGCGGGAGGCCGCGTACGCGCCGTACTCGCAGTACCGCGTGGGCGCGGCGCTGCTCGCCGAGGACGGTCGCGTGTTCTCGGGCGCGAACGTGGAGAACGCCAGCTACGGCCTCTGCCAGTGCGCGGAGCGGAGCGCGATGGGTGCGGCCGTCACGGCTGGCGCGCGACGTTTCCGGGCGATCTGCATCGTGACGGGCGGCGCCACGCCGGCCACGCCCTGCGGCATGTGCCGTCAGGTGCTCGCCGAGTTCCCGCCCGCGTTCGCCGTGCGCTGCGTGTCGATCGACGGAGGTCTCCTCGAGACGGACACGCACGCGCTCCTGCCGCACGGCTTCGGGCCGAGCGTGCTCGACGGAGGGCGCGGCTGATGGAGCGCGTGATGAACGACTTCGACGTGCTCGTGCGCGGCGGTCTCGTCGCGACGATGGACGCCTCGCGACGCGTGCTCGCCGCGGACGTGCTCGTGCGCGACGGACGCATCGTGGAGATCGTCGCGCGCGAGGCCGGTGCGTCGAAAGGGCGGCGGGCGCCCAGCGGCCCGAGCGACGCGGAGCGCGGCCAGCGTCGCTCGGAGGGCCAGCGCGGCGCGGAGGGCGACGCGGGCCCTCGTCGCCGTGTGCGCATCCTCGACGCGGCGGGCGCGATCGTGGTGCCCGGCTTCGTGCAGACGCACGTGCACCTCTGTCAGGCGCTCTTCCGCGGCATGGCCGACGAGCTGCCGCTGCTCGACTGGCTCCGCGAGCGCATCTGGCCGCTCGAGGCCGCGCACGACGAGGCCAGCCTCGCGGCGAGCGCGGCGCTCGGCGTGGCCGAGATGATGCGCGCGGGCACCACGACGATCCTCGACATGGGGACCGTGCACCATCACGACGCGGTCTTCGAGACGCTCGCTGCCAGTCGCATCCGCGCGGTGTCGGGCAAGGCGATGATGGACCGCGGGCTCGGCGTGCCCAAGGGGCTGCGCGAGTCGACCAAGGACTCGCTCCGCGAGACCGAGCGCTTGATCGCACGCTGGCACGGCGCCGAGGGTGGCCGCCTCCGCTATGCGCTCGCGCCGCGCTTCATCCTCTCGTGCAGCGAGAAGCTGCTCCGCGCGAGTGGTGAGATCGCGCGAGCCACGGGCACGCTGGTGCACTCGCACGCGGCCGAGCATCCAGGCGAGAAGACCGAGGTCCGCGCGCAGCTCGGCATGGACGACGTGGATGCGCTCGCGTCGTACGGCCTCGCGGGACCGCACGTGGTGCTCGCGCACGGTGTGCAGCTCTCGCGCGCGCAGATGCGCCGCTGCGGCAAGGACGGCACGCGCTTCGTGCACTGTCCGAGCGCGAACCTGAAGCTCGCGAGCGGCATCGCCGACGTGGTGGCCATGCGCGAGGCGGGCATGACCGTGGGCCTCGGCGCCGACGGTGCGCCCTGCAACAACCGCATGGATCCGTTCACGGAGCTGCGTCAGGCAGCGCTCCTCGCCAAGGTCGTGCGCAAGGACGCGGCCGCGCTCTCGCCGATGGACGCGCTCGCGATGCTCACGATCGAGGGCGCGCGCGTGCTCGGTCTCGAGGCCGAGGTCGGCTCGATCGAGGTGGGAAAGCGCGCCGATCTGACGGTGGTTCGGCTCGACGGCCTCCACGCGGAGCCTCACGAGGAGACGCGGTGGGGCGATCCCGTCGCACGGCTCGTCTACTCGGCCACCGCGAGCGACGTGAGCGACGTGATCATCGATGGCGTGCCCGTGGTGGTGCGCGGCGAGCTCCTCGCGATGGACGAGCGCACGGTCCGCGAGGACGCGCGCCGCCACGCGGTGCTCGTGCATCATCGCGCCCGTCTCTCGTGAGCTTGGCCCCACCCAATCGCGCACGGCTGCCCGGAAGATCCGCCGAGACCGGATCGAACGACCGGGTCGCGGGACTGGGCCGAAGAGCCTCTCCTCGGCGAGGCTCGCCGAGAGCGCGGTGATCAGCGACGCGCGCTGCGACCGAACGAGGTCGCGTCGAGCCACTGCACCGCGGCCTGGGTGGCGCGGCCGGGGTGGAAGAAGAGATCGCGCGCCATGGCCTCGCGGACGTCGCGGCGCTCGTCGAGGTGCGCGAGCGCGTGGGCGATCGCCTCGGCGATGGCCTCGGCGCCGCTCGCGACGAGGCCACCGCGACGTCCCCAGGTGTCGAGATCGAGCGCGCTCTCCGCGGCGGCGGCCGCGCGCGCGAGCAGCTCCGGAACGTCGAGGAACACGACCGGCTTGCCGGTGAGCGCGTATTCACTCGAGACGGAGGAGGCGTCGGTCACGAGCAGATCTGCGAGGGCGAGCAGCGGCACCACGTCGACGGCGTCGGTCACGTGCACGCGCTTCGTGCCGAGCGCTCGCAGCTCCGCGCGCCAGTCCACGCGCGTGTCCTTGGGATGATCGTGGAGCTTCACGATCACGTCGAAGCGACCGTCCGCCTCGAGCGCGCGCACGACGTCCAGTCCGAAGCGCTCCATCGAATTTCCGCGCTGCCCCGTGGGGGCGTAGAGCACGACCGGACGCTCTCCATCGAGGCCGTGCGCGCGCAGCAGCGCCGCGCGATCGAGCGAGCCATCACGGAGCGGATCGGTCTTGGGGAAGCCGATGGGGATGCCGCGCGGATCGGAGCTCGCGAGGATGCCTGCCTCGTCGAAGCGCCGCTGCATGTAGGGCCCCACGAGCATGAAGAAGTCGGCGGACTGCGCGGAGCGCACGGCCTTGTT
This sequence comes from Sandaracinaceae bacterium, assembly GCA_019694315.1. Lineage (GTDB taxonomy): Bacteria > Myxococcota_A > Polyangia > Polyangiales > Sandaracinaceae > JAFLCL01. The sequence continues at coordinate 7,042 of JAIBCE010000070.1, forward strand.
GCGGAACGAGATGCCGTGGAAGATCTGGATCGCGACGTCGGCGGCGCGCGGTCGGATGATCTTGGTGTTGCCGGCGAAGACGACGTCGAAGTCCTCCTCTTGGATGCGCTCGACCGACAGGATGCGCTCGCGCGGGATGCCGAAAGGGCGGTACATCGCGTCGGGGTCGTAGGAGAAGTGCTTCTCGTGGTCGTCGTCGCTGGGGCTCGGGGCGAGCGTGGTGCGGAGGCCGCCGGAGACGAAGACCTCGACGTCTGGGCGCGCCGCGAGGGCCGCATAGATCGGCTGGAAGCACGCGAAGTGCACGTGCGCGTAGCCCGTGAAGAGGGCCCGCGTTCGCCGCGTCGGCCCGCTCATCGGTCACCTGCGGCGCGTGCGCGCGCGAAGCGCTGAGCCGTGGGGTGCGGCGCGGGGTGCCGCGCGGAGACGACGCTGCGCTCGACGATCGGCCACACGGCGGTGGTCGCGTGCGCGAGATCGTGCGGGAAGTCGATCTCTGTCCATGGGAGATCCGCGATGTCGATGCCGCGGACCGGCGTGTCGTGGGCGAGCGCCTGCACGGCCGCGGGTGCCCAGTCGTTCTCGCGCCCGTCGCTCACGAGGGACGCGGCCCGCTCGAAGAGGCGCTTCGCGGCTGCGGCGTCGAATTTCAGGATGCCCACGTTCTCGCCGTGCGCCTCCGCGCTCGGCACGCGCTTGTCGATGCGGACGAGGCGATCGTCGGCGAAGACGACCTTCATGTGCTCGGCGTCGGTGCCCGAGCGAGAGTCGTACGCGAGCGCGGAGCCGCGGTGCTCCGCCACGCGGCGATACACGAGCGGGTGCGCGAGCGTGTCGCTGTTGAGCAGCATGAACGGTCCCTCGATCGCTTCACGCGCGAGCGCCAGCGAGTAGAGGCTGTTGGTCTCTGCGTAGCGGGGGTTCTCGACGTAGCGCACGCGCCCGCCGAGCTGTGCGCGAACGGCCTCCGCGCGAAAGCCGACCACGACGACCACGTGGCGCACGCCCACGTCGCGGAGGGCGACGAGCTGGTGCTCCACGAGCGGGCGGCCGCCGACCTCCACCAGACACTTCGGGACGCTGGCGCCGAGGGCTCCGAGCCGTGAGCCACGTCCTGCGGCCAGGATCACGGCCGACAAAGGCGTGCTGTCTTGCATCGAGACCTCACTCAAGGCGGTGCTCCCAGCAGGGGACGCAGGTGACATCGGCCCTCGGGCTCGACGTGCGGGCCCGAGATTCATTCATCGCTCCCCGCAACTTCTTCTACGCGGGCCGCGCCGGTTCTTCCACTCTCGATGCTCGAGGTCGGCTCGTCGTCGTCGGTCTCGAGGCTCGCGCGGAGGACCCGGCTCACGCGGTGGCCCGCCGCGAAGATCTTCCCCGCCCGCGAGCCCTGGCGACTGAGCTGGACGAGCGGTGCGCGGACCGAGAGGGCGTAGAGGAAGAACGTGAGCGTCTCGTCGCGGGTGAGGATCCCGCGTCCGAGCGCGTCGGTGGCGAAGAGCGTCGCTGCGCAGAGGGCGAGGCCGAAGAGGGCGTGGGTCGCCCAGGTCGTCTGGCCCTGCGCGGCCGTGGCGGCGACGCGCAGCGACGCGTCCTTGTCGACCAGCTTGGCGGTGCGGGCGTCCTCCTCGCCTCGCGCGATCGCGGCGTGCACGGACTCGGCGAGCTTGCTCTCGCGCTTTCGCGCGAGCTTGGAGGCCTGGTAGACGCGGACGGCGCCTCGGAACGTGAACGCGATCGAGAGCCCCGCCGTGACGCCGAAGATCAGCCCGAGGATCGGGCTCGTCACGAACAGGACCACGACGACGCCCGCGGAGAGCACGAGGTTGGTCGCGACGTGCACGAGGAAGCCCCGCACGCCTGTCTTCATTCGCGCCGTGTCGCCGATGAGCGAGAACGCGAGCTCTCCGCGTGCGCGCGCGGGCTCCGTGCCGACCGGGCTTGCCGCGCGGATCGCCTCGCGAAAGGCGGCGCGCCGGACGTCGCGCGCGAGGCCGGAGGCGAAGCGCGCGTACCACAGCCGCTCGAGGTGATCGGCCAGACCGAGGAGGCTCGCGAGCACGAGGGCGGCACCGCCGAGCGGGAGCGCCTCGAGGAGCGAGCTCGGCACGTCGCCGTCCTCGAAGGCCGCGTGGAGCAGGCCGCGGAACACGAGCGGAAGCGCGAGGCGCAGGCCGATCACCGCGAGCGCGGCGAGGCTGCCCAGGGCCAGCCACCGCTGGTGCGCGCGTCCGAACGCGCCGAGACGTGCGATCGTCTTGCGCCACTGGACGACCGTCTCGCGTGTCGAGAGCGACGCCCGCACGGAGGGCTCGGCCATGAGCACACCATCCTCGGCCACGGCGGCCGCGATGTCGAGCGACCATGCATCGACCGAGCGGGGTGCGCCGTCGCGCGATCAGTCCGAGAGGCGCGCGGACTGGAAGCCCTCGCCGCGCACCACCTCGAGCGCGCGAGAGAGCGGCAGCTCGTCGTGGAAGAGGAACGGCGCAGCAGGGCTCGCCGCGTAGCGCGCGAGCGCTGGCTCCGAGAGCGGCGTCGCGCGCACGAGCGGCCCCACGTACCAGAGCCAGCCTGCGGCGAGTGAGAGGAGCACGACCGTTCCCCCCGCCATCGCACGGGCGGCGCGCGGCGGATCGGTCGCGCGCTCGTACGAGCGTGCGAGCAGACCGGCGACCGAGAGCGCGAGGAAGGGGACGATCGCTCCCATGTAGTAGAGGAGCGTCATCCGCAGCACCACGGCCCAGAACGCGAGCTGCGCGATCACCAGCACACCGGGGAGCACGCGGCTCGCGCATCGCTCGCGCAGGCCAGCCACGAGGAGCGCGGCCGTGGCGAGCTCTCCGGTGATCCAGAGGAGCGGGCTGCCGATCGCGGCGATCACCCGGACGCGTGGGCCCTCGAGCCACGCGGTGAGCCAGAGCGGCTGTCGCGCGCACAGCCACTCGTACCAGCGTGAGGTCTGCGAGCCCTGGTAGTAGTAGGTGTGGTAGCCGACCATGCGGGCGTGCAGCGTGGCGACGCGCGCGGGCCAGGGCAGGCTCGGATCGAGCGGACCATCGACCTGCGGAAAGGCGTGCGGTCCGAACGAGGTGGCCCCGGGCAGCGCGAAGCACGCGAGGTAGACGATGGCCCATGGCGCGAAGAGCTCGAACCACGCGCGCCCGTCGAGCTTCACGTGTCCTGCCTCGATGCGCACGTGACCGAGGGCGAAGACCGGCACGAGCGTGAGGGCCGTCCACTTGGTGCCGAGCGCGAGACCGCCGAGGATGCCTGCCGCGACGCGCAGGCCTCGCGCGTGCGAGGCCCCGAGGCCTGGGCGCAGAGACGCGATCCATGCGAGCGCGGCGCTCACGTAGAAGAGCGCGAGCAGCGCGTCGAGCGTCGCGATGCGCGCGAGCACGTGCACGAGCGGATCGGCCAAGAGGAGCGACGAGGGCACGAGCAGCACCCAGCGCGGCGTGCGCGCCGTGACGAGCCCCGTGACCTCGAGCCAGAGCGGTAGGCTCGCGAGCAAGAGCATGGTCGCGACGAGCGAGGCCGCACGCCAGCCCACGGCATCGTCGCCCACGAGCTGGATCGTCAGGCCGATCAGCCACTTGCCGAGCGGCGGGTGCTCCGGGTTCTCGAGGAGACCGGACGCGCAGAAGAAGCGGCGCGCATCGGTGAGGTAGAAGCCCTCGTCGGAGTACGGTCTGTCGGGTGTGTCGAGCCCCGGGCCGAGCACGGCGAGGGCCGCGAACGCGATGCCCGCCGCGCTCAGCCACGCGGCGCGCGTAGGGGCGGCGATGACGGGGCTCGGAGCGGGCACGGGCCCGGACGATCGCACAGATCGCAGATCGCAGAGGCCACGCCCTGCGCGGGCGATTCACGACGCGGGTGCGCGCGCGTCCTGATCCGGGCGATGAGAGGCCTGATGGGCCGTCAGGTGGATGCCCGTCACGTTCAGGGTGTCCCACAGCTGCTGCGCCTCGACGTGCCAGGGCAGATCGCGCTGGCCCGCGTCGAACGCGAGCTCGAGGGCGAGGTCCCGCACGCGGCGCTCGTCGTTGTCGCCGTCACGCGCGGCGAGGTCGTGGGCCGCCCAGAGGATCCGCAGCGTGTCCTCGTGCGCAGCGGCCATGAGCGCGTCGACGGCGCGATCCATCGCGTCGGTGCGCGGACCGGGGAAGAAACGCAGGTGGATCTGCCTCGCGAACGAGAGGCTGATCAGCTTGTTGAGCAGGCTGTCGTAGGCGAAGGCGCGCTCGTGCAGACACACGCGGAGCACGCGGAACATCAGCTCCGCGCGCGGATCGCGCATGACGTAGCCATAGCTCCGGTAGTCGCCGAGGAGGCGCCCCTCGTCGCGCAGACGATCGAGCAGCCCCGTGCCCGAGTAGATCTCGGTGCGACAGTAGTTGAACGGCAGGCCGACGTTGTCTTGGGCGAAGCGCAGCGTCTCGGCGACGTCCTCGAGCGCGCAGTCGGGATCGAAGAGCATGAAGTTGAACGACGGGTGGATCCCATGAGCCCGACAGCGCGCGAGGGCCTCGCGGTTGTGGTGCGGCTGGTGCAGGCGACCGAGGTAGGCGAGGCGCGCGGCCGACGCGCTCTCGACGCCCATGAACAGGTGGATGGCGCCCATCGCGCGCGCCGCCTCGAGCACGGGCTCCGTGATCGTCTCGGGCCGCCCCTTGATCCAGAACGCCACGTCGCGAACGCCACGTCGCGAGAGCGCGTCGCGGAGGGCCCCCATGCGCTCGATCGTCTTGCGCTCGCTCGGCAGCACGAAGATGTCGTCCTGGACGAAGAACACGCGAGCGCCGTGCTGGTGGTGGAGCGTGGCGAGCTCGTCGGCGACGTGCTCGGGGCCACGAAGGCGAAACGGCGCACCTCCCGCGTCGCGGCCGAACGCGCGGATGCTGCAGTAGTCGCACTCGCCGATGCAGCCGCGCGCCGTGATCACGAAGCCCACGGGCACGCCACCCACGCGGTACGGATCCGAGGGACGTAGCGGCGGCGAGATCGCGTCGAGCTGCCGCACGGGCTCCCGCCTCGGCGCCACGGCGATGCCCGTTCCGTCTCGCCACACGAGCCCGTCGAGGTCGGCGATGGGGCGGCCCTGCTCGAGCGCATCGAGCATGGCGCCGAGCGTCTCTTCGCCCTCGTGTCGGACGATGGAGTCGAGGGCCTCGCAGTCTCGCAGCATCTCCGCGTAGCAGAACGTCGGGACGTGCCCCCCGCACGTGAGGTGCGCGCGACAGCCCGCATCACGGAGGGCGCGCGCGATCGCGTACGTGTCGGCGATGGTGAATTGGAACGGCGTCGCGATGCCGACGAGGTCCGGCTCGAACGCGATCACGTCGCGCACGGCGCGCGTCAGCTCGTCGCGCCGGTCGTAGCCGACGAGGCGGTGCGTGTGACCGCGCTCGCGCACCACCGCCGAGAGGTACTGGAGCGCGAGGTTCTCCTGCATCACAGGCCCGACGAGGGCGACGCGCAGCACGTGAGGGCTCACCACGCGGCCCCCGTTCGGAAGCTCGCGACCGCGGCGGCCGCGGCCGCCTGCGCGGCGACCTGCACGAGGGATGCGGTGCTCGGATCGGCGGCCTCCCACACCACGAGATCCTGCTCGAGCACGTGGATCCGACCGCGGCGCGCGCGCCACTCGTAGCTCGCGCGGACGCCGGCTTGGTCGTGCTCTGCGCGCAGCACCACGGCGTTGCCGAAGCGCGCGATGGGCCGAACGACGAGCGCGAGGCCTCGCTGGAGGGGGAGCGCATCGGGGCGCTCGGTCGGAAGGATCGGCGTCGGCGCCATCTCCGCGATGATCGCGCAGGTGCGGCACTCCTCGCCCGAGCTCGCGAAGGTCGGGCCGCCGGAGAAGCCATCGCATGGGACGACGAACGTGCTCGCCGCGATCTCGCGCGGCGCCCCGGGTGCGCAGTCGATCGTGAAGCGGACCTCGAAGCGCAGGCGAGACCAGGGGCCGACGCCCCAGCTCGGGAAGATCGGCGTCCCGAAGCGCGCGTCGAAGCGGTAGACCGCCCCCTCGCGTCGCAGGGCCTCGATGGCCACCGCGCCGAACATACCGTCGAGCTCGGCCACGCGCGGAACGTCGAGCACGAGGGCGTCGAGCCCGTCCGCGAGCGTGATCGTGCCGCTCGCCAGCATCGGATCGGTCGTGGGCTCGAGGGTCACGCGTGCCGCGAGCGCGCTCTCGACGGGGGAGCCCGGCGCGTCGCAGAGCAGGGCCGGCTCCGCGGGGACGCCCTCGGGCGGGAGATCCACCACGAAGGTGTCGTACGGGGCGCCCATGCACGCGAGATCTGCGTCGGGCCAGGGCGTGTCGGGGCTCGCCGCATCGGGGCTCGCCGCATCGGGTGCCGTCGCGTCCAGGCCGCCGTCTCGGGCGATCGACGCGTCGGTGTCCTCGCGCGGGTGCGAGAGGTAGCAGCTCGCGAGCGGCGCCGTCGCGGCCACGAGGATCGCGGGCAGACCGCGATCGAGCCTGCGAAACGTGAGCGTGAGGCGTCGAGGCGGTGCGGCGGGAACCGCTGCGTCCGGAGCCGCGCGGCTCGCGTCGAGCTCGAGTCGCGTCGTTCCTCGCTCGAGGAGTCGGAGTGGGAGCCTGGGAGGGGGCGCCATGCCGTGAGGGTCTCACGAGGCGCGCGAGGCGCGTAGCGCGCAGGGTAGAGTCGCGGCGTGCTGCGAGGCTTCGAGCTGCGCTATTTGGCGTCGGTCGCGGAAGGGAACGACTACCCCGTCGCGCTCCGCACGATTCCCGCGATCGTGCGCGGAATGGCGGCGCGCGGGGCGCGGCGTCGCGTGTCGGAGGTCATGCTCGCGTCGAGCTTCGCGGACGACGCGCGGCACGTGCATCGCGTCGCCTATCTGCGCGCGATCGGCCGCGAGCCGCCGAGTTTCGATGACCAGCGCGCGATCGCGGAGGCCTTCGCGGCGCACCGGGATCGGGGGCGCGAGTCGCGCGCGCCGCTCGTGCTCGCGGCGTCGCTGCTCGGCGTCGCCGGTGTCGTGATCGTCGCGGTCGCCGCGTACGGGCAGCTCACGCGTCGCACGCCGCCGGTGGTCTTGCCCTCCACCACGGCGTCGGTGCCGCTGCCGACCGTCGCCGATCCGGAGCCGGAGGCCGCGGCGGCGCATCCGCTCGAGCCGCTGATGCGCGAGGCGATCCCGATGTGGGTGGTGGCGCTCGACGCGCAGAGCGCGGGCCGCACGCGTCCGCCGCCCGACGACGTGGCCACGCGTCACGCGGGCGTGCTCACCGCGCTCGCGGACGCGCACGCAGCGCCGGAGATCGTGGAGGCCACGCGCGCGTTCCTCGAGGCCGCCGAAGCCTATTCGGAGGAGGGCGGGCCTCCGAGCGAGGACCCGATCACAGCGCACCTCGTCGCGCTCGACGACGCGCTCGCGCGCGCCGGGGCCCCCTTCTACGTGGACGCGCTCCTCCTCGAGAGCCGCTACGAGCGGGTCTACGGCGAGCGACGCCGCGTGCTGGCCTCCACGTTTCGCGTGCGCGAGCGGCGGGTGTTCACGAGCGGCGAGCGACGCATCACCTCGCTCGACCTCGAGCGTCTCGACACGCTGAGCTTCGAGCGCAGCCTGCTCGGCTACACGCGTCCCGACGTGCGCTATGCGCTCGTGCTCACCTCGCGTGTGGAGAGCTACCTCGTGACCGAGGCGATCCCCGCGATGCACGCGCCGGAGGAGTCGGTGATCGCGCGCGGCTACGAGGACGAGCGCGACGCGGGGTGGGTCACGCCGTTCGAGGCCGCCGTGCACGAGGTGCTCCGCGAGGAGGCTGGCCACGCCGCGCCCGTCGAGTCGGTGCGGGCCCTTGCCGCGGCCACCGCGCGCCGTCGTCACGCGTTCGAGGCGCTCGGCCACGAGCTCGAGCAAGAGGGCGTGCGACTGGTCGTGCCCGAGACCTACGGCTTCGATCTGCTCGAGCTCTCCGGCGTGCTCTCCATGGTGGAGCCCGAGACCCGCCGCGAGGTGCGAGAGGCGCAGGCGGGGCTCGATGCGCCCGCGGTCGCCGCGACCTACCGCGCGATCGAGGAGGCCGAGCTGCTCTCGATCGCGCGCCACGAGGCGCAGCACCGCGTGGACTACGAGGACGATCGCATCGTGGCCGTGCCCGACGCCCTCGCGGCGTACACGGGTCGCACCGAGTCCGAGGACCTCGAGGAGCGCCTCGCGGAGCGCAGCAACGCCGAGCTCTCGGCGTACCTCTCGCAGGTCGCACGCGAGCCGACGCGCGCGCGGAGCCATCTCGTGGAGATCTCGCGCTTCGTGATGAACCGAGAGGCGTGGGGCATGCCCGAGTCGTACGCGGCCCTCGTGATCTTCGAGGTGCTCGCCGAGCGCCTCGGCCTCGTGCACGGACCGGTGGTCGTCTCGCGCCGCATCCAGCGCGCGGAGCTCGCGGCGATCTTCCTCGGCGCGCGCGCGCGTTCGGGCGAAGAGCTCGCGCAGGCCGCGCGCGAGGCGTGGCGAGGCCTCTACGGCGTGGAGCTCCCCGAGCTCGTGCTCTCGCCCGAGTGAGCCGCGGTGTCACTCGCGTGCATCACGCAGTCACCGAGCGCTCGGGTCACACCCCCGCCGGCAGCACGGAGAGCGCGCGAGGACCGAGCTCGCGGCCGAGCTCTCGCACGCGCACCGGCGCGAGGGAGGTCGCGGGGGTGAGGTGACGAGGCAGCGGCGCCTCGTCGCGCGGCGCGAACGGATCGCTCCCGTCTCGGGCGCGCAGCTCTTCGCGGAAACGCAGGTGCCGGCGGCGCGTGAGCTCCACGAGCGGCGACCACGCCCGACGCACGAGCTGGCGCTCGAGGAGGCGATGCCAGAGGGGGTTGTTCTTCTTGTAGAGCCAGCTCATCGCGAGGTAGGCGGGCACCGCGCGCGGATCGGTCGGACGGCGGGCCCACACGGCGTCGGCCTCGAACACGCGCTGGTAGAGCCATGCGTAGCCGTGCTCGAGCTCCTCGGGGCTCATGTGGCGCGGGCGGAACACGGCGTGCGCCGTGTCGTAGCGGCTCCAGTCGCGGTGGAGGAGGCGGCCCTCGGCCTCCATCTGCGCGAAGACCGGCGTGCCGGGGTACGGCGTGAGGATGTGAAAGGTGGCGCTCTCGAGGCGCGCGTCGATCACCCACTCGGCGAGCGTGGCGAAGCAGTCCTTGCGGTCGTGATCGAAGCCCACGACGAAGCTCCCGTTCACCTGGATGCCGTGCTCGTGGAGCACGCGCACGCGTCGGGCGTAGTCCTCGGCGCGTGGGGTCTTCTTGCGCGCGTCGCGCAGGTTCTCGTCGGTGAGCGACTCGAAGCCCACGAAGACGCCGGTGCAGCCAGAGAGCGCCATCGCGCGGACGAGGCTCGGGTCGTCGGTCACGTCGATCGAGACCGCCGCGCTCCAGATCACGCCGAGCGGCGCGACCGCTCTGCAGAGCGCGCGCAGGTACGCGCGGTTCGAGCCGAGGTTGTTGTCGGTGAAGACGGCGTACGGCTGTCCGTCGCGGGCGATCTCCGCCGCGATCTGCTCCGGGCGCCGCATGCGGTACGGCATCCGCAGGCCGTCGGTCGCGAGGTAGCAGAACTCGCAGCGGTTGTGGCAGCCGCGGGTGGCGTTGAGCGACGTGGTGGTGAGGAACGACTCGCGCGGCAAGAGCTCTCGTCGCGGGGCGGGCTCACGTGCGTAGTCGCCGTCGAAGTCGGCGTGGTAGCGGGGAAGGAGCACGCCCGCCTCGATGTCGCGGAGGATGCGCGGCCAGAGCGCGACGCCCTCACCGATCGCGAGCGCATCGGCGTGCGGCGCGCACTCGTCGGGGCACGACATCACGTGCAGACCGCCGAAGATCACCTTCGCGCCGCGCGCGCGGTAGTGACGCGCGAGCTCGTACGCGCGCTCGGCGAACGTGAGGTGCACCGAGATGCCGACCACCTCCGGGCACGGATCGCTCGGCGGCGCGCCGAGGAGCAGGTTCTCGTCGAAGAGCTCCACGCTCCAGCCCTCGGGCGTGGCGGCCGCGAGGCTCGTGAGCGCGAGCGTGGGCGTGAGCGCGTGCTTGCCGAAGCTCGCGTGGGGATCCTTCGGGTAGAACGGGTTCACGAGCAGGGCGTGACGGGCTCGCAGGCCGCGGCTCGGGCCCGCGTCGAGGCGCGGCGGCTCGCGCATCGCGCGCGGCACGGCCGGCGGACGAACGACGGTGCGGAAGGGCTCCTCGGGATCGATGCGCGTCATGCGGAGCATCGTGGCCAGAGCCTGTCGGTCGCGAGGCGTAGGCCTGGGTGAGCGGTCGCGGCTCGCCCCTCAGAGGTCGCGCCGAGCGGGCGAAGTCGCACGTCGCGATCGGGTCGCGTGACCCCACCTATGCACGCGCGCTCACACGTCGGTGCAAAAACCTCTTGGTTTCTCGGGGCTTTCGGGGGCACGGTTGGTGCACAACCGCCGCGCTCGGAGCCCCCATGCATCGAAGTCGACTCCTCGCTGCCCTCGTCGTCGTCGCGCTCGTCCCCGCCTGCGCGCCTCAGCCACCGAACCGCACCCGCACGCTGACGGGCGCACCGGTCGGCGTGTGCAACCCCGGTGTGCTCGGCAACGGTCAGGAGGTCTGCCTGATCAGCGAGCCGCTCGTGCCCTTCGAGGTGATGCGCGAGATCGCCGAGCGCGAGGCGGCCGAGATCGACAGCGATCTCGGCGGCACCTCGAGCGGCCTCACCGTGGAGGCGCTCGGCGATCCGAACGCGCGCGGTCCGCTGCCGATGCGCGTCGATCTGCGCGAGCAGGGCCTCGCCGGCTGCCTCCAGGTGCGCAACCAGAACGAGTGCGGCTGGTGCGTGGGCCATGCGTCCGCGGCCGCGCTCGATGCGCTCTACTGCGCCGAGGGCTGTCCGCCGCCGCGCGTCTCGATGCCGCATCTCTGGTCGACGGGCCACGGCGGCAGCATCGGTGACTGCGGTCCGGGCTGGAACCTCAACGAGGGACTCACGGCGGTCACCACGACGCCGCTCGTCTCCGAGAGCGACTGGGCCTACACGAGCGGCCGTCGCGGCATGACCGAGACGCGACCGAGCGATGCCGACCTGATGATGAACGGGCACTATCGGGCCACGGGCTTCACGATGGTCGCCGACCCGGGGACGCCTCCGTTCCTCTCGCGCTTCGAGGGACTTCCGTTCTTCGGCTCGCGCATCCGCGACTACCTCCGTCGCCGCAAGATCGAGGACATGAAGCGCGCGCTCGCGTCGGGACGCGCGCTCGTCGTCGCGAGCGGCATCTGCTGGAGCGGTGGCTGGCAGAACGGCACCGGCGTGATCGGCGCGCCGATGGGCCCCTGCGGTACCCCGCACAGCGACGGCACCGTGCCGCAGTACGACGGTCACCACGCGTACACGATCGTCGGCTACGACGACGCGACGGGCGAGTTCATCGCGCTCAACTCGTGGGGCACGGGCTGGGGCGATGGGGGCTTCATGCGCCTCTCCAGCGACTTCGTGGCGCAGGAGGTCTACGCGGCGGGCTACCTCCAGGACATCGATCGCTCGCACGGCGGCTGCGACATGCCCGACGCGGGCGTGCCCGACGCCGCACGCAGCGATGCAGGCCCGCCCGTGGACGTGGGCCCCGGCGTGGACGCAGGCCCGGGCGTGGATGCAGGCACCGCGGGGGCCGACGCGGGACCGCCGCCGAGCCCCGTGATGGATCGCTGCGCGGCGATCTCGGACTGCGCGCGTTGCTCGGTCACGATCGGCTGCATCGTGTGCGATGGCGCGTGCGTGCAGTCGAACGCGACGCACACCGGCGCCGCCTCTGGGGCGGCGTGCGGCACGGTGGCGACCAGCCCCGACCAGTGCCCCACGGCCGCGAGCTCGTGCAGCGGCAACACCGACTGTGCCTCGTGCGCAGGCACGGCGGGGTGCGCGTTCTGCAACGGACGCTGCGTGTCGTGGCCCTCGGGATCGGTGGCCTGCACGGGCGCGCGCGTCGCGACGCGGAGCGATCAGTGCAATGACGCGACGGGCAGCTGCGAGGGCGCGATGGACTGCGCGAGCTGTCAGGCGATGACGGGCTGCGGCTGGTGCGACGGACGCACGGCGGGCCTTCACACCGCGGGCGCGCCGCGCCCGTGCGTCGGTGGCGATGCGCTCCACTCGGATCGCGCCTCGTGCGACAGCAGCTGGTACGGCCCGGGCTCGATGTGTCCGATGCCGGACGCGGGCCCGCCCGACAGTGGTCCGAGCCCCGACGCCGGTACGCCGAGCGGCAACGACGCAGGCACGTGCACCGCGGCGCAGCAGGCGTGCACCGCGTCCACCGAGTGCTGTGCGTCGTTGGTCTGCAACGCGGGCGCGTGCTGCGGCTTGCCGGCCTCGCCCTGCGCGAGCTCGGCCGACTGCTGCCCTGGCATCGAGTGCTCGGGCGGTCGCTGTCTCTGCCGCGCGATGGGCGAGTCGTGCACGCAGACGGTCGAGTGCTGCGGCTCGAACGTGTGCCGCGGCGGGAGCTGCCAGCGACCCTGATCGACGAGCTCCGGACTGCGCTGGGCAACGCGCGTGAGTCGCGCTGCTCCACGACGCCCCGAGGCACCACGCGTGCGTCGGGGCGTCGGCGCGTCCAGCGGGTCGGCGCGCGTCATGTTGGTACACGCGCGCACGCCATCGTGCCCCGGTCGCGACTCGCGGGGAGGGGCTCGCGGCGCGCGCGACGGCCGTGATCCAGCCCGAGCACGGCTCGCATGCGGTGCTTGCCGGCGACGTTGGCGACGAAGCCCGCGAGCACGAGCGAGGCGTCGAGCGCGAGCGAGGCGCGGCGCGCATAGAGGGCGTCGAGGTGGGCGGTGTGTCGCGCAGTGCGTGCGCCGAGGACCTGCGCGATGCCCACGATTCCGGGGCGGATCGCGAAGCGCGCGTCGTGCGAGGTGTCCCAGCCCAAGCGATGCACGTCGTGCGCGGTGAGCGGGCGCGGGCCGACCACCGACATCTCGCCGCGCACCACGTTCACGAATTGCGGTAGCTCGTCGAGACCGGTCGCGCGCAGCCAGCGGCCCACGCGCGTCACGCGCCCGTCGCGCATCGTGCGCAGCTTGACGATGCGAAACCCCTTGCGATGGTGGCCGATCCGCTCCTGGACGAAGAGCACGGGGCCGCCGTCGTCGAGCGCGATCGCGGCGGCGAGCACGGGGAGCACGGGCGCGAACACGAGCGCCGCGCACGCGGAGGCGCCGAGGTCGAAGAGACGCTTGGGGTCGATCACGCACCGAGGCTGCGCGATCGCCGCGCGCGTGCTGCGAGCGTCGAAGTGAGCGGTCGCAGGGGCAGGGCGAGCGGCGCGCGCAGCGCGGCCTGCGTCGGGAGCGCTCGAGGTCCTTCGTCGCTCACGCGAGCGAGGTGAGCACCAGCTCTCCTCGCGCGATCAGGGCCTCGAACGGGAGCCCGTTGAGCACGCGCAGCTCGTGCTCGCGCGCGGGCGACTGATTGAAGTCGTCGACGCCCTCTCCCACGAAGCCGGGGTGGCACATGAGCTCGACGCGCGGGCCGCTCGCGTGCTCGAGCGCGCGGAGCAGCCGCGACGGCTCGCACGCGAAGCCCATGAGATCGAGGCCGATGAATGACTCGGTCGCGTCGATGCCGTGCGCGGCGTAGAGCGGTCGCGAGGCGCGCGCGTCGTCGGCCACCGACTGGTAGAAGCGCGCGGCGCTCGGATCCTCCACGTGCACCTCGCGCTGCTCGGCGATGCGCGTGGTGCGCACGCCGGCCTCCGCGAAGACGGGCGCGAGGAGCTCGGCGAGGAACGGGATCGACTGCACGTGCTGGTGGCCGTCGACGTGACGCGCGGGGCGTCCGACCATCGCCTCGAACGCCGCGAGCTGCGCGCGCGTCTCGCGCACGACGTCGGCGGGATCGATCGCGCCCGAGGCGATGGCGGCGCGCAGGCCGTGCTTTCCGCGCTTGTGGCCGCTCGCGTCGAGCAGCGTGGGGATCGAGGCGGCGGGTGCGCTCGGGGGCGACTCCGTGAGATCGAGGTGCAGGCCGAGCGGCAGGCCGATGCGGTTCGCGGCGCGTGCGGCGCTCGGCGCGCTCTGCCCGCGCACCATGAGGCTCGACTGCGTGATCGCCCCTCGGGCGAAGGCCACGACGATGCCGTCGTCGCGGCGCGGATCGATGCCGAGGTCGTCGGCCGTGATCACGAGGGTGCGCGTCATCGCGCGAGCGTACGACGCGCCCTGTGCAGCACGCGACACGATCGGGCGACACGATCGGGGCCGTCCGTGTCACGCGCTGCACACGTCGCGTCGGCGCGCCGGTCCCCGGATCGTGAGCGTCGCCCCTCGGAACCGCGGGAATGCGCGTGGTGTCGGTGACGACCCGTGTAGTCTCTCTGCGCCACTGCACGGGCACGGGCGGTGCTCCGCTCCGGGTCGACGGCTCGTCACTCCATGCACCGCATCGCCCTCCAGACGCTGCTCTTCCACCGCGCCAAGGTCGCGGCGGCGCTCGCCGGCGTGGCCTTCGCGACGGCGCTGATGATCATCCAGATCGGCCTCTACGAGGGCCTGCGGAGCCGCGCGTCGGTCCTCGTGAACCGCCTCGGCGGGGACCTCTGGATCATGGCCGCGGGCACCTCGATGGTGGACGACAGCGAGCTCCTCGCCACGGGCGCGGAGCTGCCCGCGCGCGCGCACCCCTGCGTGACCTCGGTGAGGCCCGCGATCGTGGCGTGGGTCCCCTACCGCACCCCGGCTGGCGCGCGACACACGCTCCAGCTCGTGGGCTCCGACCTGCGCACCGCGGGGCCCACGCACGCCTACGTCCCGTGGTCCTTCGCAGAAGGGCTCCCCCAGGACCTCTTGGCGCAGGATCGCGTGGCGATCGACGACGGTGATCTCTCGCGCCTCGGTCTCGCACCTCCGCTCGTGGGCAGCACGCTCGAGATCGCGGAGCGTCGCGTCGAGGTGCGAGGCGTGACGACCGGCATCCGCAACGTCTCGCTCATCCCGATGGTCTTCGCCGACGTCGAGACCGCACGCACGCTCGCGGGCGCTGCGCCCGACGGCGCGACCTACTGGCTCGTCGATCTCGCCGATGGGTCGTGCGGTCCCTCGGTGGCGCGCGCGATCGAGCGTGATCCGCGCCTCGACGTGATGACGCGCGAAGAGCTCGCCTCGGTGACGGAGGAGCACGTGGTCACCGAGTCCGGCGCGGGCGCCGCGCTCGCGTTCGTGGCCTTGCTCGGCCTCGTGGTCGGTACCGTGATCGTCGGCCAGACGCTGCTCTCGCTCGTGCGCGAGCACCACAAGGAGCTCGGCATGCTGCGCGCCGTGGGCGCGTCGCGGAGCGAGCTCGCGCAATTCGTCGCGTGGCTCTCGGCGTTCGTGGCGGCGATGGGTGGCGCGCTGGGCGTGATCCTCGCGCTCCTCGTGCAGAGCGGGCTTGGTGGCCGCAGCGTGGAGCTGCACTACGGGCCCGGCGCGATCCTCACGGGCCTCGCGGCGGTGCTCGTGATGTGCACGGTCGCCGGCGCGGCGTCGCTCGCGAGCGTGCTCCGCCTCGACGTGGTGAAGGTGCTGCAATGACCGACGAGCGTGGCGCTTCGGCGAACGTGCTCGAGGCGCGCGGCGTCGTGTTCACGCATGGCACGCCGCCGCTCGAGACACGCGTGCTCCACGGGGTGGATCTCGACATCGCGCCCGGCGAGCTCACCGTGCTCATGGGGCCGTCTGGCTCGGGCAAGACGACGCTCATCTCGATCCTCGCGGGCCTGCTCCGACCCACGCGGGGCCGCGTGGTGCTCGGAGGCAGCGAGATCTCCGCCATGGACGACGCCGAGGTCACCGCGGTGCGCCGCCGCACGCTCGGCTTCGTGTTCCAGGCGTTTCATCTCTTTCCTGCGCTCACCGCGACGGACAACGTCGCCGAGGTGCTCGCGCTCTCGGGCACGCCGATCCGCGTCGCGCGCGAGAAGGCCCGCGCGCTCCTCACACGCTTCGGCCTCGAGGCGCGCCTCGATCACCGGCCGGGCGAGCTCTCCGCAGGTCAGCGCCAGCGCGTCGCGATCGCGCGCGCGATCGTGACGAGCCCGCGACTCGTGATCGCGGACGAGCCCACCGTCGCGCTCGATGGTCCCACGGCGGCTTCGGTGATGGAGCTCCTGCGCGAGTACGTGAGCGCCGGCACCTCGGTCGTGCTCGTGACGCACGACGTGCGGCTGGTGCGTGCGAGCGATCGCGTGGTGGCGCTCGAGGACGGGCGCGTCGCGTACGACGGTCGCGGCCTCGCGGCCAATCCACACGGCGCACCGAGCGGGCACGACATCCACCCGCCCACCCCACGATCGAGCGAGCCCGTCGCGGGCCCGGAGGGAGCATGAACAAGAGGGTCATCGGCATCGTGGCGGTCGCGCTCGTCGCGCTGCTCGCCGCTGCGCGGGTGCGCGCAAACCTCGCGGCCGAGGTGGTGAGCCCCGAGGCCGGAGAGATCCGCCGCGCCACCGCCGCACGCGCGACCGTCGTCCCCGCCGACGGCGTCTTCCACGTGGCACCCGCGGTGAACGGCCGCGTCCGCGAGGTGCTCGTACGGGTGGGCGATCGGGTCGAGCGCGATCAGGAGCTCGCGCGCGTCGAGCCGAGCGGCGGCTCGCAGCCCTTCGACATCCTCGGCGAGGGCGAGTCGCTGCGCTCGCCGGCGGCGGGCGTCGTGCTCTCGCGCAACGTCGAGCCTGGCGATCTGCTCGGCACCGTCGTGCCCTCGACCCTTCCGCTCTTCGAGATCGCCGATCCCGAACGCTTGGAGCTCCGCCTCGAGATCGACGCGCGAGACGCCGACGCGATCGCGGTGGGGACCGTCGTGCGCGTGGCAGAGCGCGAGACGACGATCGATCGTGTGAGCCCGCGGATCGAGCGCCGCGAGCACCCTCTGGACGACGTGATGTCGCGCGCGTCCGGTCGCGTCCGCGTCGCGTGGGCGCGCGTGCCCGAGGGCGCCGAGCTCCCGATCGGCGCCTCGGTCGACGTCGTGATCCTCGGCGCGCCGCGCGCGGTCGAGGCGCTCCTCCCGCGCGAGGCCGTCGCGATCCGCGATGGTCGCGCGATCGTGCGCGTGCGTGACGGCCTCTTCATCGACGAGCTCCCCGTCACGCTCGGCGAGGCCGACGACGTGCACGTGGCCGTGGAGGGCCTTCCGTCGGGCGCCGCGGTGGTGCTGCCGTGAGCGTCGATCGCATCCTCGTGCCGCTCGCGGTCGTGCTCGGGATCGGCGCGGGCACGGTGCTGCCCATCCTGCGCGCGTCGGCGAAGACGGGGGCCTCGGGCCTCACGTTCCAGCAGCCCCGCCGCGACGCGCGCGAGCGCTTCGTCGGCACCGTGGTCGGCCTGCTCGGCGTCGCGCACCTCGCGTGGGGCCCGCTCTACGCGTGGCTCGGGCCCTCGACGCTCGGCGTGTCGCTGCCGAGCCTCCCCGCGCTCGTGCTCGGCTTCGCGTTCTACCTCGCGAGCCTCGTGCTCGTGATCCTCGCGCAGGCGACCATGGGCAAGAGCTGGCGGATCGGCATCGATCGCGGCGCGACCTCGCTCGTCACCGAGGGCGTCTACTCGCTCGTGCGCAACCCGATCTACGTGGGCGCGATCGGCTGCGGCTGGGCCATGGTGATCATGACGCCGTCGTGGCTCACGGTGGGCGGCGCGATCGGCTACCTCGTCTTCATCCAGTTCCAGGCGCGCCTCGAGGAGCGCCACCTCCTCGCGCTCCACGGGCCCTCCTATCGCCGCTACCTCGAGGACGTGGGCCGCTTCCTCCCGCTGCCGTCGCGACACCTGAGCGCCTCGGAGCGCGGTGTGCTCGCCGCGCTCGCCGAGGCGGTGATCCCTGGTGGAACGAAGATCCCCGCGGGCGGCGCAGAGACCGTGGCGCTCGTCGAAGAGGCGCTCGATCGTGGCCCGGCGCTCTCGTCGCGCCTCGTGCGCCTCGCGCTCTTCAGCGTGCAGCTCCTCAGCGTCTTCACGCGCGGTGCGCGCTTCACGGCGCTCTCGGCCGAGAGGCGCGAGCAGGCCCTCGCGCGCTGGCTCGAGCACGCGCCGGGCCTGAGCCGTCACGCGCTCCGCGGCCTCGTGGCGCTCGTGAAGACCGCGCACTTCGACCACGAGGCGACGGCCGCGGCCGTGGGCGCGCGCACCTATCCCGCCATCGCACCGGAGCGGGCGCGCTGGCACGCGCAGAAGCTCGACGGCGCCGCGATCACGAAGGACGAGACGCTCGAGTGCGACGTCGTCGTGGTGGGCACCGGCGCGGGCGGCGCGGTCGTGGGCTACGAGCTCGCAGAGCGCGGCCACGCCGTGATCTTCGTCGAGGAGGGCCGCTACTTCGGGCGTCACGAGCTGGTGGGACGCCCGTCCGACATACGCGCTCGTATGTTCCGCGACGGTGGCCAGACGCTCGCGATCGGCAACGTGCTCATGCCCGTGTGGACGGGCGTCACGGTCGGCGGCTCGACGACGATCAACTCGGGCACCTGCTACCGCACGCCCGAGCGGATCCTCGCGCGCTGGCGGAGCGAGCTCGGGCTCACGGCGCTCACGAGCGAGGCGATGGGCGCGCTCGCGGCGCGTGTCGAGTCGATCCTCGGCGTGGCGCCGACGGAGGGCGCGCTCCTCGGCGGCGGCGCGCGCGCGATCCAGCCGGGCCTCGCGAAGCTGCGCTGGAAGAGCGAGCCCATCGCGCGCAACGCGCCGGGCTGCGATGGCCAGGGACGCTGCATGTTCGGCTGCCCCACGGGCGCCAAGCGCAGCACGAACGAGAGCTACGTGCCGATGGCGCTCGAGAAGGGCGCGCAGCTCTACACCGAGACCCGCGCGACGAAGATCCTCACCGAGGCCGGGCGCGCGACGGGCCTCGTCGCGAAGACCGCAGGGGGCGCGACGCTCACGATCACGGCGCGCGCGACCGTGCTCGCAGGCGGCGCGCTCATGACGCCGCTCCTCTTGCTCGAGAATGGTCTCGCGAACCGCTCGGGCATGGTGGGCAAGAACCTCTCGGTGCACCCCGCTGCGCCCGTGCTCGCGCGCTTCGCGGCGCCGGTCTCGATGCAGGAGAAGGTGCCGCAGAGCTTCGCGGTGGAGGAGCTGGCCGACGACGGCATCATGATCGAGGAGTCCGGCAATCCGCCGGAGGTCGTGGCGGTGGCGCTGCCTCTCGTGGGCCAGCCCTTCGTGCGCGAGATGGATCGCTACGCGCACCTCGCGGCCTTCGGCACGATGATCGAGGACCGCGCGCGCGGCGTGGTCTCGCGCACGCGCGGCGGCGGCGTCGCGATCTCGTACTCGATGACCGAGGACGACGTGACGCGACTTCATTGCGGCGTGGCCGCGGTGTGCGAGCTCTACCTGGCGTCGGGCGCCGAGGTGATTTTCCCCGCGGTGCGAGGCTTTCCGCGGATCGAGAGCGCGGCGCAGCTCGAGGCGTTCCGCGCGGCGCGACCTGCCGCCGGTGACTTCGCGCTCTCGGCGGTGCATCCGCTCGGCACCTGCCGCATGGGCACCGATCCGAGCACGAGCGTGGTCAGCCCCGATCACGAGACGCACGACGTGAAGTCCCTCTTCGTGGTCGATGGCAGCGCGGTGCCCACCGCGCTCGGCGTGAACCCGCAGATCACGATCATGGCGCTCGCCACACGCGCCGCGGAGAGGATCGATGCGCGCCTTCGATGAGATCCCGGGTCCGCCGCCTGCGAGCACGCTGCCGGCCGCGTATGCGCTCATGAAGGAGGTCCGCAAGGATCTACTCGGCCTGGTGCTGCGCACGTTCGAGGAGATGGGCGACGTCTTTCGCCTCGAGGTGCTCGGCCGCAAGCAGGTCCTCGTGCGCGCGCCCGCGCAGAACCGCGAGGTGCTGCTCGATCACGCGAGCGCATTCGAGAAGGGCAAGGACTACACGGATCGCCAGAAGGGCCTCGCGAAGTTCGGTGGCGCGGGGCTCGTCACGAGCAACGGCGACTTCTGGAAGCGCCAGCGACGCCTCGTGGCGCCCGCGCTCCACGCCAAGCGCATCGTGGGCTACGGCGAGGCCATGGTGCGCGCCGGGCGCGAGGCGATGGCCTCGTGGAAGGAGGGCGACGTCGTCGAGATGGATCAGGCGATGATGGCCACGGCCCTCGAGATCGTCGCACGCACGATGTTCTCCACCACGGTCGCGGGCGAGACGCAGCGCATCGCCGACGCCACGCACGCCCTGCACGGCATGTTCGAGGCGAACAACTCGGCGTGGACGCTCCTTCCGGCGTGGTTCCCGACGCTCCAGCGCATGCGCGAGGATCGTGCGGTCGCGACGCTCGACGAGATCGTCTACCGCATGATCCGCGAGCGCCGTCCCACGCCCGAGGGCGCGGTGCGCGACAGCGGCGACCTCGCGTGCATGCTGCTCTCGGCCGAGGACGA
>JAIBCE010000071.1 GCA_019694315.1 Sandaracinaceae bacterium
CGGTGCGGCGCGACGTCGCCATGGTGGCCGGCGAGCTTCGTGGACACCGCGCGCCCACGCTGGTTCCGCGTCGCGCGGCTGCGGCCCGCTCGCGCTATGACGCGTGGGAAGCGGCGAGCATCGCGGCGCCGACGCCGCACGCCTTCGAGGTCGCGCGCGTGATCCGCGAGACCGACGACGCGCGTACGTTCGAGCTGCGCGCGGCCGGCCCGTTCTCCTTCGTCGCGGGGCAATTCCTCACGCTCCACGTGCCGCTCGACGGCGTCGATCACCGCCGCGCGTACTCGATCTCGTCCTCGCCCGACGGGAGCGATCGGGTGCGCATCACGGTGAAGCGGCTCGCGAAGGGGCGCGTGTCGCGACACCTGGTGGAGCAGGTGCGGCAAGGCGATCGCCTCGTGGCGCACGGGCCGTCGGGCTCGTTCGTGGTGCCTGCGCGCGAGGCGGGTTCGAGCGCGCGACACGTCGTCCTCGTCGCAGGGGGGAGCGGGATCACGCCCATCGCGTCGATCGTGCGGGACGTGCTCGCGACCGATCCCAGCACGCGGATCACGCTCGTGTATGGGAACCGCAGCGAGCGCGACGCCATCTTCCGCGACGAGCTCGAGAAGCTCGCGACGAGCCACACGCAGCTTACGCTGATCCACGTGCTCGAGGCGCCCGAGACGGACGGCCTCTGCGTGGTGGGCGTGCCCGACCGCGAGACGTTCGGGCGTCTCCTCGACGAGCGTCGCCTGCTCGAGGCGCGCGCGGGCGAGGGGCCGCTCGTCGCCATGACGTGTGGACCGACCGCGATGATGTCGGCCGTGCGCGAGGCGCTCGAGGCGCGGGGAGTCGCGCCCTCGCAGATCCTCGAGGAGCGCTTCCTCAGCCCTGCGGATCCTGGCCATCGACCGCGCGCCGCGGGACCTCAGCTCGTGACGATCCGCGCGCGCGGCGTCGTTCGCGAGGTGCAGGTGTCGCCCGATCAGACCGTGCTCGAGGCCGCGCTCGCGCAAGGCGTGGCGCTGCCCTTCTCGTGCCAGATGGGCGGCTGCGGGGCGTGCCGATGCAAGGGCGCGGGCGAGCTCGTCATGGACGAGCCGAATTGTCTGACCGATGCCGAGAAGCGCGAGGGCCACGTCCTCACCTGCGTGAGCCGGGCCCTGGGCCCCTCGAGCCTCGAGCTCCTCCCTCCCCCCGGCCAGCCGCGAGGCCCGCGATGATCGAGCGTCCCATCGAGTCGAGCCGCCCCCTGTCGAGCCTGCCGCCGGCCCATGCCTCCGAGGGGCCGCGACCCCTGAAGATGAAGGATCTCTGCGATGCGACGGGCCTGCCGCGCCAGGCGATCCACTTCTACATCCAGCAAGGCCTCGTGCCGCCTGGCGCCAAGACCGGGCGCAACATGGCGTACTACGGCGAGGAGCACATCCAGCGCCTCAAGCTGATCAAGAAGCTCCAGCACGAGCGCTTCCTCCCGCTCAAGGCGATCCGCGCGCTGCTCGACGATCAGGAGTCGCAGTTCTCGCAGGTGCAGCGCTCGCTCCTGCTCGAGGTGAAGCAGCGCTTCACCACGTCGCTCCTCGCGAGGCCGGACGCGCCCGATGTGGCGGTCGACGCCGACGAGGCGTGCGCGCGGCACGGCATCGAGCGCAGCGATCTCGATCGCATGCTCGAGATCGGCATCCTCGGCGCCCGCGTGGACGAGGCGGGACGTACCGCGATCGCGCACGACGACGTGTGGGTGCTCTCGGCGTGGGGCGAGATCCAGAAGCTCGGCTACGCGAAGGAGCTCGGCTTCCGCGTGGACGACATCCAGATCCTTCTCGAGGTGGTGCAGGACCTCTTCAACCGCGAGGCGCTCTTGCTCGCGAGCCGGATGGATCGCCTGCCGCCCGAGCGCGCTGCCGAGATGATCGAGCGCGCGCTGCCCATCATCCACTCGTTCCTCACCGGCTTCCACGTCGCGAAGATCCGGAACTTCTTCGCCTCCATCGAGTAGCGAGGCACCCGCGTCGCGCGCGCGGGCCGCCCGCGTGCCGTGGCCCCCTCTTCTTCGTCGTGCCCGTCCCCCTGGCCCAGGAGATCGACATGCTCCCCTTTCGCATCGAACAGCGCGCGCTCTCGCTCCTTCCCTCGAAGGTGAAGAACCAGCTCGAGGCCTATGCCGACGCGGCCTCCACGCTCTTCGAGGTGCACGACCCGCGCGTGCTCGGTGCGATCGGCCCGAGCGCCGTGCGCGGCACCATCCTCAAGCGCGGCAAGCAGGGCGTGCCGACGATCATCCCGGCCTCGCACCGCGCGTACTTCGACTGGACGTATCCGTCGGACTTCCCCGACATGGCCGAGCTCTACACGCGCGCCAAGCGCGGTCAGTGGGACGGCGATCAGCTCCCATGGAAAACGTCGGTCGATCCGCTGAACCCCGAGGTGCCGCTGCTCCCCGACGACTTCTTCGGATGGGATCGCGCCGCCGCGTACGGCGTGAAGCTCGACGCCAAGGAGCGCGCGGAGCTGCGCTACTCCGTCGCGTCGTGGATGCTCTCGCAGTTCCTCCACGGCGAGCAGGGCGCGCTCTTCGCCGCCGCGCAGGTGACGGAGGCGGTGCAGTTCTTCGACGGAAAGCTCTACGGCGCGACGCAGGTCGTGGACGAGGGGCGCCACGTCGAGGTGTTCCACCGCTACCTCGATACGAAGCTCCAGAAGCTCTACCAGATCAACGACAACCTCTTCGTGATCATCGACGCGCTCATGAGCGACGGCCGCTGGGACATGAAGTTCCTCGGCATGCAGATCATGGTGGAGGGCGTGGCCCTGGGCGCGTTCTCGACGCTCTACCGCGAGACGAAGGAGCCGCTGCTCAAGGAGCTCCTCAAGAACGTGATCCAGGACGAGGCGCGTCACGTGCACTACGGCGTGCTCGCGCTGCGCGAGCACATCCTCGAGGAGCTGAGCGAGCGCGAGCGACGAGAGCGCGAAGACTGGGCCTTCGAGGTCGCGATCCTCATGCGCAACCGCTTCCTGGCCTACGAGGTCTACGAGGAGTGGTTCGAGGGGAAGATGAGCCGCGCGGAGTGGCGCGACTTCATCGGGCAGAGCCCCGGCATGGAGCGCTTCCGTCACTTGATGTTCGCGCGCATGGTGCCGAACCTCCGCGAGATCGGGCTGCTCTCGGATCGCATCAAGCCGCACTACGAGCGAGTGGGCCTCGCCAAGTACTTCGGCGGCGTGGCGGCGGATCAGCTCACGGGAGATCAGATGCTCGCCGATCTCGATGCAGGCACGGTGGGGGCCACCCCTGCGCGCAGAGCGTCGGACGAGTACGCGATCGCCGCCGCGGAGTGAGCCCGAGCGCGCATGTGAGCGTCCGCGCCGCGTGACGTGACGAGCCGCGCGGCGCGTGACATCCGCTCTCGCGTGACCGACGCGACGACGACGACGAAGTCTCCCTACGAGCTCCTCGGCGAGGAGCGCATCCGCGCGATCTCGGCGAGCTTCTACGAGATCATGGATCGCGAGGAGCCCGCGCTCGCGAAGCTCCACAAGCTCGACGAGGAGGGCCGCGTGCACCCGGCGGCGCGCGAGAAATTCGCGATGTTCTTCATCGGCTGGCTCGGCGGCCCGCAGGACTACGTGGCCAAGCACGGCCATCCGCGCCTGCGAATGCGTCACATGAACGTGAAGGTCGACGTGGCCATGCGCGACGCGTGGCTGCGCGCGATGTTCAAGGCGCTCGACCAGCACAACGTGGACGGCCCCGTCCGCGCGTTCCTCGAGACGAGGCTCAGCGACCTCGCCGATCACATGCGCAACGTCGAGGGCTGAGGCGCGCGAGGCGGCGTGCCGGCGCAAGGCTCGCTTGTCATGATCGCGGGATGACGAAGCGGCCGACCCTCCAGGCGATGTTCGAGACCGCCGAGGCGGTTCGTACGATGCGGGACGCGATCGACGCGCACCTGCGCGGGGCGATGAGCGACCGCGATCTGCGCGAGCTCGCGCAGAGCGTGCCGTACGCGATGACGACGAACGTGGACGCGCGGCTGACATGCCTCGACGTAGGCAGGTACGCGAGCGACGGCTCGATGGAGATCCGTCGGTCCGATCTCGAGGTGTACGCGCGTGAGCTCGCGGAGGGGCTCTCGCTCCACGTCGAGGAGCGCGGCGCGACGGCGGTCGCCGTGGAGGAGCTGGCGAGGCGCGCGGGGGTCGCGCGTGTGAACCGGGTGCTGGATGGCCTCGGGATCGTGCACACCGTGCGCTTCGCCTCGCCCGCCACGGGCCGCAGCTTCACGGCGTGGGCGACGCCCCATCGGACCGACGCGACGCTCTGCCTCCCCAGAGGAGATGCGGCGTTCGCGTTCGTCGATCTCGTGGAGTCGTTCTTGTGGGATGCCATCGAGGCGCCGAAGGCCACGATGGGCCTCGATCTCGACGTGCTGCCCGAGGTCGCGCTGCTGCGCGAGGATGACAACGGCAACCGCGTCGAGATCCGGACGTTCCGTTCGTACGCGGGCGCCATGCGGGAGGCGCGGCGCTTCGAGGACCTCGGACACAAGCAACGATACTGGGTCGAGGTGGTCCGCGAGCCGCGCTGGTGATCGGAACATGGGGGACGCACGCGGCGTTCGTCTGCCGTGCAGTCGTCTGCAGTTCAGGGCGAGCGGCACCCGATCCCACGCATGACGTACGTGGCCGGGACAGCGCTGCTGGGTGCCACGATGGCGACCGCGTGGCTCGCGACGAGTCTCGTGCCCATCTCGCTGGCGCTCGCCGTGGCCTCGGTCCTCGGATGCGCCGCCACGCTCACGGGCGCGGTGCGCCAGTCGCCGCTTCATCGTAGGTCGGGGCGAGTGCTGCCCGAGGGCGTCGTGATCGAGGAGTCCGCACCGGAGAGCCAGACATACCGCGCCCATGCAGAGCCCCAGCCAGACGAGGTCCGGATGCTCGTCCGGCAGACGCCGCACCCCTTCGCCGCCGCGATCCTCCTGCACCTCGGGATGGCGTGGTTGCCACTGGTCTGTCCATCCACGATCTCCAGAGACCCCTGGCCCGTGGTGCCCTACGTCGCGCTCGCTTGGCTCGTTCTCGCAGCCCCTTGCCTCGCCCGGGAGCACACGCTGCGGATCGAGCGCCGAGCACGGACGCTCCACTTCGACGACGCTGCGGTGATTCTGCCCCACGGCGCGGTCCTTCGCGTTCGGCAACGGCGAAAGCGCGGCCCCGTGCTGGAGTGCCTCGACGACGACGGCGAGCCCGTTCGGCTGATCGAGCTCCATCCCGCGCTGACACACCCGCAGACGCTCGTGCCCCTCCTCCGCGAGGTCTTCCCGGATCTCGTCTTCGCCGACCCGACGAGACCCGCCGTCGTGAGCGAGGCCGTCCGAGAGGCTACGCGGAGCGCAGCGCGGAGAGCACGCCAGACGTGGGAGGTGGTCTCCATCGAGCTGCGCAAGCGAGACGACAGAGAGCGGCCCTCGGGCTCTGATCGCCCTGTTCGGTGAGGCGCGCGAGGCTCAGCGGCTGCGGAGGCGACCCATCTGGTAGGAGTCGACGTAGGTGCCGCGACGGAAGGCGACCATGCGCTGGGTGCCCTCGACGACGAAGCCGAAGCGCTCGTAGAGCGCGCGAGCGCGCGCGTTGTCGACGTAGACCTCGAGCACGACGCGCTCGAGGCCGAGGTAGTCGTCGGCGAGCGATGTGACCGCCTTCATCAGCGCATGGCCGACGCCCTGCCCTTGCACGTCGGGGTGCACCGAGATCCCGAAGCCTGCTTGGTGACGCAG
Organism: Sandaracinaceae bacterium; assembly: GCA_019694315.1. Lineage (GTDB taxonomy): Bacteria > Myxococcota_A > Polyangia > Polyangiales > Sandaracinaceae > JAFLCL01. The sequence goes on from JAIBCE010000071.1 coordinate 5,763, forward strand.
GCGCGGGCTCTGACCGAGCGGGAAGAGGCCGGCGGATCCGACGACGCGTCCCTCGATCTCCGCGAGGAATACGTGCGAATTCGGGATCGGCGCGGCGAGCCGCTTCTCCCACGTGCTCCGCACCTGGTAGGGCAGCTGGAACGTGCCCTCCATCACGCTGGGCTCCTCGTGGAGACGCGCGAACGCCTCGGCGTCGGCGACGCGCACGGGGCGCACGGTGACCTCGCGACGCGGACCGCGGGGCGGGATCGGCGGCGCGCTGCCCGTCTCGGGCGGTGCGACGAAGCCCGGCCTGATCCGCGCCATGCCGAGGCCATCGACGAGCACGCCGTCGCGGAGCATGTCGCGCGGACGCTGCGTCTCGACGACGAAGCCGTGCTTCTCGTAGAGCCGAAGGGCCGCGTGGTTGTCCGCGTGCAGCGCGAGCTCCAGGCGAAAGAACGCCCACCAGTCGTCGGCGGCGGCGACCGCCGCGCGGAGCAGAGCGTCTCCGACGCCTCGTCGCTGCTTGGCGGTGCGCACGCCGATCGAGATCATCGCCACGTGCTTGCGGCGCACGTGAGGCATGCCGTCGAGCGTGAGCACACCTGCGAGGCCGTCGTCGTCGAAGGCACCGAGGTGCAGGCCTCGATCCGGAGCCAGCTCCGCGATGCGCTGCGCGGTGGCCTCTTCGCGATCGGAGGGCAGGCCCCCCAGGGTGCGCGCCACCTCGAGGCCGAGCCGGTGAACGGACGGGGCGTCGGAGGGCACGAGCGAGCGAATGGTGACGGGCATGAGGGCACGATGCGCGGGCCTGTCGTTGCTGACAACCGTGCGTCGCAGCGTCAGTCGACGCGCACGGAGCGGATCACGAGCTCGATCACGTCGTCCCCACGCTCGACCTCGACGACATCGCCGGCCTTCCTGCCGTGGAGCGCCTCGCCCAGCGGCGACTGCTCGCTGATGAGCCCGCGCGCCGCGTCGACCTCGTCGGGACCGACGAGCGTGTAGGTGCGCCGCTTGCCGCGTGCGTCCTCGACCTCGACGACGCAGCCGAAGCCAGCGCCGCCCTCGTGCAGCGCGGCTTCGCGCACGAACGTGGTGGCGAGGATGCGATCGAGCGCGAGCCGGCGCGTGTGCTTGGACTCGTCCTTGGGATCGATGGCGGCCCGCTCGCCGGCGAGGCGCGCGCGGCCTGCCATCGTGATGGGCAACGGCTCGCTCGGTCGCGGCGCGAGCGTGGGGCCCTCGTCGGGGACCGTGTCCTCCTTGAAGAACGCCTTGGCCATGGGAGCTCGCGGGATCAGGCGATGCGCATCGCGTCGAGCAGGGGGCCTGCCTCGCTGCGGACCACGGGGATCGCGAGGTGTGCGTCGCGCACGACGCCCCGCGCGCGCATGGTCTCGAGGGCGGCGAGGAAGGGGCTCCAGTAGCCGTCGACGTCGAGGAAGCCGATCGGCTTGTCGTGGATGCCGAGGTGGCGCGTGGTCCACTCCTCGAGGATCTCGTCGAGCGTGCCGATCGCCCCGGGGAGCGCCACGAACGCGCACGCCTCGCGCGACATGATCGCCTTGCGCTCGGACATGGTGTCGACGATCTCGGTGCGCGAGAGGCCGGGCATGAGGAGCTCGCGATCGAGGAGTCGCCTCGGGATGACGCCCACGATCTCGATGCCGCGCGCGAGGGCGCGCCGCGCGACGACCCCCATGAGGCCCACGCGCGCGCCGCCGTACACCACGCCGAGACCGCGATCCGCGAGGGCGTCGACCAGCGCCTCGGTGCCCTGGACGAGGGCCGGGACGTCGTCGGCGTTGGAGGCGCAGTAGAGAGCGACGAGCTTCGACATGGGCTGACCGTAGCGCGACCGGCCGCGCGAGCCCGAGCGTCTTCAGAGCATGGGAGAGAGCAGGCGGCCCACGCCCTCGCGCAGGCGTGCGCCCCAGCGACGCTTGGACCACTGCGGGTGCACGAGCTCGTGGCTCGCGCGCTGGTCGGAGGAGTGCAGCTCGGTGAGCTCGAAGACGATGTCCTCGTCGTAGACGACGGCGACCAGCTCGAAGTTGAGGCGGAAGCTCCGCACGTCGAGGTTCGCGCTGCCGACGGTGGCGAAGCGACCGTCCACCACGAGCGCCTTGGTGTGCAGCATCTCGGGGCCGTACTCGAAGATCCGCACGCCGGCCTCGAGCAGCTCGTCGTAGAAGCTCTCGCCGGCCCACTTGGCGATCGGATAGTTCGAGTGAGCCGGCACGACGAGGCGCACGTCGACGCCGCGCAGCGCGGCGGTCTGGAGCGCGACGAGCACGGCGCGATCGGGCACGAAATAGGGCGTCGAGATCCACACCCGCTCGCGCGCCGCCGCGATGGCCGCGAAGTAGAGGCGGTGGATGGCCTCGACGGTCTGATCGGGCCCCGACTGCACGCACTGGAGGATCGACTCGCCGCGATCCTCGAGCGCGGGAAAGCACGCATCGTCATCGAGGCTCTCGCGCGTCGCGAAGAACCAGTCCTCGACGAACACGGCCTGGAGCTGCGCGACCGCCGGGCCCTCGATCCGCAGCATCACGTCGCGCCACGGGACGAATTCGTCGCCGACGTTGATGCCGCCGCAGAAGCCGAGGCTGCCATCGACGACCACGACCTTGCGGTGGTTGCGCAGGTTGATCGTCGCCGCACGTCGGATGGGATCCAGCGGAAAGAAGGGGAACGCGCGCCCACCCTTGCGTCGCAGGCCGCCGAGCGTGCGACCGACCCCGAGCGAGCCGAACGCGTCGTAGAGCAGTCGCACCTTCACGCCCCGCGCGACGGCGCGCTCGAGGGCCTCGACGACGCGCTCGGCCGAGCGTCCACGCCGAAACGCGTAGAACTCGAGGTGCACGTGCTCGCTCGCGCGATCGATGGCAGCGATCAGCGCGTCGTACGTGGGCTGTGCGCCCACGAGGAGCTCGACACGGTTGCCGGGGACGAGGTCGGCGCGTCCCATCTTCGTGGCGAGGCGCATGACGCCCCGCATCTCCTCGGGCTGGGCGTCGATGAGCGAGTGACGCGCGAGCGGAGAGACGGTGACCGAGCTCGTGATGCGATCGACCAGACGCTGGCGCATCTCGGACGAGATCTCGAGCCGCGTCCGTACGGGCCGGCGCACGCGATCGCGACCGAGATACCAGAACAGCACGATCCCCAGCGCCGGAAAGGCCAGGAGCACGAAGATCCAAGCGAACGTCGAGCTCGGCTCTTTCCGCCGCAGGAGCACGAGCGGGATGAACGCGACGGACACGATCTCCGACAGCGTGACGAGCGCCGAGATCAGCGTGGACGCGTCGAGATCCGGCATCGCGTGCTCACGTGTATCACGACCTCCCTCGCTCCCCGAGACCCCACCTATACTCGGCGACCGTGAGCGGAACGGTCGAGCTGCAGATCGCGGTGGTGATCGAGGGGATGGGCGATGGTCGCGTGCGCGCGGCGCCGCTCTTCGAGCGGGCGTGGATGACCCACGACGACGAAGTGGACGCCATCGAGTCGCTGCGCACGTTCGTCGAGACGCGGCTGGCCGAGGCGAGCCCGCGCGAGGTGGCGCGCATCGCGAGCCACGCGGCGGAGGCGGCGCGCGCGGTGCGGGTGATCGCGGCGCGAACGCGGATCTCCGACCACGACCCCGAGCCGCTCTGGATCGACGTGGCCGCCGTGATCCTCGGGGCCGACGCACGCTCGCTCGAGCGAGCGCTGGCGCCGGGGCGGGCGGCCCGGCAGCTGGCGGGCGCGACCGCACCGCCCCCCGCGACCACGCCCACGTGGCTCGGGCAGCGCGAGCTCTGGGTGGCCATCCCCGCGATCGATCACGTGATGCGGATCCCCGACGAGATCGACTCCCTCGACGGGCTCGATCGCGCGATCGGCGAGGAGGTGGAGCGACTGCTCGCCGCGAGCGCCAGGGATGCGCTCGATGTGCTGGCCGCGATGCCCGCGGCGTGGACCCGGGTGAGGCCGATCACGTTGCAGGTGCGACGCCCCGAGCGGCTCGACGCCGAGACGCGCGCCAAGGGTCAGCGCGCGTCGGCCGAGGCGCTGCGGCTCGAGGAAAAGAGGCGCTTGCTCGCGCGCGCCGGGCGACGCGTGGAGCATCGTGCGCGCCCCGCGCGTCGCGACGAGCTGGTGGCGCAGCTCGAAGCGTTGCTCGGCTCGGAGGAGCGCCTCGCGGTGCTCGTGCGCGGGCCCGAGCTCGCGGGCAAGAGCTCGCTCGTCGAGCACGTGCTCGGCAAGCTCGGCCGGCCTGCCTTCGCGGTGCCGTTGGCGCGATTCCTCGCAGGAAGCGGCGGCTTCGGAGAGTGGCAGACGCAGGTGGAGGAGACCTTTCGCGCCGCGGAGGTGCTCGACGCGGTTCTCTACGTGGAGGATCTCGGCGGTCTCGCGCTCGAGCGCGCAGGCAGCCCGATCGACCTCGCGAGCGCCTTCGCGCCCTTCCTCGAGGCGCGCAAGGTGCGCTTCGTCGGAGAGATCCGGGACAGCGAGCTCGACGCGTTCGAGGCGCGTCACCGCGGGCTCGCGAGCACGCTCCTGCCCGTGCGCGTGCCTCCGCTCGATGCGGCCGAGACCGTGCGGGTGCTGGAGGAGACGCTCGGACCCAGCGCTGCACCGGTGGCCACGGCGCCCACCGCCACGCCCAAGCGAACGCTCGAGAGCGACGCGATCCGCTCGCTCGTCGCGCTGGTCGAGCGCTACCAGCCGTACCGCGCGCTGCCCGGAGAAGCGCTCCGGACTGCACACGCGCTCCGCGACGCGCTCGAGGTGCCCCGGCGCGAAGACGGCTCGGTCCCTGCGATCGGCCGCGCCGAGATCGTGCGGGCGATCGCGGAGCGCCTGGGCCTTCCGGCCGCGCTCCTGCGCGAGGACGTGGCGCTCCCGCCCGACGAGATCGCCCAGGCGATCCGGCGGCGCGTGATCGGCCAGGACGAGGCCGTCGAGGCCGTGGCCGCCACGCTCGGCGTGGTGAAGGCGGGGCTCTCGGCGCCGCACAAGCCCATCGCGACGTTCCTCTTCGCGGGGCCCACCGGCACGGGCAAGACCGAGCTCGCGAAGGCGCTGGCGGGCTACCTGTTCGGCTCGGCGGAGGCGCTCGCGCGCTTCGACATGAGCGAGTTCATGGATCCGTGGGCCAGCGATCGCCTGATCCGCGGCGTGGATCGCGAGGATGGCCTCCTCACGCGGCGCGCGCGCGAGCGACCGTTCTCGGTGCTCTTGCTCGACGAGATCGAGAAGGCGCATCCGAGCGTGTTCGATCTCCTGCTTCAAGTGCTCGGCGAGGGTCGCCTCACGGATGCGCGCGGCAAGACCGCGTACTTCCAGAACACGATCGTGGTCATGACCTCGAACCTGGGTGCCCGCGACGATCGACCGGGTCTCGGCTTCGACCCCGAGCCGCGCGCGCGAGGAGAGACCTATGTACGGGCTGTCCGCGAGCACTTCCGGCCCGAGCTCCTCAACCGCATCGACCGCATCGTTCCGTTCCGCTCGCTCGCCGACGACGAGGCGCTGCAGATCGCGCGCCTCTTCCAGAGCGCCGTCACGCGCCGCCCTGGCCTGGCCGATCCCCGACACAGCCTGACGATGGACGACACGACGCTGACGAGCATCGCGCGAGCGGCGATCTCACGGGACGGCGGCGCGCGCGCGCTCCGACGCGAGATCGAGGACCGCGTCGTCGTCGGTGCCGCACGTCTGCTGGCGCGCCTGGGCCCGGACGTGGAGCGCGCCAGCCTCACCGCCGCGATCGCCGAACCCGAGGATCGCAGCACCGGGGTCCGGGTGGTGCAGCGCGGCCTCGTCTTCGACGTGCGAGGGCAGCGTGGCCGGCAGCGCGCGCACCTCCGCACGGCGCTCGATCGCGTCACATCCTCGAGGCGACGGCTCCATCGCTGGGGTCAGATGGCGAGCGTCCAGGCGTGCAAGACCGAGCGGACACGGCTCGTCTCGGAGCTGGCGCGCGCGGGGCAGCGACGCGCGACGCCCCAGGAGCTCGCGGCCCTCGAGCAGCGCCTGGGCTGGATCGCCCCGCGGCTCGATCGGGTGGAGGCCTTGAGCCGCGAGCTCGAAGATGCCGAGGATCTCGGGCTCGCCACCTACGTCGCGGAGGAGGACGTCACCCCCGTCGCGGTCGAGGCCGAGCGGATCGCGAGCGCGCTCGAGCTCGCGCTCTACGAGGTCGTCGCGTCGTGGATCTCCTCGGACGAGCACGAGCTGACCGTCACGGCGATCGGCGGCAAGCGGCAGGGGCTCGACCTCTTCCTCGTCCCGCTGCTCGGGCCGACCGAAGGCCTGCAGCTGTCGGTGCGCACGCACTTCCCGGCGGGCTTCGGCGCCGCGGTGGCCGACTGGCCGAGCACGCGAGCGTGGGGACCGTCGCGCACGCACGACGAAGCGCGCGCCATCCTGCGCTCGAGCACCCGCTTCCACGACGTGTACCTCTCGCTCGAGGGGCGCGACGCGTACCTGTCGCTCGGACACTTCATGGGCCTCGTGCGCATCACCCACGAGGCGCAGCGCTTCGGCGTCATCGTCGCAGAGGCCAGCGACGGCCCGGCGCTGAACGAGACCAAGCTGCCCGTGCTCACCGCGGTGCCGACGACCCCCGCCCTCGAGATCGATCTCGACGCCGGGCGCGCTTGGATCCCTGGAGATGGGGAGCTCTACACGTTCGAGGGACGACGCTGGACGACGGCGCTGCCGCGACTGGCCCTCGCGGCGCAAGCCCGCTCGGAGGGGCTCTGATGGAATTCCGCATCCCCGTCTTCGAGCGCCATCACGACGGAGTCGTGACGTGGACGAGCGTGGGCACGACGTTCCGTGAGCCGATCACGTCGCGCGCGAGCAGCCACGCGAAGGTCGAGAAGCTCTTCCTCGACGCGGCTCGCCAGCTCGCGCGACGTCTCCCGCCTGCCGAGCGCGCGCTCCTGCAGCGTCCCCACAGCGTGTTCCTCCAGGAGATGCGGGTGGAGCTCTCGCTCCGTGGCGAGCTCGGTCGACGCAACGTCTCTCGCGTGTTTCCGCTCGTCCTCGAGACGCGTCGCGCGCATCACGATCTCGCGGTCCATGCGTATCACCATCCGTTCCGTCCGACCGAGCGCTTCGTGACGCCGGTGCGCGCAGGTTTCGTGCTCGCCGACTGGATGCGCGGGGTGCTCTCGCGAGCGTGGGCCGACGTGACGAACGAGGACCTCGAGAGCCTCGCGAAGCAAGGAAACGAGAAGATCCGCGTCGTGGTCTTCGACGAGCAGGCGTGCACGATCGGCCAGTGGTGGGCCAGAGCGCAGCGCGAGGAGCACCCGAGCGCGGAAGGACGCGTCGCGCTGGTCGAGCTGCCGAAGCTGGGGATCGACCTCACTCGCGAGATCGCGCGCGACGACTCGCAGCTCGGCATCGCGCGTCCCGAGATCGATCGCAGCGCGCAGTCGCTCGCGCTCGGCGCGTCGGTCGACGCACGGATCGCGCGACGCGCGCATCACCCTCCGCCGAGCGCGCGGTCGTTCGCCGTGGTGGGGCCGTCGGGCTCCGGCCGCAGCATGGTGATCCGTCGCACGACGGCCGCGCTCCTGCGGCACGACGGCTTCGAGGTGCACAACAACCTCGATCTCGTCTCGCACGTGTGGGAGCTCTCCGCACGACGCCTCATCGCGGGCATGTCGCGTCTCGGCGAGTGGGAGAAGCGGCTCCTCCGCGTGCTCGACGAGGCCCGAGCACACCGTGCCGCCCTCTGCTTCACGGATCTCGCGCTCCTCGGGACCACGGGCCGTTCGCGTGAGAGCGACCGCGCGCTTGCCGACCTCCTCGAGGGCCCCGTGTCGCGGGGCGAGGTGGTGCTCTGGGGCGAGTGCACGCCCGAGGGCTGGCAGCGCCTCGCCGACGAAGCGCCGCGGCTCGCCGAGCTCCTGCCGCGGCTCACGCTGACTCCCGCGGAGGCAGGCGAGACCCACGCGATGCTGCTCCATCGCGCACGCCTCGTGGAGCGACAGTCCGGCGCCTTCGCCGCCGCCGATGGACGCCGCGTCCACGTGGAGATCGATCCGCTCTCGATCCCCGCGATCGCGCTCCAGACTCGCTCACTCTTCGCCGGCGTCGCGAACCCGGGCAAGTCGATGACGATCCTCGATCGCCTCGCGACCCGGGCCATCGCGCAGCGCGAGGCGCGGGCGACGCAGCCCGCGGCCAACGACGAGCTGCCCGACGCCTCCGCGCTCGTGCTCGAGGTGCTCGAGGAGCGCACGGGCATGCCGGTGTCGCTCCTCGATGGCCGCGCGCTCTCGGAGCAGGCCCTGTCGGCGCGCTTCGAGCGCGAGGTCGTCGGACAGCCGGAGGCCACGCGTGCCGTGCTCGATCTCGTGGTGCGCCTCAAGACGCGCCTCACCGACCCCCGCCGCCCTCGCGCCGTCTACCTGTTCACCGGCCCCACCGGCACCGGAAAGACCGAGACGGCGAAGTGGATCGCGACGAACGTCTTCGGGGACGCGACGCGCCTGCACCGCTTCGACATGGCCGAGCTCTCGGGACCCGATGCGGCCTCGCGACTGCTCGGATCGGGCGCCCCGGGCGAGGCCAGCCTCGTGGCGCGCGTGAGAGAGCAGCCCTTCGCCGTGGTCTTGCTCGACGAGATCGAAAAGGCGCACCGGAGCGCGCTCCATCTCTTGCTCCAGCTCTTCGACGAGGGTCGTCTGACCGATCCCACGGGCTCGACTGCGGACTTCACGAGCACCGTGATCGTGATGACCTCGAACCTCGGCGCGCGTCCTCGGCCCCGCGCCGGCTTCGCCACGGGCACCGAGAGCGAGAGCGCGCTCACCGACATCGCCCGCGCGGTCCGCGACTTCTTCCCCCCCGAGCTCTTCCACCGCATCGACCGCATCGTGCCGTTCCGACCGCTCGACGCCGCGATGGCGAGGGCGATCGTGACGCGCGAGCTCGGCCTCCTCTTCGCGCGGCGTGGGCTGACCGAGCGACGCATCGCCGTCGAGGTGACCGATCACGTCGTGGACCACGCCCTGCGAAGCGCGTTCGATCCCGCGGGCGGCGCTCGCTCGGTGAAGCGCTGGCTCGAGCGCGAGATCGCGGCCCTCCTCGCCGACGAGATCGCGCGGAGCGGCCAGGCCGAGCAGCGGCGTCTCACGCTGCACGTGCGAGAGCACTCCTCCACGTCGCCGCGCCTCGCGGTGCACGCGGAGGCCCTGCGCGAGGCAGCCCTCAGCCCCGTGCGCAGCCTCGAGTTGCCCTCGGATCTGGGCATGGACGAGCTCACCTCGATCGCGGAGCGCGTCGCGGCCCCGCTCCTGGACGAGACCGCCGACGTCGCGGCGCGGCTGCGTGCCGCCCAGTCGGCCGTGGCTTCCCGCGAGCCTCGCGCGGCCTTCTCGCTCGAGGCCGCGCGGGGAGAGCTCGAGCTCTTCCGCGAGCACCACGCGCGCCTGACCGCGGACGAGTCCGACCTCGCGCGCGAGCTCTACGAAGAGGACTTCGAGCGCGAGCAGACCGTGCAGAAGGGACGCACGTTCTCGCGGCGCGAGCTACGTCCGCAGCTCCACCTCTCGCGGGGCGGACGCGAGCGCGGCCCCGAGCTCACACCGCGTGCGCTGCGTGCGCACATCGCGCGCGCCCTCCTCTTCCGGCGCGCGCTCGCGGACCTCGAGGAGCCCCGCGCACACGTCGCCGACGTCCTCGTGTCGCGGCCCGGCGTTCGCACGGGCGCACGGATGGAGGCGCTCGCCATCGCGCTCTGCCCCTCTCACGCGACCCTCGTGAGCTTCGTGACCCGGGTCGGCAGCGAGGTGCGCGAGCGCGACCCGAGCGAGCTCGAGGCTGCGCTGCGCGCGCCGATCGACGAGATCGTGCTCCGGCTCGCTGGCATCGGCATCCGCGCCGAGCTCGAGGCCGAGCACGGCACGCAGCTCCTCGCCGCCGACGATGGTCCGCCCGAGCTCGTCTCCGTCCACGTCCTCGCGGACCTCGCCTCGCGCCCCACCGAGGTCTTCGAGCGCCGAGACCTGGCGCGTCGCGCGTTTCTCGCTGCGATCGAGCGTGGCGACGAGGGCGCCCGCAACCCCGACCCACTCCTGCCCCTCGTGCGGAGCATCGTCCTCGCGCGCACGGGTGCCGATCGCTTCGAGGCGACGATCGAAGATCACCGCATGGGCGACGCGACCTCCGGACGCGTCCGTGATCTCGCCGGCGCGCTCGAGCTCGCACGAGAGCGCTGGGCGCTGCGCCTGACCGACGACACCGTGCTCGACGAGGAGGACGCATGAGCCAGAAGCCCTCGCTTCGCGTCTACGTCGTCCGACACGAGGAAGGTCACGTCACCGTGCACCTGATGCGGCTCCGCGATCGCTTCCTCGCCCCGCCACCGCCCAGCGCGTTCGCCCACGATCTCGAGGAAGCGTGCCGCTTCGTCGAAGACACGCTGCGCGCGCGCGTGCTCGAGGGGCACGAGCAGCTCGAGGACTACCTCTTCGAGAGCGACGTCACGTTCCACGACGTCGAGCTCGACGTGCACCCGCTGCGAACCGTCGACAAGACGCCCGTGATCGGCGCGCGCACGCTCCCGATGCGGCTCGGCTATGCGCTCGTGCCGCTGCCGCGTGGGGGCTATCGGGTGATGTTGCCCCGCTTCGGCTGGTGGTTCGTGTGCGAGACACCGCGCTCCGCCGCGCCCCTCGTTCGTCAGCTGATCGGGAGCGAGCTCCTCGGCCAGCACAGCCACGGCCTCTTCGCGTTCCGGCGCGGAAAGAGCGAGTCGGTGCTCGCGCGAACCCCGTCGTGGGTGAGCCGACAGTCGGTGCCGCCCACCGCCGAGGAGCTCGACGCGCAGGGCTATCGCGAGCTCTCGAAGATCGCCGAGGAGTGGGTGATGCGGGCCAAGCGTCGCAAGCTGGCCGCCACGGTGGGCGAGCTCGACCCAGAGCACGTGGCGCTCGTGAGCGCGCGCCCGCCACGCTCCATCGTGCTCGTGGGCCCTTCGGGCACGGGCAAGACCGCGTGGGTCCGCAAGCTCGCACGTCACCTGAGCCAGGCAGGCTCGGGCTCGCGCGATGCGGTGACCCGGCCGCGCCTCTGGGCCACCTCCGCCGAGCGCATCGTGAGCGGCATGGCCTTCCTCGGGCAGTGGGAGGAGCGCGTGCTCGCGATCGTCGCGGAGCTCGCGGGAGAGACCGACTGGCTCTATGTGGATCGCCTCACGGGCATCACGCGCCTCCAGCCCGGCGGGAGCGCGATCGCGGACTTCTTCGTGTCGGGCGTGCGCGCAGGGACGCTGCGCCTGCTCGCGGAGTGCGACGAGCGAGAGTGGGAGCGCGCGCAGCGAACCCACCCCGATCTGTGCGCGCAGCTCCACGTCGTGCGCACGAGCGAGCCGCCGCTCTCGGAGATCCCGACGCTCTTGCGCACGTTTCAGGAGCGTCGCGCGCCGGAGGTCCGCATCCATCCGGACGGCTACCGTCGGCTCGCGACACACCTCGCGACCCTCGTTCGCACGGGCGCTTTTCCGGGCAAGGGGTTTCGCTTCCTCGAGGCCCTCGTGCCCGATCCCGATCAGGCGAGGCCACGGCTGCTCCTGCCGGCCGACGTGAGCCAGGAGGTCGCCACGCACACGGGCCTTCCGCTGGATCTCGTGTCGGACGATCTCACGCGGAGCCGCGCCGACTTCTCGCGCGCTCTCTCGGCGCGCGTCGTGGGTCAAGACGAGGCGTGCCTCACGGCGGCGACGGTGCTCACGCGCTTCAAGGCGGGGCTGGCCGATCCGAGCCGTCCGCTCGGGGTTCTCCTCTTCGCGGGGCCGACGGGCGTGGGCAAGACGGAGCTCGCCAAGCAGCTCGCGCGCGTCATGCTCGGCAGCGACAAGCGGATGGTCCGGCTCGACATGAGCGAGCACCAGCTCCCGGGCTCCACCGCGCGCCTGCTCGAGGCGGGCGCAGCGGCGAGCAGCCTCGCAGCACGCGTCCGCGAGCAGCCGTTCACGCTCGTGCTCTTCGACGAGATCGAGAAGGCCCACCCGGAGATCTTCGATCTCCTCCTCGGCATCCTCGGCGAAGGTCGCATGACCGACGCGAACGGGCGCGACGTCGACTTCCGAGGCGCGGTGATCGTGATGACGTCGAACCTCGGGGCGGGCGAAGGGGCGCGCGTGGGCTTCGACGCCGATCAGAGCCCTGCGTATGCGCGACGCGTGCGCGATCACTTCCGCCCCGAGCTCGTCGCGCGGATCGATCACGTGGTGCCGTTCCGAGAGCTCTCGCGCGAGGACGTCCGACGCGTGGTGGATCTCGCCATCGACGGCGTCCGCGCGCGCACTGGCCTCGCGCTCCGCGGCATCACGCTCGAGGTCGACGACGACGCGCGTGAGCACCTGGCGACGCGCGGCTACCAGCCCGGCAAGGGGGCGCGCGCGCTCCACCGCGTGATCGAGGAGGAGGTCGTGGCACCCATCGGCGCGGTGCTCGCTGCCGAGCCCGGCGCCCGCGGCGGCACGCTGCGCGTGGCCCTCGACGCGGGACGACTCCGCGTGCTCCGATCCGACGCGAGGGACACGAGATGAAGACGTCGACGAATGGGCTCGCGTGGTGCCTGGCCGCGTGTGTGATCGGAGCGTCGTACCTCGGCGCGCCGGCGCCGGCGCAGGCGCAAGAACAACCTCTCCAGGCTGCCAACGGCGCCGCGCTCTATCTCGGCTCTCTCGAGGGCATCGTCGCGGTCGGCGCCCCGATCGGCATCGCCCTCGCCCTCGCCAACGGCGGGAGCCTCGCCGAGGGCTTCCTCTGCCTCGCGGTGTTGCCCCTCTGTGCGCTCTTCGTCCCGGGTCTCGCGAACGACGTCGGCACGTTCATGCTCACGTTGCTGGTGGGCGCCGCGATCATCCTCGCGGTGCCACCCTCGATCGCTGGCGTCGGGGGCGCCGCTGGCTGGGACGCCGATGGCTCGCTCGTGCTCACGACCGGACTCCACGGTCTCCTCGAGGGGTCGCTGATCGGCGGCGCGCTCGACGTCGCTGCGAGCGGCGAGGGAGGACTCGGCGCGGTGCTCGGCGGCGTGGTACTCGCCGCGGGGACGAGCACCTACGCCGCCCTGCGTCACACGGAGCTCACGCACGACCCACGCGTCGGCGTCGAGGCCAACTTCCTCATGTGGACTCCTCCCATCGCGATGCTGCTCATGGGCCTGGTCGCGGCGGCGACCGAGATGCCCCTCGAGCTCGGCCTCCTGCTCGGCGGCCTCGTGGGCCTCGCGGCGCAGGCGGTCTGCATCGGCGTCGCGGAGGCGGCGCTTGCGGGACCACCTCCCGTGATGATGGCGCCGATGATGCTCGACGCGCCCTGACGCGGCGCAGGCCGTTGCGATCGCACGCTCCGAGCCTCTCGGGCGCCCACCGAACCTCTTGGGCGCCAACGCGCTCCGTGCGAAGATCCGCGCCCTCATGTCGCACGAGCGCAACCCCGGAACCGCCCTGAACCTCGGCTGGGTCGAGGACATCCACATCAACAAGAGCGCCGTCGAGCGGCGCGCCGCGACCATCGGCACGCGCCGCACCGTGAAGAAGGAGTGGCAGCTCGCCTGGCTCCTCAAGGCGATGACGCTCATCGATCTCACGACGCTCGCGGGCGACGACACGCCCGGCAACGTGAAGCGCCTCTGCGCCAAGGCCCGCCGCCCGATCCGCGACGACATCGTGGAGGCGCTCGGCGTCTCGCATCGCAACATCACGACGGGCGCGGTCTGCGTCTATCACGACCTCGTGAAGACGGCGGTGCAGGAGCTCGCGGGCACCAACATCCCCGTGGCGGCCGTCTCCACCGGCTTCCCCGCGGGCCTCGTGCCGCTCGACACGCGCCTCGAAGAGATCCGTCGATCGGTGGCCGATGGCGCCAAGGAGATCGACATCGTCATCCACCGCGCGCACGTGCTCACGAACGACTGGCAGTCGCTCTACGACGAGGTCCGCGCGATGCGCGAGGCCTGCGGCGCCGCGCACATGAAGGCGATCCTCGCCACGGGCGAGCTCGGCACGCTGCGCAACGTGGCCAAGGCCAGCTGGGTCTCGATGATGGCCGGCGCCGACTTCATCAAGACCTCGACGGGCAAGGAGAGCGTCAATGCGACGTTGCCGTTCACGCTCGTCATGATCCGTGCGATCCGCGAGTACGGCGCGCGCACGGGCTACAAGGTCGGCTACAAGCCCGCAGGCGGCATCCGCACCGCCAAGCAGGCCCTCGAGTACATGTACTTGATGAAGGACGAGCTCGGCCGCGAGTGGCTCGAGCCCGACCTCTTCCGCTTCGGCGCGAGCGCGCTCGTCGCCGACATCGAGCGACAGCTCGAGTTCCACGTCACCGGTCGCTACGCCGCGTTCCACCGCCAGCCCATGGCGTGAATCCGAGAGAGACGAACATGGACGGTTCCAACAAGAGCACGGTCAAGCAAGACCGCGTCATTCACCTGGGGCTCCGCCCCAGACCCGGCCGCCGCGCGCCGCTTCGCTGCGCGTCGCTGCGCGTGGGGCCCCACCCCCACTTGCCAGCTGCGAACCACCCTTCCAACGCCGGCGCACGTCACCACTGAATCGATAGGCAAGCACATGGACGGTTCGAACAAGAGCACGGTCAAGCAAGACCTCATCAACCGGATCTTCGACACCATGGAGTACGGCCCCGCGCCCGAGAGCGACACCGCCGCGAACGAGTGGCTCGACAAGCACCAGCGCCGCTTCGGTCAGCTGATCGACGGCAAGTGGGTGCCGGGCACCGAGCACTTCGCCACGGTGAACCCGGGCCGCAAACAGAAGCTCGCCGACATCACCCAGGGCACCGAGGCCGACGTCGACGCGGCCGTGAAGGCCGCCACGCGCGCGCTGCCCGGCTGGCAGTCGCTCGGCGCCCACGGCCGCGCGCGCTTCCTCTACGCGATCGCGCGCGCGATCCAGAAGCACTCGCGCCTCTTCTCGGTGCTCGAGACGCTCGACAACGGCAAGCCGATCCGCGAGTCGCGCGACATCGACGTGCCGCTCGCAGCGCGCCACTTCTACCACCACGCGGGCTGGGCTCAGCTCATGGAGAAGGAGCTGCCCGATCACGTGCCGCACGGCGTCGTGGGCCAGATCATCCCGTGGAACTTCCCCATGTTGATGCTGGCGTGGAAGATCGCGCCCGCGCTCGCGATGGGGAACACGCTCGTGCTCAAGCCGGCCGAGCTCACGCCCCTCACCGCCCTCTTCTTCGGGGAGATCTGCCAGGAGGTGGGCCTGCCGCCGGGCGTCGTGAACATCGTCACCGGCGACGGCCGCACGGGCGCCGCGATCACCAAGCACGCGGGCGTCGCCAAGGTGGCGTTCACCGGCTCCACCGAGGTCGGCCGGATCATCCGCGAGGCCACCGCCGGCAGCGGCAAGAAGCTCTCGCTCGAGCTCGGCGGCAAGTCGCCGTTCATCGTCTTCGAGGACGCGGATCTCGACAGCGTCGTCGAGGGCGTGGTGGACGCGATCTGGTTCAACCAGGGCCAGGTGTGCTGCGCCGGCTCTCGCATCCTCGCACAGGAGAGCATCGCCGATCGCCTCCTCGCGAAGCTCCGCGCGCGCATGGAGACGCTCCGCATGGGCGACCCGCTCGACAAGGCGATCGACGTGGGCTCGATCGTCGACGACGTGCAGCGCGATCGCATCGCGGGCCTCGTCTCGCAGGGCGAGAAGGAGGGCGCCAAGCGCTGGCAGCCGTCGTGGTCGTGCCCGAGCACCGGGTGGTTCTATCCGCCGACGATCCTCAGCGAGGTGCAGCCCTCGAGCACCGTGGTGCAGGTCGAGATCTTCGGGCCCGTCGTGGTCTTCATGACGTTCCGCACGCCCGAGGAGTCGGTGGCGCTCGCGAACAACACGGCGTTCGGCCTCGCCTCGAGCGTGTGGACCGAGAGCATCAACCTCGCGCTCGACATCGCCCCGAAGATCAAGGCCGGCACCGTGTGGGTGAACTGCACGAACGTGTTCGATGCGGCCGCGGGCTTCGGCGGCTATCGCGAGAGCGGCTACGGCCGCGAGGGCGGCAAGGAAGGCCTCTTCGAGTACGTGCGCCCGCGCTGGATGGCCGAGGCGCACGGCACCATCGAGGAGCCGCTCGTCGCGAGCACGCCGGGCCTCGCCGCCGAGGAGCACGCGTCGGGCTTCGGAGGCACGGGTCTCGGACTGCCCTCGATCGATCGCACCGCCAAGCTCTACATCGGCGGCAAGCAGGCGCGCCCCGACGGTGGCTACTCGCAGCCCGTGCACGGCGCGGACGGCTCGCTCCTCGGTCAGGTGGGCCTCGGAAACCGCAAGGACATCCGCAACGCGGTCGAGGCCGCGCACGCGGCGAGCGGCTGGGCGCGGCAGACGGCGCACCTCCGCGCGCAGGTCCTCTACTACCTCGCGGAGAACCTCTCCGCGCGACAGGCCGAGCTCGCGGCACGCATCGCGAAGATGACGGGCCATCGCTCGCGCAGTCAGCTCGAGGTCGAGCTGGCGATCGAGCGCCTCTTCACGTACGCCGCGTGGGCCGACAAGTACGACGGCCTCGTGCACGCGACGCCGCACCGCAACGTGACCGTCGCGATGAACGAGCCCCTCGGCACGATCGGCATCGTCACCGGCGACGCTGCGCCGCTGCTCCAGCTCGTCTCGCTCGTGGCGCCGGCGATCGCGATGGGCAACACGGTGGTGGTCGTGCCGAGCGAGAAGTGGCCGCTCGCGGCGACCGATCTCTACCAGGTGCTCGACACGAGCGACGTGCCCGGTGGCGTCGTGAACATCGTCACGGGCACGCGCGCCGAGCTCACGCCCGTGCTCGCGGGCCACGACGGCATCGACAGCATCTGGTACCACGGCCCCGAGGCGCTCACTGCGCAGGTCGAGAAGCTCTCGGCAGGCAACATGAAGCGCACCTTCGCGACGCTGCCTTCCTCGAAGGGGGGGCGCGAGCGCAACTGGTTCGACGGACGCGAGGGCGAGGGGCGCGAGTTCCTCCGCGAGGCCACGCAGGTGAAGAACATCTGGATCCCGTACGGCGAGTGAGGGAGAGCGACCATGACCGCGATCTCGCACGAGTGGGTCACCGTCCCGGTCTCGGACGGGAGCTCGATCGACGTGTTCCTCGCGCGTCCTGCGGACGCGGGCGACCACCACGCGGCGGTGATCGTGCTCCAGGAGATCTGGGGCGTGAACGGCCACATCCGCGACGTCTGTGATCGCTTCGCGCGCCTCGGCTACACGGCGGCCGCGCCCGACATCTTCCACCGCTCCACGCTCGATGTGGGCCAGCCGCGCTTCGAGCCGCCGTACACGGATCGCTCGGGGCGCGAGCACGCGGCCAAGCTCACCTCGGAGGGTGTCGAGGCCGATCTGCGTGCCACGCACGATCACCTCGTGAAGCTGCTCGAGCCGAGCACCAACGATCCGCGGGTGGCCGTCTGCGGCTTCTGCATGGGGGGTCGGCTCGCGTTCCTCGCGAACGCGATCCTTCCGACGCGCTGCGCGGTGTCGTTCTACGGCGGCGGCATCGCCAGCCACCCGGAGCTCGCAGAGAAGCAGAACGGGCCGCTCATGCTCTTCTGGGGTGGCCGCGACGGGTTCATCACGAAGGAGCAGCGTCGGAGCATCGCCGATGCGCTCGAGGCGGCGAACAAGCGCTTCACGGAGATCAACGTCGGCCACGCCGACCACGGCTTCTTCTGCAACGAGCGCCCGAGCTACGACGCCGAGGCCGCGCGAGAGGCGTGGGGAATGATCACCGCGTTCTTCAAGACGAACCTCGACGGCTGAGCCCCGAGCTGGCCTCGGCTCGCGTGAGCGCCGAGCCGAAACATGACGACACACTCCGCGCGGGGCCCGCGCGCGGGGCGCTTTGCTATCCTCACGACATGGAGGCGCGTCGAGTCCTCTCGTGTTTCGTGCTCGCGTGCATCGTCGCCGACACGGGCTGCGAGGGCGCGCCGCCTCCCCCGCCTCCGACGCACGGTCGCCGCGACGCGGGCCCGTGCGAGCTCATCGTCGAGGTGTGCAACGGCGTCGACGACGACTGCAACGGCGTGGTCGACGACACCGGCGAGGTGGAGCTCTGCGACGGCCTCGACCAGGACTGCGATGGCCTCGTCGACGAAGGTGCCGACTGTCAGAGCTACACGCTCCCGGGGACCGGCGGCTGGATGCTCGGCGCCGGATCGAGCGGCGTGATCGTCACCGACGACGGCGCGCTGACGCTCGATCCACCGCGCGTCGACATCGTGCAGCCAGCTCTCTGGATCGCGAATTCCGGGGAGGGCACCGTGTCGCGCCTGGATCCGATGACCGGGCGCGAGACAGGGCGATATCCGTCGATCCTCCCGGACTCCGGGCTCGTCGCCGGCTCGCTCAACGCCCCGTCACGCACGGCCCTCGATCAGCGCCTCGACGCCTACGTCGCCAACCGCGCGTTCGGCCACCAGGCCTCCGTGTCGAAGATCGCGGGCGAGCTCTCGCGCTGCGTCGACCGTGATCTCGACGGCATGATCGAGACGTCGATGGATCTCGACGACGATGGCGTCATCGACTCCGATCCGACGGCCGGCGAGCTCCTCCCCGACGACGAGTGTGTGCTCTGGAACGTGCTCGTCGGAGGTGAGAACGCGGTCGCGCGCGCGCTCGCGATCGGGCTCGCTGGCCCCGATGGCGAGGTCGGCGACGTGTGGGTCGGTCTCTTCAACGAGGAGCGTGTGGTCGTGCTCTCGCAGCTCGACGGACACGAGATCGCGAGCGTTCCGATCGGCCTCTCGCCCTACGGCGCGGTGGCCGGTCCTGGTGGCCGCATCTGGCTGACCTCGGGCCCCGCGGGCTACCGCTCGATCGTCGCCGTGGATCCCTTCACGTACGAGGTGGAGCAGGTGCCGCTGCCCGGCAGCAGCCAGCTGAGGACCTACGGCATCTCCGTGGACGGCCTGGGCCGCGTGATCCTCGCCGCCACCGAGGCGCGCTGGCGCGGGGTGATCGCGTACGACACGTCGGACGGCTCGTGGTCGCGCAGCATCTCGATCCCCGATCCGACCGTCGGCCTCGGCCCCGTCGCCATGTTGCGCGGCATCTCCGCGAGCGCGGACCGCATCTGGGTCGCTGGGCCGAACGGCACCGAGGGCGCGCTCTACGAGCTCGCCGTCGCGGATCTCTCGCTCGTGGGCACGCACGACCTCGCGGGCGCCAGCGACGTCGTGGGCGTGGGCGTGGCCTTCGACGGCCGCATCTGGGGCATCGCGCAGGACGTCAGCATGGCCTACCGCCTCGATCGCACGACGGGCACGATCGATCACTTCCCCACCGGCATGGGCCCCTACACCTACTCGGACTTCACGGGCTTCGGCCTGAACGGGATCCTCGGCGCGGCGGGGGTGCACCGCGTGACCGTCGAGGGCTGCAACGAGGCGGTGTGGACCTCGCTCTCCGTCGACGCCGACGTGCCCGCAGACACCCGCCTCGCGGTGCGCGTGCGCTCGGCAGAGACCCTCGCTGCGCTCGAGAGCGCGAGCTGGATCGGCCCGTTCGACACGAGCGCAGGGGCCGTGTCGCTCACGAGCGCGCCCGGTCCGGTGCCAGCGGGCCGCTACCTCGAGATCTCGCTCTGGCTCTGGTCGAGCACCCCTGGCGTCGTGCCGCGCGTATTCTCCCTCGCCGCAGCCGCACGCTGCGACGACCTCGGATGAACGCACGCCCCTCGACCACGAAGCGACCGCGCAAGCGCGCGAGCCACGATCCCCAACAACTCTCGATGCTCGGCCCCGCACGCCCGGAGCGCACCGAGCCTCCGCTCTGGGTGGGCGTCGACGAGAACGGCCTCGGACCACGCCTCGGCCCGCTCGTGGCCACGGCCTGCGCCCTCGAGACGAGCCGCAAGGATGCGAGCGCGAGCAAGCTGGGCGCCTCGCTCGGCATCGCCGACAGCAAGGTGAGCTCCGGCTTCGGCTCGATGGCGCACGCCGAGGGGCTCGCGCTCGCGATCGCTGCGCAGTCCCTCGGACGCACGCCCGAGCACGCCGACGACGTGCTCGCTGCGATCTCGCTCGACGGGCTCGACACGCTGCGAGCGCCCTGCCCCTCGACGACGCGCGCCCAGTGCTGGAGCTCGCACTCCGTGCCTGCGTTCGGCGGCGAGCTCGCGCAGGGTCGAGAGATCCTCGCCTCTCTGGGCGATGCACGCGGTCGCACGCAGGTCGTGCGCGTGCGCTCGGCCATCCTCTGCGCGCACACCTACAACGCCGCCGTCGCTCGGCGCGGGAGCAAGCTCGACGTGGACCTCGAGCTCTTCGAGCGGCTGCTCCTCGACGTGCGCGGCGCGACCGGCCGGGAGCTGCGGGCCGTGTGCGGCATGGTCGGGGGCATCCGTCGCTATCCGCAGCGCTTTCTCCACCTCGATGCCGCGCGCACCACGACGATCGAGGAGGCGCGCACGCGGGCGTCGTACTACGTGGAGGATCTGGGCGACGTCACGGTCGAGGTCGATGCCGACGCGAGCTCGCTCCCGGTCGCGCTCGCGTCGATGGTGGGCAAGTACGTGCGCGAGCTCGCGATGGCGCGACAGAACGCGTTCTATCGAGGCCACGATCCGGAGCTGCCCGAGGTGAGCGGCTACCACGACGCCGTCACGGGCCGCTTCGTCGAAGCGAGCCGCCTCCTCCGCGCCAAGCTCGAGATCCGCGACGGCTGCTTCGAGCGCACGAGCTGAGCGGTGGCGAGCGAGCGAGAAGAGAACGACATCGACCGCGCCGCACGAGACACACCGAGACTGTGCGTCCGCGCATCGCGGGCTTCTGCTCGCTGCACAAAGGTGTTGCGGTTGCGTTGAGAACCGTTATCAAGCGCCCATGACCACCGCTCCCGCCCCGGGCCGCACCGCGGCCGACCTCCGCGTCGGCGAGATCGGGACGGTCGATCGCATCGTCGGCGGCGGCGCGCTCCGACGCCGCTTGCTCGAGCTCGGCGTCCTGCGAGGCACGCGGATCCGTGTGGTGCGCATCGCGCCGCTGGGTGATCCGATCGAGCTCGAGGTGCGAGGCGCGAGCCTCTCGATCCGCCACTACGACGCGCACTCGATCCGCCTCGCCAGCACGGGGCACGAGGGCGCCGAATGAGCGCGCCTCGTCGCGTCGTCGTCGCGGGCAACCCCAACGCCGGAAAGACGACGCTCTTCAACGCGCTCACCGGCGCGCGCGCCCGCACCGGCAACTATCCGGGCATCACCGTGGAGCGCCGGACCGCGAGCCTCGCGCTCGAGGGAACGAGCGTGGAGCTCGTCGACGTGCCCGGCACGTACTCGCTCACGGCACGCTCCGCCGAGGAGCAGGTCGCGATCGACGAGATCCTCCCGCGCGATGGTGTGGGCCCCGACGCCGCGCTCTTCGTCGCCGATGCGGGCGCGCTCGAGCGCCACCTCTACCTCGCGGTGCAGGTGCTCGAGACGGGCCTGCCCACGCTGCTCTGCCTCAACATGATCGACGAGGCGCGCGCAGCCGGAACGACCATCGACACCGAGGCAATCACGCGAGCGCTCGGCGA
>JAIBCE010000455.1 GCA_019694315.1 Sandaracinaceae bacterium
ATCGCGCTCGAGAACCTCGCGGAAGGCCGCGAACGCCCCCGCGGTATCGCCGAAGCGCTCCCAGCGCAGCGCACCGAGGCGCACGAGGAGCTCCGTGTGCTCCGCGGCGTTGCCGCCGGCGGCGGCCTGCGCGCGACGCTCGAGCACGTCGACGAGCTCGTTCCACGCCGCGCCCTTGGTGTAGAGGCGATCGAGCGCGGCGAGCGAGGTCTCGTCGTCGGGCACGATCTGGAGGCGGCGACGGTGCGCGTCGATCGCACGCGCGTCGTCCGCGAGCTGGCCTTCGGCCATGCGAGCCAAGCGACCGAGGAGGTCGAGGCTCGTGTCGGCGTCCGTCGCACCGCTGGCGCGCGACGAGAGCGTGTCGGCGACCTGCTCCCACACCTGGAGATCTGCGCCGAGGCGCTCGAGCTGGTCGACCAGCGTCTTGTCCGAAGCGTCCTCCGCCACCGCGCGGCGGGTGGCTTCGAACGCGGCGGCCTTGTCGCCGCGTCCGTCCTCGTGGATCTGCGCGAGACGACGCAGGTGCTGCTGCTTCTCGAACGGATCGGAGGTGGCCGCGACCACGAGCTCCTCCAGCTCCGCCACGTCTTGCCAGCGGCCCTGGGCCTCGAGGTACGGCATCACGATCTGCGAGGCGAGCTCGCGGTGATCCTCGAGGCGCGAGATGCGGAGGAGCGCCGCGATCGAGGGCTCGTGTCGCGGATCGATGGAGAGGATGTTCTGGTGGGTCGCGAGCGCCTCGGGCACGTCGTCGAGCTCGCGCTCGAGGACCTCGGCCGCGCGGAACAAGAGCGCCACGCGCTGCGCCGACGTCTCCGCCGATGCGGCCTGGAGGCGCAGGTTCTCGAGGAGATCCGGCCACTGCGCCTGCCGCTCGTAGAGCCGGCCGAGCGCGCCGATCGCCGCTGCCTCCGACGGACGGTCGGCGAGAGCCTGTTGGTACGCACGGATCGCGGTCTCGGGCTCGCGCAGGTGCTCGTCGGCGAGCTGGCCGAGGCGAAGCGCGACGTCGGCGCGCAGCTCCGGGTCCGTCTCGAGCTCGAGGCGTCGCGAGAGCACGCCGCCGAGCGCCGCGAAGTCGGTGCCCTCGGAGTAGAGGCGATCGAGCGACTCGTACGCGATCGCGTCCGTATCGTCCTCCTGGATCGCGCGCTTGTAGAGGCCGATGGCCATCTCGGGATCCCCGAGCAGATCCTCGGCGACCGAGCCCGCTCGGCGCAGCGTCTCGCCGCGCTCCACGGGGTCGTAGGCTCGCTCGACCTTCTTCTCGAGCGTCGCGACCATGCCGCCCCAGTCGCCGACCATCGTGTGCAGCGCCTCGAGAGCATCGAGGGGGCTGGGGTCGTTGGGGTCGACGACGAGGATGCGCTCGAAGGTCTGGATCGCGGCGCGCGGATCGCCGCGCTTCTCGTCGTGCACCCGCGCCAGCGTCGAGAGGAGCGAGGCCTGCACCACGGAGTCGTCCGTGTGGCGGATGGCCGCCTCGTACGCGCTCACGAGGCCGTTCCAGTCGTCGAGGATCGCCGCGAGACGGTCGACGTTTCCGCGGATCTCCTCGTTGCCCGGCTCGATGGCGAGCGCGCGCGAGTAGGCGGCGAACGCGAGCCCGCCGTTGCGGCCACGGTCCTCGTGGAGGCGCGCGATCTCGGCGAAGAGACGCACCTGCTCCGACGGCTCCGTCGTCAGCTTCGTCTCGGCCTCGTGGATGGCGATCTGCTTCTTCCACTGATCGGTGATCGAGTAGATCGGCTCGAGGATCCGGATGATCCGCAGCTGGTGGGCCGGCTCGACGATCAAGGCCTCGAGGGCCGCGACCGAGGCCTGGTGATCGGGCCGCGTCCGCAGCACGTCCTCGTAGGTGTCGATCGCAGCGTCGAGGTCGCGCAGGTGCTTGGCCTGCACCTCGCCGAGGCGCGCCTTGAGCGCCACCTCGGCGTCGCTGCCGTCGGCGTGATCGATGCGGAGGCGCAGGAGATCGGCGAGATCGTTCCACCGCTCGCGAGCGATGAGGAGCGACTCGAGCGCGTCCGTCGCGGTGGGGTGCGTCGGATCGGTCTCGAGCATCTCGCGGTAGATCGCGATGGCGCGGTCCGCGTCGTGGTTGCGATCGCGCTCGACCTCGGCGCTCTTGGCCAGGAGCGCGAGGC
This sequence comes from Sandaracinaceae bacterium, assembly GCA_019694315.1. Classification (GTDB taxonomy): domain Bacteria; phylum Myxococcota_A; class Polyangia; order Polyangiales; family Sandaracinaceae; genus JAFLCL01. The sequence continues at coordinate 2,151 of JAIBCE010000455.1, forward strand.
GCTCGTCGTCCGTCTCGGCCACGTCGACGCGTTCTCGGTAGACCTTGAGGAGATCGCTCCAGCGCTGTCCCTTCTCGAGCAGGCGCTCGAGCGCATCGAACGGCGCGCGCTCGATCGGCGCGTACGCGCTCGCGAGCCGGTACATCTCGACCGCGCGGTCGAGGTGCGGGGTGCGCGTCTCGTAGAGCTCGCCAGTGATCATCGCGAGCTTGTAGGTGACCGCGTCGTCGACCCCCGTCTCCGCCAGCGTCTCGCGGTAGGTGTCCGCGAGGCGGTCGAGGCGGTCGAGCACGCGCGAGAGCCGCGTGAGCGTGTCCCACGAGGACTCGTCCCGAGGATCCTCGCGGAACAGGCGCACGTAGGCCGCGAACGCTCCCTCGAGGTCTTCGAGATAGTCCTCGTGGAGCTGGCCGAGCCGCGCCTGGAGCGCCTTGCGTGCGTCGATGTCCTGCTCGGGCTCGAGCCGCGCCTCGAGAGCGCGCTGCACCTTCTTCCACTGGAGCCGCGCGAGGTAGATCGGCTCGAGCACCGCGGCCGCCGCCGCCTTGTGCTCCGGCGAGTCCATGAGGCGCTCGAGGGCCTCGATGCTCGGCTCGTGCGGCCCCGCGTGGAGGGCCTCGCGGAACTGCTCGATGGCCGCCTCCGCGTCCGAGAGCTTCGCGGCGTAGAGGGTGCCGAGCCGGTGACGGACGTCGACCGGATTGCCCACGCGCTTGTCGAGCATGCGCTCGTAGAGCGCGACCAGATCCGACCAGCGCTCGCTCGCGGTGTAGAGGCGCTCGAGCGACGCATAGACCTGCGGCGGATCCGCCTCGACGAGCACCTCGTCGAGCGCGGCGATCGCGCGGGGCACGTCGTTGAGCTTCGTCTCGCAGATGTCGGCCTGACGCACGAGCAGCGCGGCGCGCTCGCTTCCCTGCGCGAAGTCGGTCTTGCGACGCACGACCTCGAGAAGGGCCGGCCAGTCCTCGGCCGTCTGGGTGAGGGCCTCGAGCTGGGCGATCGCGTCGGCGTCGTCGGGGCGGACCTCGAGGATCTTCTCGTAGGTGGCGCGTGCGCCAGGGGCGTCCTCGAGGCGGTCGCGGCGCAGCACGGCGAGGCGACGGTACGTCTCGACCTGGAGATCGGCGTCCCCGACCTCAGGCGCGAGATCCTCGAGGAGCGCGCCATGGTCGAGCCAGCGATCCGACGCCGCCGCGAGGCGATCGGCCTCGCTGAGGAGGTAGCCCAGATCGGGCTCGCTGCTCGCCGCGCGCACGGCGGCGGAGAGACGCTCGTAGGCACCGCCCGCGTCGCCGAGCGAGTCGGCGACCTCGGAGCCGCGACGCAGGGCCTCGAGGCGATCGGTCGGATCGTCGGTCTTGGCCTGCACGTCGAGCACCGCGAGGAGATCGCGCGAGGCGCCGCGCGCCTCGAAGCGAGGACGCAGCATGCGCGCCGCCGCGAAACGCACCTCGGCGTTGTCCGAGCGTGTGAGCGCGACGAGCGCCTCGGTCGCGCCCGCGTGCGAGGGCTCGAGCTCGAGCACCTGACCGTAGGTCTCGACCGATGCCTCGAGCTCGCCGAGCCGGTTCCGCCGGATCTCTCCGACGCGGAACAGGTTCGCGGCCTGCGCCGAGGGGTCGGTCTCGAGCTCGCGCAGCTGATCGAGCGACTCGAGCAGCTCGGGCCAGCGCGCGTCGGCCTCGTGCAGCTCGACGAGCGGCTCCAGGCAGTCGCGGGCAGGTCCGAAGCGGGCGAGCACGTCGCCATACGCGCTCACGGCGCGCGCGCGATCGCCGAGCTTGGTGTGGGCCAGCGCCGCGGCGCGCAGGGCGTAGCCGCGCCGCTCCTGATCGTCGTTCGACGATGCGTCGAGCTGCTCGAGCGTGCCGTGGAGGTCGGGCCAGCGCTCGGCCTGCGTGTAGAGGCGCTCGAGGGCGCGCAGCGCGTCGACGTTGGTGGGATCGAGCTCCACGCGCTCGCGGTGCGTGGCGATCGCAGCCTCGCGATCTCCGAGCTTCTCCTCCTGGAGATCCGCGAGCCGCACGAGCAGCATCCCCTTGGCCGTAGGGTCGTTCTCGTGATCGACCTGGCGACGCAGGTCGACGGCCAGCTTGTCCGAGGCCCCCGCCGCGACGTGAATTCGCTCGAGGGCCTGCGCGGTGCGCTGGCGCGCCTCGAGGTCGTCGGCCTGGAGCTCGTAGGCACGCTCGAGCCAGGGCTCGGCGCGCGCGGGATCCTGCGCTTCGTCGTCCCAGAGCGAGGCGAGCTCCGACACGATCTCGCGCTCCGTCGAGCCTCCGGGATCGCTCGACGACACCTTCGCGAGCGCGGCCTGGAGCACCGTGCCGCGCGCTTCGTAGACGGCCTGCTGCGCCGCGGGGCCCTCGGCGTGCGCCACGCGGGCGCGGGTGGCGTTGGCGAGCTGCTCGCGCAGGCCCGCATCCGCGGGCGCGAGGGGCACCGCGCGGGCGTACGCGTGGAACGCCGACGACCAGTCCGCGAGCTGCACCGAGGCGAGATCCGCGATGCGCGTCAGCAGCCTGACGCGATCGTCGTCGTCGGAGGCGGCCTCGAGCTGGACCTCGAGCACCCGCGAGAGACCGGCGAAGTCCTCGCGCATCTCGTAGACGGGCTCGAGGATCGTGGCGATTCGCTGGCGCTGGGTCGGCTCGGGCAGGAGACGCTCGAGCGCCTCGCGTGCGGCCAGGTGATCGGGAGAACGTCCGAGCGCGGCCTCGTAGGCGTCGACGGCCTGCTTGGGCTCGCCGAGCTTGCTCTCGTGGAGGGCGCCGATGCGGACCAGCGTCTCGGTCGCCTCTGCGTCGCCGCCGTCCTCCACGTCGAGGCGGAGAAGCTCCGCGAGGTCGCGCCACTGCTCCGTGCGCGTGTAGAGCCGATCGAGCGCGCGCCGCGACGCGAGGTGCCGCGGCTCGATCTCGCGCAGGTCGCGGTGCACGCGGATCGCGTCGCGCGGCTCGTCGATGAGCTCCTCGAACACGAAGCAGAGCTGCAGGAGGAGGTCGAGCTTGCTCTGGACATCGACCGTCTGGCCGATGCGCTGCCGATAGAGGGCCTGGAGATCCTGCCAACGCTCCGCGTCGGTGTAGAGCTCTTTGAGGGCCGTGAACGCGGCCTCGTGCGTGGGCTCGATCGCGAGGACCTTCCGCTCGAACGGCTCGGCGGCCGCGAGGCGACCGAGCACCTCGCGGTACACCTGCGCGGCGCGCTCGGCGATCACGAGGAGATCGTTCGGAGCGAGCTCGCCGGCCTCGACGACCGTAGCGAGGGCGGTGGCGTAGGG
>JAIBCE010000072.1 GCA_019694315.1 Sandaracinaceae bacterium
GTCGTGGGATCGGGCGTGAAGCCCGCCCCGAGCGTGACGGCCTGGGCGCCCGCGGCGGGCACGGCGGGCACGGCACCGACGCCCGGCGTGGGCGCGATCGGCGGCGGCGTGATGGTGGCGGGGGGCGTGCTGCCACCGAAGCAACAGCCGTTGATGCCGACGGCCAGGAGGAATCCGGGCGCGGCCAGGTAGGACACGAGATTGCGCATTGCCTGCTCCTTCGAGAGTGAACCGCGTGCTGGCCGCGGCGAGAGAACGTGTACCAGGATCAGGCTCGGAAGGGGCGTCAAATCACGTCAAGCAGAGGGTCGTCGCTCACAGATCGAGCACGGCCGCCTCGCCGTGCTCGTCGATCAGGGCCGCGACGTAGCTGAGGATCGTCGCGCGGCGATCGAGCAGGGCCTCGCGCTGCGACGCATCGAGGAGCTCACCCACGATCTCGTCGTGCGTCGCGCGCTCGAGCGACGCCGCGTCCAGATCGCGGAGCGACTCCACGAGCGCGCGCGGAAAGCGCCTCGCGCGCTGGAGCTCCTCGAGGATGCGGCCGCGCTGGCCGTCGGACCACCGCACCGGGAACGCGAGGTTGTGGTCGCGGATGATCACGCGCTGCATGCCGTTGGTGGCCGTGCGCAGGTTGCCGCCGCTCAGGCGATCGCCGTTGCCGATGAGCGCGTCGAAGAGGCACATGCTCGCGAGATCGCGCGCGAGGATGCGCTGCTCCGGGGAGAGGGGCGCGCCGGGCGCGAGCCAGCTCGTCCAGCGCTCGAGGCCCTCGGGCTGATCGAGCGTGCCGCGCTCGAGGTTGGGCACCCAGTAGATCGCGGCGCCACGCACCGTGGTCGATCCCGGCACGTTCGCGCTGAAGGCGAGCGGCGCGAGGAGCACGTCGGGATCGCCCTCCCAGTCGGGGGCGATGTGGCGTCGGAGCTGACCACGCTCGATCACGCGCACGCGCGCGGGCGGCACCTGATCGAGGCCCAGGAGCACGCCGAGCCGATAGGCCGCGACCTCGTGCGCCCAGCCGCGCGGATGGGTGCGCGTCTCGGGCTTGAAGGCCGCGTCGATCGTGCCCGCGAGCTGCATCTGGAAGGTGGTGGACGTGGTGCCGATCGGGCGGAGGTTGTCGAGGCGCGCCGAGAAGAGCGCCTCGAGGATCCGATCCTCGGTGACCTCGCTCGAGGCGAAGCGGCGCGCGGCGGGGATGCCCACGTCCTGCGCGCGCACCTGGAAGATCGCTGTTGCGAGCAGAAGCGGAACGAGGAACGCGAGCTTCCTCAGCACGACTGCCTCTGAGAACACGGCGCAGGATTCTTCGTCGGGAGCGAGCGCGCCCGGAGGACACGACTGAGGGGTAGCAGCGCTACCCCGCAAGGAGTGGCCGAGGACGTAAGCCGCTGCCGGCGGAGAAGACAAGCCGTCATTGGTACGAAGCGAAGAGGTTGCGAGCAATCACCATGCGCTGGACCTGCGAGGTGCCCTCATAGATCTGGAGGATCTTCGCGTCGCGCATGAGCTTCTCGACGGGGTAGTCCTTCATGAAGCCGTTGCCGCCGAAGATCTGCACCGCGTCGGTGGCCACCTGCATCGCCGCGTCCGCGCCGAAAGCCTTGGAGTAGCTCGAGACGATCGAGCTCTTGGCGCCCTGGTCGAGCGTCCAGGCGGCCTTGTGCACGAGCAGACGCGTCGCCTCGTACTTGATCGCCATGTCGGCGATCATGAACTGGATCGCCTGGTGGTTCGCGATCGCGGTGCCGAAGGTCTTGCGCTCGAGCGCGTAGCGCGCCGACTCGTCGAGCGCGCGCCGCATGAGACCGCAGGCGCCCGCGCCGATGTCGGGGCGCGTGCGATCGAAGGTCTCCATCGCGACCTTGAAGCCCTTGCCGGGCTCCGCGAGGACCTGACGCTTGTGGACCTTCACGTCCTCGAGGATGACCGTGGCCGTGTCGCTCGCGCGCTGGCCCATCTTGTCTTCCTTGCGCCCGATCGAGAGGCCGGGCGTGTCGCGATCGACGATGAACGCCATGATCGTCTTGTGGCGCTGCGACGCGTCCACCGTGGCGAAGATCACGTACCAGGAGGCGATCGACGCGTTGGTGATGAAGCACTTCTGGCCGTTCAGGACCCAGTCGTCGCCGACCTGCGTGGCCTTGCACTCGAGGGCCGCCGCGTCGGAGCCCGCGCCCGGCTCCGTGATCGCATACGCCGCATAGAGCGGCTCGCGCGCGATCATGCCGAGGTACTTCTTCTTCTGCTCCTCGGTGCCGGCGATCATGACGGGCGTCGCCGCGAGCGCGTTCGCGGTCATCGACGTCTGGATGCCCGTACAGCCGTACGCCAGCTCCTCGGTGATGATGACGTGCTCGAGCTCGTGCAGGCCCATCCCGCCGTACTCCTCGGGGATGTTCGGCGCGACGAGGCCGAGCTTGTGGGCCTCCTTGAAGACCTCGTGCGGGAACTTCGAGTGCTGGTCGCACTCGGCGGCCACGGGGATGATCTTGGTCTTGGCGAATTCGCGCGCGACGCGCTGGAATTCCTTCTGATCCTCGGACAGCTCGAATCCGATCATCGCTTGCGCTCCTTCTGTCGTCGTTGCTCCTCGGCCCGACCCGCCTTCGCGCCGAGGACGTATCCGATCGCGAGCCCGACGAGCAGGACGCCGGGGATGAAGAGGAAGTGGTTGAGGCTGGGCAGATCCATCGCGGCTCACGCGCCCTTGGAGGCGTCCTTGGCGGCGTGGATCTCGGCCGCGATCTCCTCACCACGCGAGCTCTTGCGCTCGCCGGGCTTGCGCGCCTCGAGCGCCCTCTCGAGCCGCTCGAGATCCCGCGAGGCCCCTGCCGTGAGGCTGCCGAGGTAGAGCACGTAGCCGAGCATGAGCACGAGCACGGCGCCGTACGCCGCGACGAGGAGCGGACCGCCGGGCACGTCCTCTTGCTGCGCGCCGCTCACGGCCTCGAAGGTCGCCGAGCGACTCTCGGCGGCGTCGTCGGGCTCCACCACGTCGGCGTGGGCGACGAGCACGGGCGAGGCCAGACAGAAGAGCACGCCCGCGAGCGAGGCGGCGAGGAGGCTACGGTTGAGGCGCATCACGATCCTTCCTCCAGGAGGCCGCTCTCGGCGGCTTCGAGCTCGAGCGTGGCCACGCGCTGCTTCACCCGCTCGATGCGGTAGCGGCTCCAGACGAGCAGGGCCACGAACGCGGTGAAGAGCAGGAAGCCGGAGACGAGCGCCGGCACCATGTCGGGGTGGATGCCACCGCCGGCGCGCGTGATGACGGTGGGGTGCTGGCCGCGCCAGCGCTGCACCGAGTAGTGGATGACGGGCAGGAGCAGGAGGCCCAGGAAGCCGAGCGCCGAGGCGAAGCGCTTCTCGGCCTCACCCGCCTGACCGAGGCCCCGCAGCACGTTGAACGCCACGTAGATCATTCCCGCGAGCAGCGTCGTGGTGAGGCGGGGATCCCACGTCCAGTAGGTGCCCCACGCCTTGCGTGCCCAGAGCGGCCCGGTGATGAGCACGATGAGGCAGAACACGAGGCCCACCTCGGCGCCCGCCACGGCGATCGCGTCCCAGCGCTCGTCGCGCTTCCAGAGGTACACGGCGCTGCCGACCGCGGAGGTGACGAACGCGACGTACATCGCGTACGCGCTCGGCACGTGGAAGTAGAAGATCTTCTGGACGATCCCCATCTGCACCTCGACGGGCGCCATCACGAAGATCGCGTAGAGCGAGCCGCAGGCGAGCGCGATGGTCAGCGCGCCGAGGATCGTGTGCGGCACCGGGAACGAGCCCACGCGGAGGGGCGGGTCGTTCTTGCGGCTGAGCACGAAGGCTCCGATCGCCAGGAAGCCGATGGGCGCCACGAAGCCACCGATCGGACCTGCGACCGAGACGAGGCCCAGGGCCACGAGCGCACCGAGGGCGATCCAGATCAAGCCTGAGACGATGCGCACCGACATGCGGGCGCGAAGCTACCGCGGGGGCTCCCGAGCGTCGAGCGTCGCGCAAGGTCCTCGACGCGTGACTCTCGGCGACGAGGGTGAGGCATCAGGCCCCGCGCAGGTCCGGCTCGAACGCCTGCCAGCGGCCCTCGATGCGACGCTCGTGGGGAAGGTACGCGAGCTTGTAGCGCATGTGCGGGTTGTCGCTGATCGCGAGGCCCAGGTAGAGCCAGCGCACGCCGCTCCTCTGCGCGAGCTCGAGCTGCGTGAGCACCGAAAAGGTGCCGATCGAGAGCGACTGATGGGGCGCTGGGAGCTCGGGCTCGTAGTACGTGTAGACCGCGCTCCACGCCTCGGCGCCGCGATCGGTGATGGCGACGCCCACGAGCGAATCGCCCAGGAAATAGCGGATCTCGAAGGACTCGACGGCCCGCTCGACGAGGAACGCGTGGTACTCCTCGGCGCCGAGCTCGCGCTCGTGCTTCTTGAGGCCGCGCAGGCTCTGGTGGCGCTCGAAGAGCCGCACGCGCGGCGCATCGACGACGAGCGGACCGAGCTCCACCGAGAGCGCACGCCGCCCGCGCGAGAAGGCGCGTCGCTGTCCCCGTGTGGGCACGAAGCGTGTCGTGTCGATGCGGAGCGGCTCGCAGGCGCGACAGCTCGGGCACGCCTGGGTGTAGAACAGCGGGCCTGCCCGGCGATCGCCAGCCTCGAGGCGCTGGTCGAGCTCCGTCGGTCGGAGCCTCCGCGTGGGCAGGCGCATGGGCCTGCGGGCGATCTGGCCGTCGAGGTACGGGCAAGGCTCGTCCTGATCGATCACGACGATCTCGGGTGGAATCACCGGGAGCACGCGCGGTCCGTCCATGCCTCGTGTCGAGCATAGCGGACTCGCCGCCGACGACGAGGCTCAGCGGGTGCGGCGGCGACGACGACGCGAGCTCGGCCGGCGCCCGGTCTCGTTCGTGGTGGGCGTGCTGCCTTGCTCCGCGGCGGGCGTGCTCGCGCCGCTCGTGGTCTCGGGCGCGGTCACGGGCGCAGCGGCTTGCTCGCCGCGACGCAGGCCGTCGAGCGACCGCATCGGCGGAAGGCGCGCGCCCTCGTGGAGCTCGCCGCCGAGCTCGCGCAGCGGCGGATACTGCACGTCGTTGAGGCGGGTCAGGCCGTCGCGCAGCTGCGCCGTCCAGCTGTTGTAGATGCGCAGCTCGATCGCCGTGCGATAGCCACCCTCGTAGGCCTCGAGCGCCTGCTCCTCGATGGGCACGATGAAGTACGCGAGCTGATCGCGATAGGCCTGCTCTTCTTCCTCGGTGAGGCCCTGAGGGATGGGCGCGTCCCGCAGGCCCGACGCGAAGAGCTCGTAGCTGCGGCCCACCTGATAGAGCGCAGCGGTCACCCACTCCGCCACGCGGAGCTCGACGACGTCGGCGAAGATCTCCGCGGCCTGCCGCAGGAGCTGGCTCTTGCGCTCGAGGCGCTGCCGGAGGCCCGCCACGTCGCCGTCGATCGTGATGGCTTCGAACTGGTGGAGCACCGCCTCGCCCTGGAGGTAGCGCGCCTGCGCCATGAAGTGACGGCCTTCGGGCGACAGCCGTCGCAGCGAACCGCGGCCCGTGCGCACCGCCTGCTCGAGCGCGCGGCCGGCCTCTTCCTGGTTGCCGGCCTCCATCCACACCTGCGCGAGGCGCGTCTGCGCCTCGACGTTGCGGTCGACGTTGCGGCTGCGGCGCACGTACTCCTGGTAGACGCGCGCGGCCTCTTCGTAGCGATGCGCGGCGGCGTGCGCGCGCGCCTGGAAGAAGGTCACCTCGTCGGCGCTCTCGCTGCGTGGGTAGCGCTCGAGGAATTGCTGTGAGGCGACCACGGCCGCGTCGTGATCGCCCGCCGAGAGGCGAAGGAGCGTGGCGTTGAAGAGCGCGTCCTCGTGGTGCGGGCCCTGCGGGAAGCGCGAGCCGTACGATTCGTAGAAGTGCGCTGCGTCGCGGAATTGCGCGATCGACTCGAACATCTGCGCGCCGTTCCACGCGCCGAGCGCGCCCTCGGTGGAGCCCGGATAGCGCTCGACCAGCCGATCGTAGGTGGAGGCCGCGCCGCCGAGATCGCCAGCGCGCTGCCGCTCGAGACCGGCGTTGTAGAGGGCCTGTCGCGCGCGCTCGTCGTTCGGGAATTCGTTGGCCGCGTGCTCGAAGGCCTCGGCGGCCTCGCGGTGCTCGCCGCGATTCGCGAGCTGCTCGCCGCGCGCGAACGCGGCCTGGAGGATCAGCGTGTCGAGGCGACGCTGCGACTCGGCCGACTGGAACGCAGGCGCGTCCTTGAGGCGTCGGGCCCAGGCCTCGATGTTGCCGTAGTCCTGCGCGCGGTTGAACGAGTCGAGGATGAGCTCACCCGCCTGCGTGGCGTAGGTGCTCGTGGGGAAGCGCTCGAGGAGCTGGCCGAAGAGGCGCACGGCCGGATCGAAGATCGAGCGGTCGTAGTAGAGCCGGCCCTGGCGGAAGAGGATCTCCGGCAGGTCGGGGTCGGTCGGGAAGTACTGGACGTAGAGCTCGATCGCCTCGCTGAAGGCCCGATCGTTGTCGGTCTCTCCACACGGATCTTCGGGCGCGTCGGCGGCGGCGTCTGCCGCGGCGGCCGTCTGAGTGCCAGTCTGAGCACCAGTCTGGGTGCCAGTCTGAGCGCCAGTCTGGGTGCCAGTCTGGGTGCCAGTCTGGGTGCCAGTCTCGGCGCCAGTCTGGGTGCCAGTCTGAGCACCGGCCCCCTGCGCTCGAGGGCCACCCTGTCGTTGGCACTCCTCGAGCTGTCCTTCGCGGACGTGCTCGAAGGCTCCGATCGCGTTGTAGAGCGCGTCGCGCGTGTACTGACCGTCGGGCCGCAGGCGCGCGGCCGCGAGGTACTCGTCGCCTGCGTCCTCGTAGCGCTGGAGGCGATGGAAGAGGATCTCCGCGCGGTAGAAGTGCAGATCGTAGGCGTTGGGGTCGTCGCCGAAGTGCTCGAGGTAGAGGTCGTAGCCGGCCTGCGCCTGCTCGAGACGGCGTCGCGCCGTGGCGTTGAGCGTGGCGCCCGCGGCCTCGGGCTCCGACTGCGTCGCGCGCTGACCGAGCTCGTGCCAGCGCATCGCGCGCACGCGGATCGCCCGCTCCACGCGGCTTCGCGCGTTCGCGACCACCTCGGGATCGGTCTGCTGTCCGACCCAGCTGCCCCCTTCGAGGTAGTTGTCGGCCAGCGCGGTGAGCGCCTCGAGCGTGTGCGCGTCGTCGTCGGTCGCTGCGTAGGCCGAGGCAATCTGGTGCTGCCACTGCGGGGCGCGCGGATCGGCGGGCGACATCTCGAGGAGCAGTCGGTACGCGTCGATGCCCTGGTCGTAGCGGGCCTGGTCCATGTACGTGAGCGAGAGGCGCGTGAGCACCCGCTCGGCGTACTGCTCGCCGCCGATCTCCTCGAGGAAGCGGAAGACGTCACGCGCGGTGTTGCGCTCGTCCTCGGTGAAGACCTGGATGAGGTAGTCGAGGGCCTCGTTCTGGAGCTCGCGCAGGCGCCGGCGCTGATCGGCCGTGAGCTGCGCCGTGGCGCTGTTGCCGAGGTCGAGCACCTGGCGGAAGCGTGTCGCCGCTTCCGTCGTGCGGTTGAGCCGCCAGAGACACCACGCGCTCTTGAAGAGCGCCATGTCGTAGAGCTCGCTGTCGCGATAGCCCATCACCCGCTCGAATTCGGGCAGGGCGCGCGTGAAGTCGGTGTTCGCGAAGTAGGTCTCCGCGAAGGCCATGTGCGCGTCGGGGACGAAGCGGCTCTCGGGGAACTCGTCGACGATGCGGTGATAGAGGGCGAGGGCGCCCTCGGCGTCGCCGATCTCCGTCAGGGCGTACGCCTTCATGTAGAGGACGAAGTCGTAGCGCGCGAAGCCGCGGTGCAGGGTGAGGATGCGGTCGTAGAGCTCGATCGCCGGGCGATAGTCGGGCGTGGGCTCGGTGCCGCGGTTCTCTTCGGGCACCTGCTGCCAGGCGTTGAAGGCCTGGAGGTAGCGGAAGCGCGCGAGCTCCCAGCGGAGCTCGGCGAGGCGCAGGAGCGCGTCCGGCATCTCGGTCGCGGTCTCGGGCTCCTCGCGGATGAACTCTTCGAGCAGCGCGATCGCCTGGTCGCGTCGCTCCACCAGGAGGCCCTCACGCTCGGTGAGGAGGCGCGCGAGCTCGTCGTCGGCGAAGTCGCGCGCGGCGGCGCCGATCGCGTCGGGGCGCTCGTTCAGGTAGAGGCGCTCCTCGAGGCTCGTCGTGTCCTCGTGCGCCTGGCTCCCGCGCGAGGTGCTCGCGCTCGCGTGCTCGCTCTCGGCCGTCGGCGCGGCCACCGCGTGCTCGGCCGTGGGGGCCTGGAAGCCGGTCGAGCCGGTCGAGCCCGTCGAGCCCGCCGTCGAGCCGCTGCCCGCTGCCGCGCCCGTGCGTACCCCTCGACGCTGCGCCGAGGCGTGCTCGTGTCCGCCGATCGGCGCGAGCAGCGCCAGCGCGGCGAGCGCGATCTGGGCGTGCCGTCGGAGCGTGCCGATCACGTGGCACCTCCGTCGGCCTGGGCCGGCTGCGCCTCGGTCGTGTCCTCGCTCGGCGTCGTCTCCGCTGCGGGTGCCGCAGGCGTCTCGGGCGAGCCCGACTCGTCCTCTTCGAACTCGTCGCGCCAGAGCTCGCCCTCGAAGGGCCAGTACTCCTCGTCGTCGCGGAGCAGGCCCTGGATCCGCAGCGGATCGAGCAATTCCGGCGGAAAACGGCCCGCCGAGAGGCTCTCGATCTGGAGCTCGATCCTTCGCTTGGAGCCCATCACCGCGTCGATGCGTCCGATCCGCGCGCGGCGCAGGCTCGAGCCCAGGCGCGCACGAAGCGTCTCGAGGGCCCGCACCGTGTACGCGTTCACCGCGGCCACGAGGCGCGCGCGCACCGCAGCCGTGCGACCCGAGAACGCGCGCGCGAAGTCGCGGTCGGCGCGGAGCTGCGCCTCGAGGCCCTCGGCGTTCGCGTCCGAAGCGGTCGCGAATTGCTGCGCGTGCGCGGTGAGCGCCTGAGAGAGGTGCGTCTCGATCTCGCGCAGGCGCGCCTGAAGGCCCTGCACCTCGGTCTCGAGCGGGGCGAGGCGCTCGGCGGGCGCGCCCTGCGCGCGCATCGCGTCGAGCTGATCGGCCATCGCGCGGAGCGACGCGCGCGCGGTCTCGAGCTCGTGGCGAGCGTTCGCGGTGTCGTCCTCGATCGAGCCGGTCTGTGCGACCGCGGCCTCGGGGGCGTCGGCGCCGGTGAGGCGCACCTCGATCGCGCCGATCTGATCGGCCAGGCGTGCCGAGCGCGCCGACTCCGCGTCGAGCATGCGCAGCTCGGCGTCGAGTCGGTAGAAGGTGGGATCCACGCGCAGGAGGCCGAGCAGCATCGTGCGCGCGTCGGGCCGCGCCGCGACCTCGCCGTCGTGCGGCACGGGCGTCTCGGCGCTGCTCTCGGCGGCCAGCAATTCCTCGGCGATCCGCTCGCGTCGGCTGTCGGTGGCGAGGATGCGCTCGACCTCGTCGCGGATCGGCTCGAAGATCTCCGCGAAGTGCACGAAGAGGCGGTTGGCCTCCTCGAATTCGCAGCGATCGAGGTGCACGTAGCCGCGCAGGAGCGTGGCCTCGTCGACGAACGGCGAGGCCGGAAAGCGCGTCTCGAGCTGGTCGAGGAGGTCGACCGCGGTCTCCGCGTCGTGGCCTTCGTACATGGCCCACGCGCCCTCGAAGAGGGCCTCGGACACACGGTGCGAGTCCTCGGGGACCTGGAAGTAGTAGTAGAACGCGTCGTCCGCGCGGCCGCCCTCGTGCGCGACGCGACCGAGCGCGAGCCAGGTCAGATCACGCACGTCGAAGTAGCGGCGGTCGACGTAGAAGGTGAAGCGATCGGTGTCGGGCGTGGTCGCGATGGAGCAGAAGAGCTGCTCCGCCTCGCGGAGCTGGCCTGCGCGCGTGGCGATCACGCCGCGGAGGTACTGAGCGTTCGCGTAGAAACGGCTACGGCGGCCGACGGTCGCGAAGATCGTGTCGGCGCCCGGCAGATCGTTCGCGTCGTAGCGCGCGCGGCCTCGGAGGTAGCGCAGCTCGTTGAGCGAGTCGTCCGAGAGGCCCGCTTCGCCGATCTCCTCGAGGCTCGCGAGGATGCTCGGCAGCTCCGCGCCGCGAAGGGCCACGTCGAGCACGCGACGGTACGCGGGCCCGAAGTACGGGGCGTCGGCCCCGCGACGAAGGATGCGCAAGAGATAGTGCGCGGCCGTGCGATGGGCGCCGAGCTCGAGCAGCGCTCCACCGAGCAGGTACTCGGCGTGCGTCGCGTCGTCGGAGCCCTCGAAGTCCGCGAAGCGCGGGCTCTCGCAGGCCTCGAAGAGCACGAGGGCCGCCTCGTCGTAGCGGTGGTCGAGGACCAGCTCCTGGCCGTGCACCACGAGCTCGCCGAGCTGCCGCTGGCTGCCGGTCTCCGAGGCGACGAGGCGTCGATCCGCGAGCTGCGTGTAGTAGCGGTGGAGGGCGGCGTCGGTCGTGATCGGCGCGGCGTCGGCGGCAGGCGCTTGGCTCGCGTCGGGCGTCGTGGTCGCGTCCTGTGCGCGCGCGGGCGCGGCCGCGCCGGCGCTGAGCGCGAGGAGGATCGCGAGTCTCTCGAGCGCCCTACGCATCGAGCCGGCTCAGCTCCCGCCCGGGGCCGGCAGCTCGCGCGTGGCCACCTGCACGCGCGTTCGGATCTCGTAGCGACCCTCGCCGCCCTGGTGGAATTGCTCGACGATGCTCGAGTCGTCCTCGAGGACGACCTCGATGTCGGTGAGCCGATCGCGGTGCACCTGCACGCGGAACGTCTCGCGCTGCGTGTAGCGGATCTCCGCGTCCTCTCGCGCGCGTTGCTCCGTCTCGATCGTGAGGACGTGCGGCCCAGGGGCGAGCGCGCCCTCGTGCACCGTGCGTCCGCGATCGCCGCCCTCGATCTCGCCGTCGGTGCGGAACACGGGCGCGCCGTCGAGCTCCACGACGAAGTGCGCGAGGCTCTCGTCGTCGCCCGCACGATCCTGCACGGCGATGCGGATGCGGGTGCGGAACAGCTCCTCGCCGAGCACCGCCATGCGCTGGCGGGTCTGGACCATGTCGTCCATGAGCTGGCTGAGATCGGCGCGCACCGGCGCGACGTCGGGGGGCGCCGGGCCCGGATCGGCCGCAGGAGGCGGGCTCGCCGCCGTCGTCGTCGCTGCCGCAGGGGGCGTGGTCGCCGCGGCCGGAGGCGGCGGTGCCGCAGCACCCGCACCACCCGCGCCCCCCGTGGGGCTCGGGCCCGTGGCGGTCGCGCTCGCCGGGCTGCTCGACCCGGCCCCTGCTGCGGGTGCTGGCTCCGCGAACGGATTCTCGGGCGCCTCGGGGCTGGCGGGCTCGGCGGTGGCCGCCGGGCGTCGCGTGCGCCCTCGTCCACGACCGCGCGCTCGCTGCGCCTCGAGGGGCGAGGTGAGCGCGACGAGGGCGAGGAGGGCCGCGAGCAAGGCGATGAGCCTCTGCATGGTTCGCCTCAATTCTCGAAGGGAATGAAGACCGAGAGGCCCAGCGTCGCGGTCAGGTTGTTCACGATGCGCGACTCGCCGAGGAGCGACTGCTCGAGGATCTGATCCCGCACGTCCACGCGGATCGCGAACCACTCGCCGATGAAGAAGCTCGCGCCGAGGCCCGCGCTGCCGGTGAGGCCGCGCGCGGTCTGGTTGTCGGTGATGCCGCCGCCGATCGCGAGGCGGATGTCGAAGCGCCCGATCTCGGAGCCGAACCAGCGCAGCTTGCCGTACGCGAGCGTCCAGAGGAGGTGCGCCTGGTAGAGGAACACCGGCGCATCGAGGCGGATGAGCGAGATGCCGCGATCCTGCTCGATGATGCGCACGAGCTCGGACTCGGCGCGCGAGTAGCCGAACGACGCCTCGAGGCCGATCTCCTCGGTGACGTGGTAGGTGAGCGCGCCCGAGACGAGATAGGACGCGCTCAGGAGATCGGCCGCGTAGACGCCGCCGAGGAGCGTGAGCTCGAAGCGACCAGCCTTCTGGAAGAGGCGCTCGCGAACGCCGCGGTAGCGACGCCGGGCGTTGAGCTCGTCCTGGATGGCCTCGTCGATGCACTGGGCGTGGGCCTGGCCGATCGCGAGATCCTCGCCGCCGAGAGCGATCGTCACTGATCGTGGCACGAGCGGCGCGAGCGCCGACATGAGCAGTGCGAGGCACGTGATCCGCAGCACCGCCGCCACGATGGTCGGCCAGCGTTGCGCGTGGGCGGGCGCGGACATCGAGGTGGATTGGTACCGATTCGGGCGCGTCCGTGTCAACGACGACGACGGTTCCGCCCGAAGATCGTCCTCACCGACCCAACGCGGGCGACTCTCCCCGCTGATCGACTACTTCCGAGAAAAAAAGAACCTCCGTCGGGGACACGCGCGCAGCGAATGGCGTGAGCGAGCGCGGGAGAACCCGGGGGGTGCGGGGGTCGGGCCCCCGCCTCGAGCGCCGAAGGCGCGGGAATAACGAGATCAGAGCAGCACGAGGTAGGCGAGGCCGAAGAGCAGCGCCACCACCGCGAGGAGCGCGACGAGCACCATCGCACCGCTCACCTCGAGCGGAGAGTCGAGTTGCGGGCGCTCGCCGCGGGTGAGCGCCGGCGGGCTGGCGGGGGCAGCAGGCGGGTTGGAGCTCGCGCTCGTCGCGGGTCTCGCGGACGTCGACTCGGGCTCCGCGCGCTGCGCGGCGCGCTTGGCTCCCGGGAGCGGCGCCGGCCGCGGGATCGCCACGGTCGCGACCGCGTGCGCGTCGTCGTGTGCGCTCTGCTGCGACTCGGCCATCGCCGACGCGTCTCGCGGCTCGACGGAGGGATCGGACGCGCGCCAGCCGCGCACCTCGGCGTCGGGATCGGGCGGGGGCTGGCTCGGGCGCGGCACCTTCACGGGTCGGCTCGAGGTCCGGCCCGGCGGATGGCTCGATCGCGGCAGGATCACGCGCGAGCCAGGCGGCGCGGAGGGCATGTCTTTGGGCGGCGCGAACGAGCGGCGCGCGGCCTCGGCGGCGTCGAGCGCCGCGAGCATCTCGGGGCGCACCGAGGGGAGCTTCCGCGTCTCGTCGGCGGAGCCCACGCTGGCGTGCTCGGTCGGGGCCTCGAGGGTGCCGGGAGAGGTCGGGGCCGTGTGGGCCTCTTCGCTCACGATCGGAGGATCGAGCGGACCCGTCGCCTCACGCTCGATTCCCGTGGCCGGGGTCAGCCCGCGCGTCGAGAGCCGTCGCCACCGCTCCACCTCGGCGTTGCTCTGCGACATCGTGCGGAGGTCCTCGTCGAGGTCCGCGAGGCCCCCGAATTCACCCGAGACGCGCGGCGTCGGCGTGACGCGATCGCCCGCGGCCCCTTCGCTGGACGCAGCGTCTCGAGCAGCGTCTCGGGGTGCCCCGTCGACCGATGCGTCGGCCAACACGATCGGGGGCGCCTCGATCGCGCGATCGCTCTCGCTCGTGGTCTCGCCCTCGGTCGTCACGCGCCGCAGGGCTAACACGCAAACTCACGGGTCGCACATGCTGGCGTCGTAGCCCTGCCGCTGGAGCGACTGTCGGTAGGTGTCTCGCACCTGATCGCAGAGCTGACGCGGGCTCTGATCGTAGCCGTGGATGGTCTCGCACGCGGCCTCGCTGTCGATCGCGCGCCGGAAGGCGTCGCAGCACGCGTAGGCCACGTTGCACGCGCCGCTCGATCCACCGAGCTCGACCGCGACGAGCGGCGGTGGCTCGTCGTCGTCCACCGACATGCCGAGCCCGCTCCACCACGCGCGCGGCACGAAGATCGCGGTGAGCACGGCGCCGACCGTGGCGAGGAGACACGCCGCGATCAGCGTGGCGAGCGCGAGCCACGAGAGCCCTCGCGCCCAGGCGCGCGGCCGATCGTCGCTCGGGGTCTTGGGCGCGTCGGGGCCCGGCGCGAGCACGGGCGACGGCGGGGCCGCGGTCGCGGGCATCGGCACGGTCGGGGCACCCGAGCGCTTGTCGACCATCGTGGGCAGCTCGCGCGCGCTCGGCGGGCTCGGTGCGCTCGCGGGAGCGCCCGAGCTGCGCGCCGTGCGCCACGCGACGAGCGCCTTGG
The DNA here is from genome assembly GCA_019694315.1 of Sandaracinaceae bacterium. GTDB lineage: Bacteria > Myxococcota_A > Polyangia > Polyangiales > Sandaracinaceae > JAFLCL01. The sequence continues at coordinate 14,050 of JAIBCE010000072.1, forward strand.
CCATGTCGTGCGCGCTCGCGTAGCGGCGCGCCGGGTCCTTCTCCATCGCGCGATCGGCGATCTTCGCGAGCTCGAGCGGCACGCCGGGCTTGCGCACATCGGCCCGCATCGCCGGCTCGGTGCGGACCTTGCGCAGGATCTCCGCGAGGTCGCCGCCCTCGAACGGACGCTTCCCGGTCAGGAGACAGTAGAGCGTGACGCCCATCGCATAGAGATCGGAGCGCGCGTCGGTGGGCTCGCCGCGCGCCTGCTCGGGCGACATGAACGCGGGCGTTCCCACGAGCGAGCCGGTGCGCGTGAGGCGCGCGTAGGCCTCGCCCGTCATGAGCTGCGCCACGCCGAAGTCGAGGATCTTCACGAGCTCGCGCGAGGCACCCGCCGGCACGACCATGAGGTTCGCGGGCTTGAGGTCGCGGTGCACGATGCCGGCCTCGTGCGCGACCTCCAGCGCGCCCAGGGCCTGCTCCACGAGGTCGGCCGCGCGCTCGGGCGCGAGCGTGCCCTCCTTCGAGAGGAGATCCGCGAGGTTCGTGCCGCTCACGCGCTCCATGACGAGGTAGGAGACGCCGTCGTCGGTCGCGCCGTAGTCGTGCACGTGCACGATGCTGGGGTGGCTCAGGCGCGCCACCGCGCCCGCCTCGCGCTCGAAGCGGGCCACGAGCCGCGCGTCGGCCGCGAGCTCCTTGAGCACGACCTTCACCGCCACGGGCCGACCGAAGCGCTCGTCGATCGCGTCGTAGACCGCGCCCATGCCACCGGCCGCGATCACGCGCTTGATGCAGTAGCGGCCCGCGAGCAGCGTGCCTGACTCGAGCGTCTCGTCCATTCCGGCTCGCCCACGGCATCATCGGCGGGGACGGCCCACATCGACAACGCCTTTCGCGATCGCGCCGCCGGCGCGATGATCTCCCTCGCGATGCCCACGCTCCACGAGCTCAAGAAGTTCGCGCAGTACCATCTCGTACGGCGGGTGCACGATCACCCCGCGCGCGAAGACGAGCTCGGCGTGGTCTCGCTCGACTACGACGCGGTGCGCTTCGCGGCCGAGGTGCGCGCGCTCGCGGATCGCTTCGAGGTGCGCGAGGCCGCGCACGTCGCGTATGCGGGGCGCCCGCACACGATCTTCTCGATCGGCACGCGCAACCTCGCGCGCGCCAAGGCGCGTCTGCTCGTGCTCTCGGGGGTGCACGGCAACGAGCACGCGGGCATCGTGTGCGTGCCCGAGATCGCTGCGCGCCTCGAGGCCGAGGCCGCCGCGCTCGCCGACGTGGCCGTCCAGATCCTCACGCCGGTGAACCCCGTGGGCGCCGCCGAGCTCTCTCGCCTCAACGGCGAGGGCTACGACGTCAACCGCGACTTCGTCCTCTTCCTCACGCCCGAGGCGCGCGCGGTGCGCGAGGCGTTCGACGCGTTTCGTCCGAATTTCGTCGTGTCGCTGCACGAGGGCCCGCAGGACGCGGCCTTCATGTTCGCGAACGAGCACGTCGAGCGCGCGCTCGCCGATCGCCTGCTCGCGGCCCTCGAGCGGAGCGGCACGACGCTCGCCGACAAGGACTACTTCGGCACCACGCTGCGGCCCCGCGGCCTCTCGCCCTCGAGCCCCGCGTCGCGCGCGCTCATGCGGGTGTGGGCGGCCACGCTGAAGATGATGCCCACGAGCGAGTACGCCGCGCGCCGCGGCCTTCCGGAGCTCACCCTCGAGAGCGGCTGGCGCTCCCCGGATCGCGAGGCGCGCGTGCGGCCCCACGTGGAGCTCGTGCTCGCCGTCGCCCACGCGCTCGCGAGGCAGGCATGAGCGCCGACCCCTCGTTCCTCGCACCTGCGCGCTTCGTCGACTCCGATCACTCCGACGTGATCGCCCTCGCGCGCGAGATCGTGGGGGAGGCAGAGAGCGACGCCGACAAGGCCTCGCGCCTGTTCCGCGCGGTGCGCGATCGGCTCCGCTACGACCCCTACGCGGTCACGGTCGATCCCGACGACTACCGAGCGAGCCGCATCCTCCACCAGAAGCGCTCGTACTGCGTGCCCAAGGCCGTGCTCCTCTGCGCGCTGGCGCGCGCCTCGGGCCTCGCCGCGCGCGTGGGCTTCGCCGACGTGAAGAACCACCTCTCGAGCGAGAAGCTCCTCCGCACGATGGGCACCGATCTCTTCGTGTTCCACGGCTACGTCGAGCTGTGGATCGACGGCGTCCCGCGCAAGGCGAGCCCCGCGTTCAACGCCGAGCTCTGCGCGAAATTCGGCGTTCCGCCGCTCGAATTCGATGGGCGCTCCGACGCGCTGCTCCAGGCCTTCGACGGGAGCGGGCACCGCTTCATGGAGTACGTGCGCGATCGGGGGCTGTTCCTCGACCTGCCCTTCGACGACATGCTCCGCGCGTTCGCCGAGACCTACGCGCGCGACGGCATCCCCGAGCTGTCCAAGGCGAGGGACGACGCCTTCTGAGCCGCGACCGGCTACCGTCGGCACCTCGATGGAAACACGTGTCCGTGCGGGGCTCCGGGTGTGTGCGGTGTGTGTGTCTGCGGTGGGTGCGCTGAGCGGCGTGACGGGCTGCGGCTCCGATCCCACGCCGCCCGATGCGGCGACCGCGGTGGATGCGTCGCGCGAGCTCGATGCCTCCGGAGCCGACGCGCCCTCGATGCTCGATGCGCCCTCCACGCTCGATGCGCCCTCGATGCTCGATGCGCCCTCGATGCTCGATGCGCCCTCGATGCTCGATGCGCCCTCCACACCCGATGCGTTCGCGCCCGACGCTGCGCCCGATCCCTGCGGCAACCACGCGATGGATCCAGGGGAGGTCTGCGACGACGGAAATCGCGAGGGAGGCGATGGCTGTCGCGCCGACTGTCGCGGCCTCGAGGTCTGCGGCGACGGCCTGGCCGACGTGGGCGAGTGGTGTCCTGCGGCCAGCACGGCGATCGACTCGCCCCACGGTGGCACCCGGCCCTCGCGGCCAGTGGTGATCGACGCGGACGCCGATGGGGACGTGGACCTCTACTTCGTCGACTTCGACGGGACGGCCAACCACCTGCTCGTGATGCGCGGCGACGGGACGGGCCGCTTCGCCGCGGCCGTCGACACCGGCGCGGACGCGCTCGGTGATCTCGGGGATGTCGAGGGTGACCGCGCGCCCGAGCTGCTCACCGTGATGCCGACGAGCGTGCGCGTGTGGAGCAACGACGGCGACGGGACCTTCGGGGCCCCGACCGAGCTCGCGCACGACGCGGTGGCGAACGCGGTCTTCGTGGATCTCGAGGGCGATGGGGATCTCGACATCGTCAGCGGGAGCTCGAGCGGCACCGCGTGCGGTGTCTTCGCGCGGGGCGCGAGCAGCTACTCCGCGCTGCCCGACGTGGCGTGCGGCACGACCGCGCTCCTGCATCGTCAGGCGCTCGCGGGCGATCTCGACGGTGACGGTCTCGGCGACGTCGCGTTCCTCCACGACCTCGGCAGCGCGAACGTGACGATGGCGCGCGGCCACGGCGACGGCACCTTCGACGTGGCGCGCGTGACGACCCGCTTCCCCACGCTCGGCGCGCTCGGCGACGTCGACGGCGACGGCAACCTCGACCTCGTGCACGCGGTGCAGATGTTCCCCGCGGCGATCATGGTGGTGAAGAGCCACGGCGGCGCGCCCGATCCGGGCGTCGAGCTCGTGCGCACGACCGCGCTCGGCGCCTTCATGCAGCTGCTCGATGCAGACCTCGACGGCGACCTCGACCTCTACTCGTTCGGCGCCACGGCGGGCATGCCGTACGTGATGCTCCGCGCGAACGACGGGCTGGGCGGCTTCGACACCGTCCTCGACGCAAGCATCCCGAGCGGCCTGATCCTCGCGGACGTGAACGGCGATGGCGCGATCGATCGCCTGAGCATCGACGCCACCGCGGTGCATGTCACGCTCGCAGCCCCGTGATCGCGCGACGTGATCGACGGGGAGCCCAGGAGGAGCCCCGTGGAGAAGAGCGCTTCGGATCGACGACTTCGTGTGCACTTCATCCATGGCCTCGAGTCGAGCCCGCAGGGCGAGAAGGCGCGCTTCTTCGCGGAGCACTTCGACGCGACGACGCCGTCGATGGACACGCGCGACCTCGAGGGCGCGATCCGCACGCAGGCCCTCGCGATCCAGTCGGCGATCGACGCGGGCCGCGGGCCGGACGTCGTCGTCGGCAGCTCGTTCGGCGGGGCGATCGCCGTGGCCCTCCTCGCGCGTGGGCTCTGGCGCGGTCCGACGCTGCTGCTCGCGCAGGCCGCGCAGAAGCTCGGCGTGATCGATCCGCTTCCGGCAGGCGTGCACGTCACGCTCGTGCACGGCGTCGACGACGCGATCGTGCCGATCGAGGACAGCCGCGCCCTCGCACGCACGGGCACGCTCGGCCTCGTCACGCTCGAGGAGGTCGCCGACGAGCACCGCCTCTCGAGCCTCGTGAGCTCGGGCCGCCTCGCATCGCTCGTGCGCGAGCTCCACGCCCGCGCGCGCTGATCGCGCTCACCCCAGCGGCTCGATGGCGAGCGGCATCCGCGATCGCTTGCTCACGTAGAGGCGCACGAGCTCGCCGTCGATCGTCCCGTTCCACACGGCCTCGGGCAGGCCGTCGACGGTGCCCGACGCGAAGCGCTCGGTGCCCACGACGAGCATGGGATCCTCGTCTCCCGGCGCGATCGTCTTGATCAGCGGCGCCTCGATCGCCTCCACCTCGCGGTCGCCGAGCCCTCGCGCCCCGCGCCACGCGAGCCACGCCGCCACGGGCAAGAGGGCCAGGCCGAGCGGCGAGAGCCACACGTCACCCGTGACGTAGAGCGCGAACGAGACGATCGGCGCGGAGAGCGCGGTCATGACGGCGATGCCCACCCACAGCAGGCCCCTCGAGCGCACCCGCGCCGCCATGCGCTGCGGCAGCTCTCCGCGCCGCAGCGCACGGAGCTCGTCGTCGCTCACACCCATCGCGATCGCGAGGGCGGCCTGGCGCGCATGCAGCGGCGTCGCGCGCAGCCTCGCTGCACGTTCGTGGTCCGTGTCCATGGCACGAGCGTAACCCGCGTAGGAGAGGCCCGAGCAGTGGCCGCCGCGTGGCGAGGCTCGCGGCCTTCGGCCTGGTCCTCGCACGCCCGGCCCCGGCGATCCGGGGGGCTTGTGCGCCACGCCCCGAGGCCTCATAGCAGGCCCTCATGGCGACGCAGACGATCACGGTCGACAACTTCCAGGGCACCGTCGAGAAGCAGGGCATCGTGGTGCTCGACTTCTGGGGCACGCGCTGCATGCCGTGTCGCATGTTCGCGCCCATCTTCGAGCAGGTCGCGGGCGACAACCTCGACATCGTCTTCGGCAAGGTCTGCACCGACGAGCAGCCCGAGCTCGCCCAGGCGCTCGAGATCCGCGCGGTGCCCACCCTCATGGTCTTCCGCGACGGAATCCTCGTCTATCGCGACGAAGGCGCCCTTCCGAAGAAGGCCTTCACGCAGCTCGTGGACGAGGCGCGCAAGCTCGACATGGAGAAGGTGCGCTCCGAGATCGACGCGCAGAAGCCGGCCTGAGGCGCCGGCTCCGTCACGCGCTCACCCCGTCACGCGCTCACCCCGTCGCGCTCACCACGCGCTCATCGGGCCGATGTCGAGCACCTCGTAGCCCGCGGACTTGAGCATGGCTGCGGCCTGCGCGCTGCGCCCACCGCTGCGGCAGTACACGACGACCTTGCGGTTCTTCGGGACCTCCGCCATGCGCTGACCGAGCTCCTGGACCGGGATGTTGTTCGCGCCGCGGAGGTGACCGGACGTGAACTCCATGTGCGTGCGGACGTCGAGGAGGGTGGCGTTCTCCTTCTCCACCCAGCGGTGTGCCTCTTCACGGTTGGGACCCCGATCCAGACCGAACATCGACATCAGACCCATGGCTCGCTCCTCGTTCCGCGTCGTGCTCCGTGCCGACGCTCGCGAGACGACGTTGCAGCCGCCGGGCCAACGCGGAGTTCGAGGAATTCAAGGGGTCTCGGGGTCACGTGAAACGTGAGTGCGACGACATGAAACATCCGTTGCACGCGCTCTTCGTGCGAGAGGTCTCACGGGGGATCGGATCGCGACGCGCCGCGCGTAGGCCCACGGTCTCGTCCGCGGGGACGAGCTGGAGAGCCGCATGCCCGACGCCATCGTCCGTACCCTCGACGGCAACCAGGCCGTCACCTCGGTCGCCTATCGGCTGAGCGAGGTCATCGCGATCTACCCCATCACTCCGTCGTCCTCGATGGGCGAGGAGTCCGACGAGCTCGCCTCGAAGGGCACTCTGAACCTGTGGGGCATGGTCCCCACGGTGGTGGAGATGCAGTCCGAGGGCGGCGCCGCCGGCGCGGTCCACGGCGCGCTCTCCGCGGGCGCGCTCGCGACGACCTTCACGGCGTCGCAGGGCCTGCTCCTCATGATCCCGAACATGTACAAGATCGCGGGCGAGCTCACGCCGTTCTGCATGCACGTCTCGGCGCGCACGCTGGCGACGCACGCGCTCTCGATCTTCGGCGATCACTCCGACGTGATGGCGTGCCGGCAGACCGGCTTCGCGATGCTGTGCTCGAACTCCGTGCAGGAGGCGCACGACATGGCCGCGATCGCGAGCGCGAGCACGCTCCGCGCGCGGGTGCCGTTCCTCCACTTCTTCGACGGCTTCCGCACCTCGCACGAGGTCTCGAAGATCTCGATGCTGCCCGACGAGGTGCTGCGCGGGCTCGTGGACGAGACGGCGATCGCGGGCCACCGCGCGCGCTCGCTCTCGCCCGATCACCCCGTCTTGCGCGGCAGCGCCGCCAACCCCGACTCGTTCTTCCAGGCGCGCGAGGCCTGCAACGGCTTCTACGCGGGCTGCCCCGCGATCGTCGCCGAGACGATGGCGCGCTTCGCGGAGCTCACCGGGCGCCGCTACGGGCTCGTGGACTACGAGGGCCACCCGGAGGCCGATCGCGTGATCGTGCTCATGGGCTCGGGCGCCGAGGTCACGCAGGAGCTCGTCGAGCACGCGAACGCGCGCGGCGAGAAGCTCGGCGTGCTCAAGGTGCGCCTCTATCGCCCGTTCCCTGCGGCCGAGCTCGTCGCCGCGCTGCCCCGCACGGTCAAGGCGATCGCCGTGCTCGATCGCACCAAGGAGCCGGGCGCGGTGGGCGAGCCGCTCTACCAGGACGTGCGCACCGCGCTCTCGGAGGCGGTGGAGGAGGGCGCGCTCGCGTCGATGCCGCGCATGATCGGCGGCCGCTACGGCCTCTCGTCCAAGGAGTTCACCGCGGCGATGGTGCGCGCCGTGTACGACGAGCTCGCCAAGGCCCCCGAGCTCGGCGGCGCGGGCGCCAAGCGCCGCTTCACGGTGGGCATCGTCGACGACGTCACGCACCTCTCGCTCAGCGTGGATCCGCGCTTCGAGGTGGAGCCCGACGACGTCGTGCGCTGCGTGTTCTACGGCCTCGGCGCCGACGGCACGGTCGGCGCGAACAAGAGCTCGATCAAGATCATCGGCGAGGAGACCGACCGCTACGTGCAGGGCTACTTCGTGTACGACTCGAAGAAGTCGGGCGCGATCACCATCTCGCACCTGCGCTTCGGGCCGCGGCCGATCCGCTCGAGCTACCTCGTGAAGAGCGCGAGCTTCGTCGCCGTGCACCAGTGGGGCTTCTTCGATCGCTACGACGTGCTCGAGCTCGCGCGCGAGGGCGCCACGCTGCTCGTGAGCTCGCCGCACACGCCGGAGGAGACGTGGAACGCGCTGCCGCGCGCGATCCAGGAGGAGGTCCTCCACAAGAAGATCCAGGTCTACACGATCGACGCCAACGCCGTGGCGCGCGCCGCGGGCATGGGCAGCCGCATCAACACGATCATGCAGACCTGCTTCTTCGCGCTCTCGGGCATCTTCGAGCGCGAGGAGGCGATCGGCTACATCAAGCGCTCGATCGAGAAGACCTACCGCCTCAAGGGCGCGGAGGTCGTGCAGAAGAACTTCGCCGTGGTCGACGCGGCGCTCTCGCACCTGCACCGCGTGCCCACGCCGGGCCTGACCTCCGAGCGCACCACGCCGCCGGTGGTCTCGCCCAAGGCGCCCGACTTCGTGCAGCGCGTGACGGCCGCGATGCTCGCGGGCAAGGGCGATGCGCTGCCGGTGAGCGCGTTCCCCGTCGATGGCACCTGGCCCACGGGCACGGCGAAGTGGGAGAAGCGCGCGATCGCCGACTCGATCCCGACGTGGGACGAGAAGGTCTGCATCCAGTGCAACAAGTGCGCGATGGTCTGCCCGCACGCCGCCGTACGCGTGAAGGTCTACGACCAAGCGCAGCTCGAGGGACGCCCCGAGACCTTCAAGTCCATGGCCTACAAGGGCACGGAGTGGAAGGGCTCTGCGTACACGGTGCAGGTCGCGCCCGAGGACTGCACGGGCTGCGGGCTCTGCGTGGAGGTCTGTCCCGGAAAGGACAAGGCCAACCCGCGCCACAAGTCGCTCGAGATGGTGCCGATGCGCCCGCTCGTCGCGGGCGAGCGCGTAAACCTCGACTTCTTCCTGAACCTCCCCGAGGCGCCGCGCGCCAAGGTGAAGCTCGACCTCAAGGAGTCGCAGTTCTTCGAGCCGCTCTTCGAGTACTCGGGCGCGTGCTCGGGCTGCGGCGAGACGCCGTACATCAAGCTCGTCACCCAGCTCTTCGGCGACCGCACGATCATCGCGAACGCGACGGGCTGTAGCTCCATCTACGGCGGCAACCTCCCGACCACGCCGTACACCACCAACCGCGACGGACGCGGGCCCGCGTGGGGCAACTCGCTCTTCGAGGACAACGCGGAGTTCGGCCTCGGCATCCGGCTGGGCGTCGATCAGCAGGCCAAGGAGGCGCGCGAGCTCGTGCGCGTGCTCGCGGGCTCGCTGCCCGAGGCGCTCGTCACGGAGATCCTCGCGAGCACCGCGCGCGACGAGGCCACGGTGGCCGCGCAGCGCGAGCGGGTGGTGGCGCTCCGTGCCGCGCTCGGCGCCGCGACCGATCCGCGCGCACGTCGCCTCGACATCCTCGCGGACTACCTCGTGCCCAAGGCGGTGTGGATCGTGGGCGGCGACGGCTGGGCCTACGACATCGGCTACGGCGGCCTCGACCACGTGCTCGCGTCGGGCGCGAACGTGAACATCCTCGTGCTCGACACCGAGGTCTACTCGAACACGGGCGGCCAGCAGTCCAAGGCCACGCCGCTCGGCGCGGCGGCCAAGTTCGCGGCGCGCGGCAAGGCCACGCCCAAGAAGGATCTCGCGCTCCTCGCGCTCACCTACGGCAACGTCTACGTGGCGCGCGTGGCCTTCGGCGCCAAGGACGCGCAGACCGTGAACGCGCTCCTCGAGGCCGAGTCGTTCGACGGTCCCTCGATCGTCATCGCGTACTCGCACTGCATCGCGCACGGCTACGACCTCGTGCATGGCCTCTCGCAGCAGAAGAAGGCGGTGGAGACCGGCTACTGGCCGCTCTTCCGCTTCGATCCGCGGCGCACCGACGAGGGCGAGAGCGCGCTCAAGCTCGACTCGCCCGCGCCCAAGGGCAAGCTCGTCGATCACCTCCGCGCCGAGTCGCGCTTCCGCGCGATCGAGCTCGAGGATCCGGATCGCTTCCAGCACCTCGCGAGCGAGGCCCAGGCGCACGTGATCACGCAGTACGCGCTCTACGAGAGCCTCGCGCATGCGATGACGCCCGCCCCCAAGACCCCCGACGCCGCGCCGCCCGCCTCGACCAAGGCCTGAGGAGAGACGCCATGGATCTCAGCACCACCTATCTCGGTCTCTCCCTCGCGCACCCGTTCATGCCGGGCGCCTCGCCGCTCGTCGACGATCTCGACACCGTGCGTCGCCTCGAGGACGCGGGCGCCTCCGCCATCGTGATGCGCTCGATCTTCGAAGAGCAGGTCTCGCTCGCGCACGCGCGCACCCTGCACGACCTCGAGGCGCACACCGACTCGTACGCCGAGGCCACGAGCTTCTTTCCCAAGCCGAGCGAGTACCGCCTCGCGCCCGACGCCTACCTCGAGCAGCTCCGCCGCATCCGCGCGGCGGTGTCGGTGCCGGTGATCGCGTCGCTCAACGGCGTCACGCCCACGGGCTGGCTCGAGTACGCCAAGCTGATCGAGCAGGCGGGCGCGCACGCGCTCGAGCTCAACGTCTATCACGTGGCCACCGATCCCGAGGAGCCCGGCACGCTCGTCGAGAAGCGCACGCTCGACATCCTCGCGTCGGTGCGCGCGAGCGTGACGATCCCGATCGCGGTCAAGCTCTCGCCGTTCTACTCGTCGCTCTCGTCGTTCGCGGCGGAGCTCGAGAGCTCGGGTGCCGCGGGCCTCGTGGTCTTCAACCGCTTCTACCAGCCCGACATCGACATCGAGCACCTCGAGGTGGCCCACGATCTCCACCTCTCGGACAGCTCCGAGCTGCTCTTGCGCCTGCGCTGGCTCGCGATCCTCTCGGCCAAGCGCAAGCTCGATCTCGCGGTCTCGGGCGGCGTCCACACGCCGACGGATGCCGTCAAGGCGCTCATGGCGGGGGCGACGACCGTGCAGATGGTCTCGGCGCTCCTTCGCCACGGGCCCAACTACCTCAAGGTCGTGCTCGACGGCGTGCGTCACTGGCTCGTCGAGCACGAGTACGAGTCGCTCGCGCAGCTGCGCGGCTCGATGAACCTGGCGCGCTCGCCCAACCCGGCGGCCTTCGAGCGCGGCAACTACATGAAGCTCCTCCAGAGCTGGCGCGCGTAGCGCTGGCGCGCGTCAGCGCTGGCGCGCGTAGCGCTGGCGCGCGTAGCGCTGGCGCGCGTAGCGCTGGCGCGCGTAGCGCTGAGCGCGTGTAGAGCTGGCGCGCGTAGAGCGCTGGCGCGCGGAGGCGTGCTCGCGCGTGAGTCAGGGCCCGCGTACGAGCCACGGATCCGAGCTCACGGGCGCACGCGGCCCGGGGGCGGCTCCTGGTAGTACTCGCGGCCCGACCAGTGCGCGCACGGGCCCCAGGCGGGGCTCACGGTCGCGTCCGGAGAGAACCACACGAAGCCGAGGTACGGCGTGCTCGTGGGGCTGTTCACGCCGACGCTGATCTCCGTGGTGGCCCCGCTCGCGGTGGTCACGGTGCACGGCACGAGCGTGTAGTCGTCCATCGGCCACTCGCTCGAGCCGCCGCTGCACGTGTAGGAGGTCATGTCGAAGAGCGGCGTGCCCGTGAAGCAGCGCGCGAGCTCGTCGGCGGTGGTGGTCTGGAAGCCGCCGTAACCGGACTGGTACTCGGAGGCGGCATACGCCGAGGCCCAGTCGTGGCGCTGCACGGCGCCGAGGAAGGTCTCGGCGTGCGCGCGCGCCGCATCTCCCACGGACCACCGCTCGTAGAAGACGCCGCCGACGCCGCTCAGGCAGCACATCGACACGAGGCCGAGGCAGCCCATCGCCGCGAAGAGCAGCGTACGGCCCCCGTTGCTCGAGGGCGCTGCCGGCACCGCGTTCACGGGCGGCGTGAACGAGCCGCCGCTCGGGCCGCTCGTGCCGAAGCCTTGCTGGGGCGCTCCGAAGCCTTGCTGGGGCGCTCCGAAGCCTTGCTGGGGCGCTCCGAAGCCTTGCTGGGGTGTCGCGGAGCCCTGCGCTGCGTCGGGCGCCTGCGCGAGCAGCATCGTGCCGCCGCACGGACAGAAGGCGCTGAAGGCCACGGGCACCGCGCCGGGCGGCGCGTCGGGGAAGCGCGTCTTGGCCATGATCGACGGCGGGTCGAGCATCTGATCGGCGCCGCAGCGATCGCAGGGCGTCACGGCCCAGCGCGGGCGCTCGCTCTCGTAGCCGGGCGTCACGAGGACCGGGTGCGGCATGCCGGGCGCGTGCACGAAGCGCACGCTGGCGCCTTGCGCGACGCTCGTGAGCTGGTGCGGCTGGTTGAGGAGCTGGCCCGTGTAGATCGTGCGCTCGAGCCAGCGCACGAGGCTGGGATCGGGAGGGCCCGGCGGGCCCTTGGGCGCTACGGGAGAGCGCAGCACGCCCGCGGCCCCCGTGATGCGCACCCAGCAGGCCTCGGGGCCCTTGCCCGTGCGACGCGGCTCTCCGTCGTGCACGAGCACCTGGAGATCGTCGGGGTGATCGGGGAGGAGCTTTCCTCGCAGCTCGGGATCGTCACGCCAGCTCGTCATGCGCGCCGTTGTACGCGATCGCACGCCCGAGCTTCCTCGGATCGCGAGCCCACGGCCCTGCCGCTCACGCGCCGCCGAGCGCGCGGCGGCAGCGGCTCGCGAGCTCCAGCACCTCGTCGAGAGCGGCCAGCGGATCGGTGCTGACGAGCACCATCTCGTCCTCGAGCACGAGCACCGTCATCGCTCGAAGCGTGCGCGAACGATGCGCTCCCAAGATGGCGGCGACCTCCAAAGCCCGCACGGCGAGTGGGTGATCGCTCGGAGTGGTGCGGACCTCGAAGCCCTCGCGCGTCGCGGTGGCGGCGTCGGGAAGGTGCGTGAGGAGCGCGACCCGGCTCGGGCGCGTGACGCCGTAGCGGGCCGCCACGGGCGCGAGCGCGCGGCGGATCGGCGCAGTGGGCTCGATGGCGAGACAGCCTGGCGCCTCGAGCGACGTGGACACCTCGAAGATCGGGCGAAGCGCCGTCTTGCCGTACGGCGTCCGCGGAGAGACCTGCCGCCCGATCGTCCATCGCACTCCGTCGAGCTCGCCTTCGTAGCGAAAGACCCAGCCTTCCCCGGGGCGGCTCCCCCAGCCCCGCTCGCTCGCGAAGCGCGCCACGGCGCTCACCGAGGTGGTCGCCAGCGTTCGATAGAACCAATACGCGGCGAACGCGCCTGCCGTCGAGAGGACGGCGAGGAACACGACCTGACACACGAGACTGCTCATCCCGCGGACGCTCCTCGACATGGATGGGTCGGTCAACCAGCGAGGAGCATCGGGCTCGGCCACGAGAAGCTTCGGGCTCGGCCACGAGAAGCTTCGGGCTCGGCCACGAGAAGGATCCGCTGCCAGACGCGATGTCGTGAATGGCAATGCCCCGAGACGCGTTCGGCGCCGAGCACCGTCTCCGAGCGCGATGGCCTCACCGCTCGCGATCACGCCTCCGCGAAAGCCCCCGGCAGGCCCGAGGGGAGTGGCAAGCACGGCGACGGTACAGTTCTCCGAGGGGCCAGGCGGGGGACGAGC
>JAIBCE010000073.1 GCA_019694315.1 Sandaracinaceae bacterium
GCCTGCGTCGCGCGCGCGCCGCGAGCCGCGCCCCGCAGACGGACGTGGCCGAGGTCGTGTCGCTCGATCGCTCGTTCGATGCGCGCGGTCTCGCCACGGGTGAGCTCCAGCTCACGCTGGCGCTCACGCCGCGACGGATCGAGTCGCGCGACACCTATCGCGATCGCAGCAACGTGCTCGGCCAGGCGCGGGGCGCGGGCGTGACGCGGCTCGAGGCGATCACGCCCGGCGACGATCCGCCCGTCTTCCTCGACACGCGCGCGAGCCGCGTGCTCGTGGCGACGACGAGCGACGGCGGCGCGGTGCTCGTGCGCCGCAGCGGGCATCCCTTCGTGCTGGACGACGCGGAGCGCGAGGCCCTCGTGGAAGGGGCGCACGCGCCGCCTGCCTTCGAGCCCGCGCCGTCAGCCGCGTCGTAGGTAGAGCGCCCAGTAGCCACACCACCCTCCGTACCGCGCCGCGATCGTGCGGAGCTCGCGCTCGCTGCGAGGTCCGTACACCCGCGCGGCGGCCGCGAGGATCGGAGCGCTCGCGCCGGCGAGGCGCTCCATGCGACCGAGACCGCGAAAGAGCACGAAGGCAGCGGACCACGGGCCGATCTGCGGCAGCGCGCGGAGCTCGGACTCTGCCACGTCGAGGGGCGCCTCGCGGAGCCAGCGCTCGAACGAAGGCTGCGCGAACACGCGCGCGAGGATGGCGATCGCGTCGGCGCGCGGCGTGTCGCCGACGAGCGATCGAAGGCGCGAAGGCGCGAGGTCGGCCACGCGTGAGGCCTCGGGAAAGGCGCGATGCTCCTCGCCTTCCACGACGAGGCGCGGCCCGAGCGCGGCGACGAGGCGATCCTTGATCCCTCGGCCGAGGCGTTGGTTGCGCTGCGCGAGCACGGCCCAGACCGCGATCTCGAACGGTGTGGGGAACTTCACGTGGTGGTGCCCCGCCCAGCGCTGCGCGACGGGCGCGAACGCTGGGTCGGCCTCGGCGAGCGCGCGAAAGCCCGTGAGATCGTCGTCGAGGCTGAGCTGGAAGCGGAGCCGCTCGACGAGGCGAGCGAGCGACTGCGCCTCGAGCGGCGACTCGCTCACGACCTCGAGGGCGAGACCGCCGCGTGTCGCCTCGATGCGCGTGAGGACGGCGCGTCCGTCGAGCGAGCACGCCTTGGTGAGCACGCCCTGCGCGACGCGCTGCTCGCCGCGCGTCGGCGCGAACGAGCAGAGGAAGCTGAGCGTGTGCGCGAAGTCGAGCGAGGTCGGCGTCTCGAGCAGCGCGCGCGCGACGAACGAGGGGGTCTCACGAGCGGCGAGCGTCATCATGCACGTGAGCCTGACCGCTCGCGTTGTCAGCTGGATGTCAGTTTTTTCGCGCCTCTCGGGGCGGGCGGATCTCTCCTGTGCCCCGGTGCGTGACCGCGGTGCGCGCTCGATCCGCGAGGCGAGGAGGCGCCTCGCGACGGGGCGATTCGCGCCTCGCACGCACGGTGTCTGCGTTTCTGTCAGACTCGCCGGCGTATGGCGCGCGTGCTCGTGGTCGACGACGAAGAGAGCCTCCGCCTCGTCCTCCGGACCCTCCTCAAGAAGCACGGCTACGACGTGGAGGTCGCGACGAGCGGCGAGGAGGCGCTCGGCAAGATCACGGCGAGCCCGCCGGACTTCGTGATCACCGACGTGCGCATGGGCGGCATGGACGGCATCACGCTCGTGAAGGAGATCCGCAAGGCGGGCCTCGAGACGGTCGTGATCGTGATGAGCGCCTACGGCTCGATCGACCTCGCGATCGAGGCGATGCAAGCGGGGGCGTACGACTACGTCGCCAAGCCGTTCCGGCAGGACGAGGTGCTCCTCACGCTCAAGAAGGCCGAGGAGCGCGAGGAGCTGCGGCGCGAGAACAAGGCGCTGCGCGAGGCGGCGCGCGACCAGGCGCGCTTCGAGGAGATGCTCGGGCAGAGCGAGGAGATGCGCCGCGTCTTCCGCACGGTGGAGAAGGCCGCGAGCTACGCCACGACCATCCTCGTCACCGGCGAGAGCGGCACGGGCAAGGAGCTCGTGGCGCGCGCGCTCCACCTCCGGAGCCCTCGCAAGGACAAGCCCTTCGTCGCGGTGAACTGCGGCGCGATCCCCGAGGCCCTCCTCGAGAGCGAGCTCTTCGGCCACAAGCGTGGCTCCTTCACCGACGCCACGAGCGACAAGGCGGGCCTCTTCGAGGAGGCCGACGGCGGCACGCTCTTCCTCGACGAGATCGGCGAGCTCCCGCAGAAGCTCCAGGTGAAGCTCCTGCGCGTGCTGCAGGAGGGGCAGATCCGCCGCATCGGCGAGACCAAGGATCGCAAGGTGGACGTGCGCGTGATCACCGCGACCGCGCGCGACCTCGAGACCGAGGTGGAGGAGCAGCGCTTCCGCGAGGATCTCTTCTATCGCCTCAACGTGCTGCCGATCTCGGTGCCGCCGCTGCGCGAGCGCAAGAGCGACATCCCGCTGCTCGTCGATCACTTCCTCGCCAAGCACAACGCCCGCCTCCACACACGCGTGCGCGGCGTGGCCCCGGCCGCGCTCAAGGTGATCCTCGCCTACCCGTGGCCCGGCAACGTGCGCGAGCTCGAGAACCTCATGGAGCGCGCGATGGTGCTCGCCGATGGCGACGTGCTCGGCGAGGAGGATCTTCCCGAGCACCTGCGCAAGCCCGTGGGTGTGGAGTCGCTCGTGCTCGAGTCGGGCGATCTCTCGATCAAGCGCGCCAACCGAATCATCGAGGAGACCCTGATCCGGCGCGCCCTCGAGCAGACCAAGGGCAACCGCACGCAGGCCGCGCGCCTGCTCGAGATCAGCCACCGCGCGCTGCTCTACAAGATCAAGGACTTCGGGATCCGGTGAGCGGCGTGCGAGGGAAGCACCACGGAGCGCGCGGCGTTCTCGGACGGACGAGACGATGAGCCCCCCCGACGCCCGACCCAAGAAGACGCCCCGGCTCGCGGCCGCCAAGGGCGCGGGCTGGCGTCGCCTGCTCGAGCCCTACGACCCGCTCACGAGCCTCGCGCTCACGATGCCGGTCTTCCTCGTCTATCACCTGGGCCTACTCCTCACGGATCTGCGCAACGGCGCGGATCTCGTGACGGGGCTCATGGTGCAGCTGCTCGATCGCTCGCTCCTCGGCTACGTGGCGCTCACGCTCGCGGTCGCCGCGGGGGTCGTGGTCGCGGGACGTCGGATGCGGGCCCGACACACCCTCGAGCTCCGGAGCCTCGGCCCGGTGGTCGCCGAGAGCGGTGTCTGGTCGATCGTGCTCTTGGTCTCGGTGGGCTGGCTCACGGCGCAGATCGTCGGGGCCTGGATCCTCGACGCGCACGAGGCCGCGCCGCTGCTCCAGCTCGGGCCGCGCACGCTCGGCCCGATCGAGCGCGTGGTGATGTCGGCAGGCGCCGGTTTCCACGAGGAGGTCGTGTTCCGCGTGGGCCTCTTCGGCGGCGGCGCCTGGGCCCTCGAGCGCGGAGCCAAGCTCTCGGGGCCGCGGGCCGCGGCGATCGCGGCGATCGTGAGCAGCGTGCTCTTCAGCGCGGTGCACTACGTGGGGAGCCTGGGCGACGCGTTCTCGATCGCGAGCTTCGTGTTCCGCTTCTTCATGGGCCTCGCGTTCGTGGCGCTCTTCCGGTTCCGCGGCTTCGCGGTGGCCGTGTACACGCACTTCCTCTACGACCTCCTCGTGTTCTTCGTCTTCGGTCGGTGAGCTCGCCCGCCGTGAGCGGAGAGGGTCAAGTCCAGCGCCGAACCGGCCGAAGGTGCGTGCGATGGCCCTCAAGATCTTCGCTGTCGTGCTCGTGCTCGCCCTGGGCGTCGGGGCTGGCTACGCCATGCGACCGCCGCTCGAGCGCTACTTCACGGGCCGCGGCGAGATCGACGCCACGGTGACCGAGGAGCGACGCGAGGACGATCGCCTCGTGCTCGCGCTCCGCGCCGACGACGAGACGATGATGGCGACCTTCCGCGAGCGCATCGACGACATCGACGAGCTCGTGGACGTGGGCGACACCGTGACGCTGCGGATGAGCGGGCCCGGCGTGTTCGCCGACGACGTGCCCATCCTGCATGTGTCGCGGCCACCTCCGCCGCCTCCGCCGCGTGGGCGACGACGTCGGAGCGAGGACGAGGTGAGCCCCGAGCACGCGAGCGAGACGGCCAGCGCCGAGACGGCGACCGAGCACGAGGCGACGGCCGAGGGCACGCCGGCCGGGGCCGAGCCTCCGCACGCGGACGACGCGCACGAGGCCACCCCCACCGACGCGCAAGAGCCCGCGCACGAGCCCGCAGCAGGCGACGAGCCTGCGGCCGAGCCCGCCCACCACGAGCCCGCCCGCGAGCCCGGACCGACACGCCCGAGGACGAGCCGCCACAGCTGAGGTGACGGCCCTCCCGACGCTCGCATCGAGCGAGAGCCTCGACGCCTCGGAGCGCGGGGCTCTTGCAGGTGAAAGGTGCTCTCAGGGCTTGGGGATCCGCAGCGTGCTGACCATGGCGCAGCCGCTCGCGAAGAACGCGAGCGCGAGCGGGTGCAGCACGAAGGGACCGAGCGCCAGCTGACCACCGAGCAGCGAGTCGTGGACGGCGCCGCGCCAGAAGGCGATCACGAGCACGACCACCAGCCCGAGCGTCGTCGGGATCGGCGTGCCCTCGTAGTACTTCACCTTGCCGGTGCCCTCGCTCAGCGCCGCCGCGGTCACGTTGAAGCGCGCGAGGCGGCTGATCCCGCACGCCACGAAGAAGACCAGGATGATGGCGTCCCAGCCACCATCGAGGCCCAGCGTGAAGCCCACGACCGCGGGCGCGGCGCCGAAGCTGACGACGTCGGCGAGGGAGTCGAGATCCGCGCCGAGCGCCGACTGTCGCTTGGTCGCGCGCGCGACCGCGCCATCGAGGATGTCGGCGACGAGGGCGATGGGAAGGAGCGCGAAGGCGAGCCACGCGAACGTGGCGTCGTGGCCTTGCGCGTAGCGCACCATGGCGAGGATCGCGCCCATGCCACACGCCGCGTTCACCATCGTGACGAGGTCCGCGGGCACGAAGCTACGGATCATCGAGAAGGGCTGAGGGCGCTGCGCGCCCGCGCCCGTCGACGTGGAGAGCTTCGGTCCGGGCTCCTCGGGCTCGGTCATGCGTGCCCCGTTTGTCCCGCGGCCGCGGACCCGGCGCCAGCCCTTCGATCACGAGGCCTCGTCGCGGGGGTGCGGGCCGCGGCCCCAGCGTGATGGGACGCTGCGGAGCGCCGATGCCTTGGGCCGCGAATTGTCTTTCTTTTCAAGCACTTCACGCGTGCTCGGTCGTCGTAGACCGCATGCGAGCCCTCCCCTTCCCCACCCGAGCCCTCGTCCACTCCACCCTCCTCGGCACCGCCGTCGCGATCCTCGGCGCCACCCTCGTCACGGCGTGCGGCGCCACCCCGCGACCGAGCGCGAGCCCGGCGCCGATCGTCGCGTCCGTGCGCGAGACACCCCCGCCGCAGAACCTCGACGAGGCGCTCACGCGCGCCGGCCTCGAGCGCTTCGAGCCCGCGGTCGTGAGCCGCACGATGGGCCACCTCGAGACGACCGGACCCGTGAGCGAGGGGCGGCGCGTCACGCTGAACGTCACGGCCGGGTGGAACCAGAGCTCGCCCGTGTTCGCGCGGCGCAGCGATGGATCGGTCGTGCTCCTCTCGCTCCGACCCACGACGATCGTGGACCGTCACCTGCCGGGCGGCTGCCGCCACTTCGTGGGCGGGCGCGCGTGGTTCGAGACGATCGTGTACGAGCTGCCAGAGGGCACGCGCTACGCGGGGTCGGAGGCGATCTCGTGGGAGGAGCACGTCGAGGTGCTCGATCACACCGACACCGAGGCCGACGGCAGCCCGTGCCCGCCGCCCGCGATCGACTGACCCGACCTCACGCCAGCGCGGACGCGAGCGCGGCGATCTCGACGAGCGAGAGCGTCTCACCGCGACGGCGGCCGTCGATGCCCGCGCGAGAGAGCACCTCGTCGGCGCGCGCGGCGCCCACGATCGCGACGAGGCCGTTGCGGAGCGTCTTGCGACGCTGCTCGAAGCAGGCGCGCACCGCGCGGCGGAACGCGTCGGTCTCCTCGATCGGATCGGCGCGCGGCACGAGGCGCACGACGGCGCTCTCGACGCGAGGTGGCGGATGGAACGCGCCCGCGGGCGCCTTGAGCACGCTCTCGACGCGATAGCTCGCGCGCACGAAGACGGTGAGCGTGCCGTAGTCCTTGGTGCCGGGCTCCGCGAGGAGGCGATCGCGGACTTCCTTCTGGATCATCACGATCGCGCGAGCCACGTCCGCGCGGTGCGCGACGAGGTTCTTGAAGATCGCGCCGGTGACCGCGTACGGCAGGTTGCCCACGACGACCAGCGGCGAGGGCTCGTGCCCGTCTCGGCGGCCCCAGCGCGCGCGCAGCGCCGTGAGATCGACGCTCGTCGCGTCGCCCTCCTCCACTTCGAAGGCCGCGCCGTTCGGCAGCGGTGCGCCCTCGCGGAGCGGCGAGCACGGCGAGACGAGATCGTCCTCGAGGACGCCGATCATCTCGCGATCCTTCTCCACGGCGAGCACGCGCGCGCCGCGACGCACGAGCGCCGCGCTTAGCGTGCCGAGGCCGGGGCCGAGCTCGAGGACGGGATCACCCGGCGCGATGCCGACGGCGTCGGCGATGGCCTCGACGATCGGCCGCGCGACGAGGAAATTCTGGGAGAACGAGCGCTTGGGACGCGCGCCGTGTCGCGCCAGGGCGCGGCGCGGGTCCTCCCAGTGCGGGACCTCGTTGGCGCTCGGGAGCCCGCCGACGCTGGGCTCTCGACTCACGCGGCTCTCCGGCGCGCGCCCTCGATCGCTCGCGAGAGCGAGGACACCGGCGCATCGCTCGCACGCACGGGGACCACGCGCACGCCGAGCGGCGCGACGAGCGTGGCGACGTCGCGCGCGCGGCGCGACTCGCCTCGCGCATAGACGTCCCAGAGCGTGCCGCCGAGGACATCGCCGGGACGCGCGTAGAACGAGGGCGCGTCGAGCGCGAGCACGACGATCGCGTGCCCGCGTGCCCGCAGGAGCTTGAGCGTGGACACGAGCGGCGCGGGATCGCCGAGGCCGTCGAGATCGGTCACGAGCGCGATCGACATGGGCGCGCGGCTCGAGCCCGCGATGGCATGGAGCACGGCCGCGAAGCTCGGGGCCTTGGCGCCGTCGCGCGGATCGGGGCGGTGCGGGAGCGGGATGCCGCGGACGAGGCAGAAGCGACGCAGCAGCGTGCCGGCGGGCGTCTGGGCATGGACGTCGACGCCCGCGCGATCGCTGCGCGCCGAGAGCTCGCCGAGCTGCTTGGTGACGTGCTTGGCGAGCAGGGTGAGGTTCCACGCGCCCTGCGGGGTGCGGAAGTCGATGCCGTCCTGCTGTCGCACGTAGCGGCCCACGATGCCCACGACCTCGTCGTCGTCGACGTCGGTGAGGTCGGAGTCGACGACCTCCGTCGCAGCGACGAGCGCATCGAGCACGCGGAAGACCTGGGCGTTTCCGTCGCGCGCGGTGACGTGACCGAGCACGCGGCCATCGACGGTGACGAGGCCGAGCTGATCGCCGCGCGCGAGCGTCCGACGCGCCTCGGCGGCGACGGCCTCGATGCCGTAGTCGAGCTTGCGTTGACCGGGCGCGCCACCGCGCATCGTCCCGCTCACGTCGAGCACGAGGTAGCGCGTCTCCTGCACCTCTTGCTCGACCTCGCGCACGAGCAGCTTTCCGCGGCGCGCGCTCGGCCGCCACGCGATGGAGCGGAAGGAGTCGCCGGGCTGCATGTCGCGCAGCTCCTTGAGCTCGGTGCCGCCGCCGGCGGCGAGCATGCTGGCACCCGCGCGCTCGATCGGCAGGCCCGTCAGCGTGCGGACGGAGCCGCGCAGCGAGAGCGCGGCCTGCGGCAGCACCTTGATGACGAGCGGGTTCGGAAAGTAGAGGGGCACCTCGAACAGACGGAGCGGACCGCCGAGGCGAACGGCGAGGCCGTGGAGCACGACGCGGCCGGTCGCGGGCGCGAGCAGGCGGAACGAGAACTCGGTGCGCGAGGCGCCGGGCACCTCGAGCACGCCGAGATCGTCGTCGAGCAGGCGTGCGCCGCCCGGCACGAGCGGTGTGATCTCCGAGAGCGAGAGCGCGTCGGCGCCGCGGTGACGGAGGAAGCAGCGCACGTCGAAGGGCTTGTTCGGGACGGCCGCGCCCGCGTCCGCGCCCGGATCGCCGTGCGCGAGCCACCAGGCGAACTCGAGCTTCTGGCGGCGCACGCGGCGGCCGACGGGGACGGTGAGGAGAAAGACGAGCGCGAGGGTGAGCAGGAGCGAGGCGCCGATGACCGTGGCGGCGTAGCTGCCGCTCGCGGTCCCTGCGGCGAGGCACAGCGAGGCGCCGAAGAAGGCGACGATCGCGGTCTGGGTGGGGATCGGCAGCATCGGGCCGTCAGTGCCGGTGAGGGACCTGCTCGAGCGCCTTCTGGATGAGCTGCTCGCGGCTCGCGCCTTCCATCTCGGCCTCGGGCGTGAGCACCAGGCGATGCGCGAGCACGTGCACCGCGAGCGCCTTCACGTCGTCGGGCAGCACGTACGCGCGGCCCGCGATGAGCGCCCGCGCGCGCGCCGCCTGCACGAGCGCGAGAGACGCGCGCGGCGACACGCCGAGGAGCACCCGCGCCTGCTGCCGCGTGTACACCGCGAGCCGCACCACGTAGTCGAGCACCTCTTCCTCGACGTGCACCTGCCCCACGAGCTGCTGCATCGTGAGGATCTGCCCGGGGTCGAGGATCTTCTTGGCCTCGGGTGAGCCCTCGAGGAAGCGCTTGAGCACGCCCTTCTCGTCGCGTGGGCTCGGATAGCCGATCACGATCCGCGCGAGGAAGCGATCGATCTGCGCCTCGGGCAGCGGATAGGTCCCCGCCTGCTCCACGGGGTTCTGCGTCGCGAGCACGATGAACGGGCTCGGCAGCGGGCGCGAGTCGCCCTCGATCGTCGTCTGGTGCTCCTGCATCGCCTCGAGGAGCGCGCTCTGCGTCTTGGCCGGCGCGCGGTTGATCTCGTCGCCGAGGAGGACGTTCGTGAACACCGGCCCCTCGCGGAGCTGGAATTGCCCGTTGCTCGGGGTGAACACGTAGGTGCCGGTGATGTCGGCGGGCAGGAGATCGGGCGTGAATTGGATCCGCCGGAAGTGGCAGCCGAGCGTGGCCGCGAAGGCCTTGCAGAGCGTCGTCTTGGCCACGCCGGGCACGCCCTCGAGCAGCACGTGCCCTCGCGCCAACAGCGTGACCAAGAGGATCTCGGGGATCGCGCGCGGCCCCACGTACACCGCCTGCACCTCGGACATCACCGCCTCGCAGCGCTCCGAGATCTGGGCGAGCGTCCGCGGATCGATCGGCGTCGCCGTCATCGCTTGCCCCCGAGCGCTTCGAGGATCGCCTCGCCTCGCGCCACGAGGTTGCGGAAGCGCGCTTCGGTCACGGGCGGTGCGGTTCCGTTCGTGGCGCCGCTCGCGAGGCCCGCGAGCTCGTCGAGCAGCCGGCGCGCATCCTCACGCGCCTGAGCAGGGAGTCCTCGGGACTGCATCGCGGCCAACATCTCCTGGGGGTTCGCCCGATCCGGGCTCCTGCGCTCGAGCTTGAGCCCGAGCTGCGACGTGAGCGCTGCCTCGAGCTCCAGCTTGTAGACCAACGTGGGCTCGAGCAGATCGGTCGCGCGCGCACGGTACCACTCCACGCGGCCCGACAGCCCACCCGCGACGGGCTCCTCGCGAAACATCGAGTCCGCGCGATAGGGCGAGGTCCGAGGCAGGACGCCCGCGACGAGGATGAGCAGGATCACCACCACCGAGAACGCGAGGATCCGCAGCGCGAGCGGCGGCAGCTCGAACGACGAGATCCGCTCGAGCAGCGCGCGCAGATCGTGGAGCGGTCGATCCGCGCCCGGCTCACCATAGCGGCCCGCCAGCTCCCCGCCGGGCTCGAGCAGGTAGATGCGCCCGTGCGCGTCGCCCCGCAGATAGAGGAGCAGGTTCGAGGCGAAACGTCGGTTGCCCTCGAGCTCGAGCATGTTGTTGATGAGCACGCTCGGATCGCCGATCGCGACGAGGCGCCCCTCGCCCACCGCGCCGGCCAACACGACCGCGTCGCGCTCGCCCACGGCGAGGATCGGCTGGAGCTCCGCGTGGAAGAGCACGCGCGGGTGGTTCGTGACCACCGCGCCCACGCCCTCGGTGAGCGGGTGGTCGGTGATGGGGCGCGCCACGAGCAGCTCTCGATTGCCGCGGAGCCGTAGGATGGAGGGCGCGTCCGGGTGAGGCTCGCCGCGCCCGATGCGGAACGCGCGGAAGAACGTCTCGGCCGCGCCGAAGTCGTCGGCGACGGCCACGCGCCCACCCGCCCGCATGAAATTGCTGAGATCGTCGGTCGGCAGGGGCTCGTCCGGGTACACGACGAGGAGGCCATCGGAGGGAGTGAGGGTCCCGAGATCGAGGTGGGACACCACGACGAGGTCCGCGTCCTCCTCGCGCGCGACGTCGAGCACCCCCGAGAGGCCGTTCCACTGCGCGTTCGTGGTCGCGAAGTCCCCGCCGGGCCCGCTCGATGCGCCGCTCGACTGCGCGAGCGCGGGCGGCGCGAGCCCGAAGGCCAGCCCCGCGAGCGCGACGAGGAGCACGAGCGCTCGCTCTGGGCCACGAGGCATGGACCGCGATGATAGTCGATCCGCAGGCCGGCCCCCGCGCCGACCCGCGCTCCTGCGGGGGACCGCGACACCGATGCCGCGCCCTTCCGTCACGTCCATCGGGCTTGCGGAACGTCGAGCAGGCCCCCCTCGAGCTGGCCCCCCTCGAGCAGGCCCCCCAGGGAGGTCACAGATCGATGACGACGACGCCGCGGTTGGACTCCTCGCTGTCCTCGCGGACGCGGCGGGGCTGCGGCGGCACGAGCGGGAGCTCGATCGCGGGGCGATTCTCGGGACGGGCTTCGTCCTCTTCGCGCTTGCGGATCTGTTCGATGATGAAGGGGGGCAGCATCGACCACCTCTCCTTTCCACGTCCCGCTTCGACGTGACCTACGCACGCTTATAGCAACGCGAATACCACTGACAAGATTCGCGTACGCCTGGCCTGCTCGGCCGGTGAGGCGAGCCTCCGCACCGTCGGGGCGGCGCAGGGCGACGCCAGCAACGGTCGATCGGGCTCAGGGCTTGAGCACTTCCGGCCACGCAGCACGGACCTCGCGAGGGTCGAGCGGCTTGGTCGGACCGAACGAGCCCGTGGTCTCGCGGGGCCGGATCGCGTACGTGCGCGCCCCTGCCACCCCGATCGCCTCTCCGTGCACTTCCTCCGCGAGCGGGCTGAGGAGGAACACCGCGACCGACGCCACGTGGGCGGGCGACATCGAGGTCTCGTCGATCGCGGCGAAGGTCGGCAGGGCCTCGGTCGCCCGCGTCCTGGCGGTGGGGCAGAGCGCGTTGACCCGCACGCGATGACGCCTCAGCTCGAGCGCCGCCGAGCGCACCAGGGCCACCACCCCGGCCTGCGCCGCACCGAGCGCCGCGTGGCCCCGCGCACCGAAGAACGCGGAGGGTCCCGAGAAGAGGACGATCGAGCCGCCTTCCTTGCGATCGACCAGCGCCTGACCGCCGGCTCGCACGAGCGCGAAGGCCGCGCCGAGCTGCACGGCGAGCACCCGCTCGACCTGCGCGGGCGTCATGCGCAGCACCGAGGCGTCGACCGACAAGGCGGCTGCGTGAACGATCCCGTCGAGCCGACCGAAGCGCTCGATGGTCGCGGCCACGACCCGATCGACCGCGCCCGGGCTCGCCACATCGTCATCGAAGAGCTCGAGCGCGGTCGCACCGCCGGCGCGGAGCTCGGCGGCCGCGGTGCGGAGCACCTCGGGATCAGGCGCTTCTCCTTCGAGATCCACCCCTCGGTCGAGCAGCGCCAGCTTCGCGCCCTCGCGCGCGGCGAGCGTGGCGACCGCACGCCCGATGCCGCGCGCGGCCCCCGTCACGAGCACCACGCGATCGGCGAGCAGCCCAGCCCCCGCCTCGGACCTCGGCTCGCTCACGGCCAGCTCACGAGCGCGCTGTGGCGGAGCACGTGGCCCTGCCCGGTCGTGAGCGCGGTGTTCGTGCCCCCGCCGACGAGCGACCAGTTCATGAGGTTCGTGTCGTCGCCATAGACGGTGTCGGCCAGCGTGTCACCGCCACCGAAAGGCATGCACATCGTGGTGTCGGGCGTCTCGCTGCCCGTGCAGGGCCGCAGCTGCTCGGTCACGTGGAAGAGGCCCAGGTAGTGCCCGCTCTCGTGCGCGGCCACCTGTCCCGCGAGCCGTCCGCTGGGGCCCGCGACCGATGCGTCGAACGCGATCGCGACCCCCGAGTGCATCGTGCCGTGCACGCCCACCGGGCCCGGGATGCCGCCCGCGATGCCGAGCGTGTTGAAGCCCGAGCGACCGGCCTCGATCGTGCGCACGAGGAAGAGCGAGAGCACGCGACCGCTCCGACCGGCGCTCAGCCGGAAGAGCTGCGCGAGCTCGCTGTCGGGGCCGTCGGCGGAGTCGATCGTCGAGAGCGTGCTCGAGGCGACGTCGTGGTAGCTCGTGCTCGCGCGACGGATGCCCACGGCCGCGAGCACCTCGTCCATGCGACCGAGCAGCGCCTGGACCCGCGAGTCCGAGGGAGCGGCCGCGGCCGTCACGCCGACACCGACGAGGTGGACGGCCACCTCGATCGCGCCCGTGGCCGGATCGGAGCCGCGACGAACGAGCACGCTCGGCCGCACCGTCGCGCTCCCGGTGTCGCCATCCATGCGCTGGAAGACGAGCACGTTGAAGCGCACCGAGCTGCGACGCAGCGACACCCGGTCCGACGTGGAGCCGGGCAGGCCCATGGTGATGAGCTCGTACCCGTCCTGCGGGATCCACCGGTTGGGCTGATCGATCCAGTCGTAGAGCCCCGTGAGATCGAAGTGCGTGACGGTCGCGCCGAACGAGGTCTGCGTCACCTGGTTGAACGCCATCGCGAGCGGATCGCCCGACACGTGCGCGCAGCCCAGCGTGATGCTGCCCACGTCGGGCGGCAGCGCGACGCGCTGGAGGCTGTTGCCGAAGCCCGCCATGAGCGTGAGATCGGGGAGCACGACCTCGTAGGGGTTTCCGCCCGGGAAGTGGCAGCCCGAGAACGAGCCGGCCTCGTACGGCATGTCGCCACACTCGAGCCCGAGCGTGCAGTCTCGGGGCTCGTTGCAGGCCTCGGTGCACGTGCCGACCAGGCAGGTGGAGGACTGGCACTCCTCGTTCGTCGTGCAGGGATCTCCGTTGAGCGCGCCCGAGCCGCGGTACGGGATGCAGAACGTCCCGACCGCGCCCGCGTGGGTGACCGGGCCACACGCGGCCGAGAAGGGCGTGGTGCTCGTGCACGAGAGCGCGTCCACGCAGCCGATCGAGCAGATGCCGCCGCGCTCCGGAGGCAGGCAGATCCCCGACGAGCACTCGGCGTCCATGGTGCACGCGGCGCCGAGGCCGAGGAGCACGGGCCCCCCGTCCGGCACCTCCGTGCAGATCCCCGCGAGGCAGCTCCAGCCGGGCGGACACATCGAGGGGTCGGTGCACTCGGCCCCCACGCACTGACCGCCCTCGCAGCTCGCGCCCTCCATGCCGCAAGAGGGACCGTCGGTGCACGCGGGCACGCAGCCGCCTCGCCAGCACTGGTAGCCCTCGCGACAGTCGGCGCGGGTGGCGCAGGCGTCGGTGCAGAGCGCAGGCGAGATGCCGCGATCGCAGATCGCGCCAGCCACACACGCGGCGCCCTCGCAGAGCGAGGTGCAGTAGCCACCGGGGAAGTCGGTGAGACAGGTGAGGCCGGGGCCACACGCCTGACCGGGCCCGCAGGCCGTACCGACCACGGGCACGCCAGCGTCGTCACCCGGAGGTGGCGCGTCGCCGCCGCAGCCTGCGATCCAGAGAGCGGCGAGCAGCACGGCGAGGCTGGCCCTCGTGCATCCGAGCAGCACCGCGAGGCTTGCCCTCACGCACACGACGCGAACGGGCTCTTTCATGGCGAGCACGAGTCGGAGTATACGTGGCGTGTGCGCGCGGCGTCTCGGGATCGCGCGACGGAGCTGCTGCTTCCGATGTCGAACCCCCCGCGCCTCGGCCGCTACGAGCTCGTCCGCAAGATCGCGGCCGGCGGCATGGCCGAGATCTTCCTCGCGCGGCAGTGGGGCGCGGCGGGCTTCTTCCGCGACGTGGTCGTGAAGCGCCTGTTCCGCCACCTCGGCGAGAACGAGAAGCAGGCGCGCATGTTCCAGGACGAGGGGCGGCTGCTCGCCGAGCTCTCGCACCCGAACATCCCGCAGGTCTACGACGTCGGCTTCGCGGACGGCTACTGGTACATCGCGATGGAGCACGTCGACGGCCCGACGGTCGCCGACATCTGGATCCAGGGCGCCAAGAACGGCATGCCCATGCCGATCCCCGTCTCGATCGGCATCGTCCTCCAGACCTGCGAGGCGCTGCACCACGCGCACGAGCGCACCGATCGCGCTCGCCGCCCGCTGCGCATCGTGCACCGCGACGTGACGCCGCAGAACATCATGCTCACGCGCGACGGCGTCGCGAAGCTCATGGACTTCGGCGTGGCGGCGACCACCGCGCGCAAGGACACCGACGCTGGCGCGGTGCGCGGCACGTTCTCGTACATGGCGCCCGAGCAGATCCGCGCGCGTCCGCTCGACAAGCGCGCCGACGTCTTCGCGCTCGGCGTGATCCTCTACGAGCTCACGACGAACACGCGCCTCTACCGCGGCACCGACGTCCAGATCATGACGCAGGTCGTCGAGAACGACGCGCCCCCGCCCTCCACGCGCGTGCCGGAGTATCCGCCCGACCTCGAGGAGATCGTGCTCACCACGCTCCAGCGCGATCGCAGCCGCCGGATGCCCAGCTCGGCGCACCTCGCGTGGCGCCTGGAGGAGCTGGCCCTGCGCAACCAGATCCTCGTCGGACCGCGCACGGTCGCGCGCTACGTGAACCAGGTCGTGCCGGCCGAGCCCGTGCGCGAGGAATCGCTCGGCATCGTGCAGCCGCCGCCGCACGAGATCGTGTCGTTCGCGTCGTCCGAGACGCCCGCGATGAGCTCGAGCTCGGTGTCGGTCGACGACGGCTTCCACGACGATCTCGAGCTGCTCAGCCCGCCGGATCACCACGGCCACGAGGGCCTGCCGGATCCGCTCGATCTCCCCGTGGAATTCGATCCGCGCGGGGCTGCGCAGGCCTCGTCGGTCTCGGTCGATGCGGCCTTCGACGAGCTGCTCTCGGCCGAGCGCGCGCACGCGAACGACGTGATCAGCGTCGACGATCAGGCGCTCGACGATCACCCGGCCGACGTCCCCTTGGTGCTCGACGGCTTCGATCTCGACGGTCCCGAGGCCGACGCGGCCGCGCGCCCCGTGGTGCTGCTCAGCGCGCCCAAGCGCTCGCCACGCCCGCAGAACGGCGCGAGCGCGCCGCTGGATCGCGCGTCGACACCCGGACCGTCGAGCCCCGCGAAGGACTACGTGCAGTCGCTCGAGCGTCGGCTCGCCGAGGACGACGAGTGACATGACCGCGGGGGACGACACCCTCTCCGGCAACCTCGCGCTGTCTGCTCAGGTCGCCCGCGACGTCGGCGCCATCGGTCCCGACGGCACGAGCCTCCGCGCACAGGTGCTGCTCTTCCTCGGACGCTTCGACGAGGCGCGCGCCCTGCTCGAAGACGCGCTCGCCGAGGTGGAGCTCGCCGGCGAGGCCTCGCGCGGAGGAGAGGCGCTCGCGCTCCTGGCGCTGGTCGACGCGCGCGAGGGCATCCTCGATCGCGCCATCCAGCGCTGGGACGCCGCCGTCCAGAGGCTGCGGAGCGCACGCACGGACACCGCGACCGCGCGCTGGGCGGTGCGAGCGCTCTCGGATGCGGCCGAGGCGCTGCTCGATCGCGATGGCCCCGCCGACATCTCCGCGGCCGCGGCGCGCCTGGCCACCGCGCGCGCATTGCTCGCGACGGGCGGCCTCGTGGGCGCGAGCCCGACCACGTCCATCGTGCTCGCCGAGCCGGCGAGCCCCGACGATCGTCCGCTCCTCCTGCGGCTTCGTCTCTTGCTCGATCGCGCAAGGGGCGCGACCTCGGATCTCGAGGGCGCGGTGCACGCCATCGAGCTCGCGATCCCGCAGCTCTCGGGGCGCGGCCTGAGCGAGATCGCCTGGCGCGCCCACGCCGCGCTCGGTCGCCTCCACGCGCACCGCGGCGCCGAGGTGCAGGCCGCGCGGGCCAACGAGCGCGCGATGGAGATCCTCGAGGATCAGGCCACGGCGCTGCCGCGCGAGCTGCGCGAGAGCTTCTGGGCCGACCCCGAGCGGGCGCGCGTACGCAAGGGTGTCCGAGGCGCGCCGCGGAGCGTGCGGGAGACCTCGTCGGAGCCCGGGCGCGACGCGCGCTGGGCGCGGATGCTCGAGATCACCAAGCGCCTCGCGTCCGAGCGTGATCTCGACAAGCTCCTCGAGCGGATCACCGACAGCGCCGTGGACCTGAGCGGCGCGGAGCGCGGCTTCGTCCTGCTCGTCGAGGCGGATGGCTCGCTCGGCGCGCGAACCGTGCGCGACGCGGCGCGCCCCGACGATCCGCACGTGGCCTTCAGCCGCTCCATCGCCGCGGCGGTGCTGATCGACGGCGAGCCGATCATCACGGTGGACGCGCGGGCCGACGGTCGCCTCAACGAGTACCTCTCGGTGCACAAGCTGATGCTCCAGTCGGTCGCGTGCCTGCCGATCCGCGACGCCAGCGGCATCCAGGGCGTGCTCTACGTGGAGCACCGCGTGCGCAAGGGTCGCTTCGGGCCCGGCGACGTGGAGCTCCTGCTGGCGCTGGCCGATCAGGCCGCGATCGCGCTCGCGAACGCCCGCACCGTCGCCGAGCTCGAGGCCGAGCGGCAGCGCCTCGCCGAGACGAACGAGGCCCTCGAGAAGGCGAAGGAAGAGATCGAGCGGCTGCTCGACGCGCGCACCGTGGAGCTCGACGACACCCGGCGAGAGCTCGTGCGCGCGCGCGACACCCTGCGCGCGTCATTCGAGAAGCAGGGGATCGTGGGGCGCAGCGACGCGATCCGTCGCGTGCTCGCGATCGTCGAGCGCGTGAGGGACACGACGGTGCCGGTCGTGATCCACGGCGAGAGCGGCACGGGCAAGGAGCTCGTCGCGCGCGCCATCCACTTCGGGGGCACGCGGAGCAAGAAGCCGTTCGTGGCCCTCAACTGCGCGGCCGTGCCCGAGAACCTCCTCGAGAGCGAGCTCTTCGGCCACAAGAAGGGCTCGTTCACGGGCGCGGACCGCGATCGGCCGGGCGTCTTCGTGCAGGCGAGCGGCGGCACGCTCTTCCTCGACGAGATCGGGGACATGCCCGCCAAGATGCAGGTCGAGCTCCTGCGCGTGCTCCAGGATCAGAAGGTGCGCGCGATCGGGAGCGACGAGGAGATCGCGGTCGACGTCCGCATCGTCTCGGCCTCGAACAAGCTCCTCTCGGAGCTCGTGGCCAAGGGCGCGTTCCGCGAGGACCTCTTCTATCGCCTCAACGTGGTGGAGCTGCGTCTGCCGGCGCTCAGGGACCGCCGCGAGGACATCCCGCTCCTCTGCGAGCACTTCCTCGCCGCGATCGCCAAGCGCGAGGGGACGAGCCCCAAGCGGATCTCGCGCGATGCGCTGCGCCGGCTCTCGGCGCATCCCTTGCCCGGCAACGTACGTCAGCTCGAGCACATCCTCGTGAACGCGTGCGTGATGACCGACGCCGACCTCGTCGAGGCCCGCGATCTCACGCTGCTCGGGCCGTGGGAGGAGGACGCGAGCGCGCCGCCCGAGCCGGCCCTGGTGGACGAGCTCGACGACGACGAGGACGAGCCCGCGACCGAGGGCACGCTCCCCGAGAACGAAGAGGCGTGGAAGGCCCAGGAGAAGAGGAAGATCCTCGAGGCGCTCGAGGCGGCGAGCTGGAACCGCGTGCGTGCCGCCAAGAACCTCGGCATGCCGCGGCGCACGTTCTACCGGCGCCTCAAGGAGTACGGCATCCTGGAGTGACGGTCGTCAGCGGCAGGGGACGCGGAGCGAGCGCCCCTCTTCGCAGCGTCCGCCCACGCAGAGCCGCAGCTCACCGCAGGTGAGCCCCGTCGGGTTGCAGTCGGCCGTCTCGACGCACGGATCCCCCGCAGCCGGCGGGGGCTCGAGCTCGCGCGGACATCCGCCGAGCAAGAGCGCGAGCACGAAGAAGCGCAGCCGCATGCCTGCAAGCTAGCACGAGGCCGCGGAGGCCACGCCGCTCGCTCACTCGGCGGCGGGCGGCGGGCTCTCGTCGGGGACGTCGGTCCCCTCGGCGTCGGGAGGCGGCTCGGCCTCGGCGTCGGACACGTCATCGCCGCCCTCGGTGTCGCGGTCGGCGCCCTCGACGTCGTCGGGCGGGGGCTCACCGCGACGCTGATAGCGCGGCGCCTCGCCCGGGCGCGACCAGTCCACCCAGTACGTGCTGCGATCGCGGACATCGACGTGCACGAAGGTGCTGCGCGGGTAGTAGCCGACGCCCACGCGCTCGAAGGTCCGCGCGAAGTCGCGCAGCTCGGTGTTGGGCACACCGTCCACGTGGATGTCGAGCGCGTGTCCCTGCGTGTGCTGGCTGCTCTCGCGCGTGTAGCCCCCGGCGTGACGGAACCCGCTGACCACGTGGACGGTGCGCCCGCCGAAGTGATCGGAGATGCGCGCGAGGATCTCGAGCAGGCGAGGGGGCGGGCTCGCGAAGCGCTCGCGGCGGCTCGCGTCGCGCGGTCGCATCAGGTCGGTCATGCGACGCACGGCGGCGCGCGTCGCGCGGCCGCGGCGATCGACGAGGCGAAAGCGCGTGCGCTGGCGCGTCGAGACGCGGTAGAGGCTCACGACGCCCGCGGCGCGCGGACGACCCCAGCGCGGCTGATCGGCGTGCGGACCTCGGCCCCCGCGCGGCGCCTCGTAGCCGGGCAGGACGATGCGCTGGCCGACGCGCAGGCCCGTCGCGGAGCGCAGCCGGTTGAGGCGCACGAGATCATCGACCGAGCAGCCCGCGTGACGGGCGATGTCGCTCAGGGTCTGGCCGCGCTGCACGTAGGCCACGTTCGCCTCCGGCACGCGCAGCTCCATGCCCGGTCGGAGGGCCGCGCCGGTGCCGAGGCCGTTCGCGGCCGCGAGATCCGACACGCGCACGTCGTAGCGCGCCGCGATGCGCGCCAGGCTCTGACCCGAGCGCACCACGTGGACGCGCTGCGCGACGGCGATGGCCGGAGCGACGGTGAGGACGGCGAGCACCAGGAGCGCAAGCGCCCACACTCGGACCGACGTTCGAGCCGGGAGCGACGTCATCGGAGGCCTCGGGTACCGTGGGAGCACGAGGTGCGCAACTCGCGACGCATCGAGCGCGCAGCGATCGAAGCAGGGCGCGCGACGGAGCATGCGCACGCTTTTTTTGATCTCGCTCGGGGCTCCTGCGAGCATTCCCGTGTTCCCATCGTTCGTTGACAACCGAGTGGTTCGCGAAGACGTGTCCGCTCCCCGGCGATCCGTCGCCGGAGAGTTGTATGCAGTAATTGAGCAGATAGCGATAGCTAAATTATGCGTAATTGTGCGCAAATTAGCTCGAATTGCTTGACGATTTCGGGATTTGCAGGCAGAAGGGTCGGAGGTGGTTCGCCACCCGTTCCGCGGTGCGAGCAGCAGGAGCTCGACCCCACGGACGACAGACACCGCACCGATTCATCCCGATGAAGGACGAGACCACGAGCATGGAGGTCGAGGGCGCCAAGGCGGCATCGACCCTCGCGTCGGCAAGCGACGCGACCGCGACCGGATCCGCGATGTCGGGGCTGGGAGCGGACGTGCATCATGGCAGCGGTGGCGCCGTGCAGCACGGCAGCGCGCAAGGCAGCGTCGGGGCCTCGCACGCAGCAGCACCGCACCGAGAGGCGACGATGCCGGCTCGGAGCGAGGCTGCCAACGAAGGCAACGCCGTCGGTGCGCCGACGGAGGACGAGGACGACATCGGATCGGAGCCGCCGCCCCCCAAGGGCCCGGCCTCCTCCAAGGGCCCGCCCCCGGGCTCCTCCAAGGGACAGAAGAAGCACACGAACAACCTTCGAAAGCTCCGCATCGAGCGGATGATGTCGAAGGCAGAGCTGGCACGGCGAGCGAACCTCTCGGTGTTGACGATCGATCGGATCGAGAAGGGCTTCGGGTGCCGCATGGATTCCAAGCGGAAGATCCTCGAGGCCTTGGGTTTGAGCCTCGCGGACCGCGTACGTGTGTTCGGCGAGGAGGAGTGATGCCCGCCGATGTCGGAAGGTAAGAACCTCGTCGGAGTCGACATCGGGTCGAGCTCGATCAAGCTCTGCGAGATCAAGGAAGGTCGCGGTGGCAAGCGAACGCTCACGCGTTTCGGCTACCACCCCCTGCCCTCGCAGACGATCGTAGACGGCCACGTGATCAACAGCGGCGCTGTCGTGGAGGGGCTCGACAAGCTCTTCCACAAACAGAAGAACCGCGACGTCGCGCTCCGGGTGAGCGGGCACAGCGTGATCATCAAGAAGATCACCATGCCCCTCATGACCCCGGCCGAGCTGCGCGAGCAGATCAACTGGGAGGCCGAGCAGCACATCCCCTTCGACCTCGCCGAGGTCGAGATGGACTGGCAGATCCTCCAGCAGCGGCAGGAGCAGCGTCAGATGGACGTGCTGCTCGTCGCGGCGAAGAAGGAGGAGGTCAACGACCTCACCAACCTCGCGGTGGAGGCCAAGCTCAAGCCGAAGGTGATCGATCTGGATGCGTTCACCGTCCAGAACACCTTCGAGATGGGCTACGGCCTGCCCGCGATGGGCACGACCGTCGCGCTGCTCCACGTGGGCGCCTCGCTCACCACGCTCAACATCCTGAGCCAGGGCACGACGGCCTTCACGCGCGACATCGCCAACGGTGGCAACACGATCACCGAGGAGATCCAGCGCAACCTGGGCATCAGCGCCGAGGAGGCCGAGGCCTACAAGTGCGGCGGCGACGGACGCGGCCTCGTGCCGCGCGAGGTCCCCGACATCGTGCAGCAGGTGGTCGAGCAGCTCGCGGGCGAGATCCAGCGCTCGCTCGACTTCTACCTCGCCACGAGCGGTGAAGGAGAGGTCTCCAAGGTGTACGTGTCCGGCGGCACCGCGAACATCCGCGCGCTCGTCGACGCGATCGAGAAGCGCGCCCGCGTGCAGGCCGAGGTGATCGACCCGCTGCGCGTGGTGAGCCTCGACCCCAAGACCGTCGACCCCGCGTTGTTCTCGGCGCGGGCGGCGCAGAGCCCGGTGGCCCTCGGCCTCGCGCTCCGCAAGGACCGGGAGAAGACGCAATGATTCGCATCAACCTCCTTCCGGCGGCGCGAAAGCAGACCAAGGCCTCGTCCGGGTCCAC
Organism: Sandaracinaceae bacterium; assembly: GCA_019694315.1. Classification (GTDB taxonomy): domain Bacteria; phylum Myxococcota_A; class Polyangia; order Polyangiales; family Sandaracinaceae; genus JAFLCL01. The sequence continues at coordinate 21,507 of JAIBCE010000073.1, forward strand.
CGCCGGCAGCCCCACCGCGTGGGTCATCGGCTACGTGGTCGCGGCGGGCGTGCTCACCGTGGCGCTGCTATTCGTCTACATGTCCTACGCGTCGGATCGCGACGCGCAGATCGCGCAGAACCAGCAGCTCGAGGGCGAGATCCAGACGATCGAGCGGCAGTCGGCCAACCTCGATCAGGTGCAGGCCCAGCTCGAGCAGAGCCGCGCGCTCGAGACGGTGGTGAACGAGCTGCAGCGCGCGCGCTTCGGACCGACGCGCGTGATGATGGAGCTCGCGCACATCTTGTCCGAGAGCGGCGGGCCGACGATCGACCCGCGCCGGCTCGAGGAGATCCAGCGCGCCAACCCGCTGGCGGGCTACAACGCCGGCTGGGACCACCACCGCCTCTGGCTCACGTCCTTCGAGGAAGAGGCCCGCCACGTGGAGATCCACGGCGCTGGCCGCACGAACGAGGACGTCGCCGAGTTCCTGCGCCGCCTGACCCTCTCGGATCTCTTCGGCGAAGTGACGCTGACCAAGACCGAGGCGGCCCAGGACACGGGCACGCACCTCGACGTCATCAACTTCGAGCTCGCCGCGACGGTCAACTACTGAGCCCGAGGAGACACCATGGCACCCCCCGCCCCCCCGAAAGCCGCCGCCGCCCCGCAAGCAGGGTTCGCGGGTCTTCCCGATGCGGTGAAGGCCGCGATCGGCCTGTTCATCCTCGCCGCGATCGGCATCGTCTACTACGTGGCCTTCCACGGTCCGCTCGAGGAGGAGATCGCGTCGGCGCGTCAGGCGCACGCCGAGCTCGAGAACCGGATGACGACCGCGCGCCAGCGGCAGGCGCAGTACCTCCAGCTCCGCGAAGAGCTGGCGGGACGCGAGAGCCTCGATCGCGCCAACCTCCGCGTGCTCCCCGAGGACGCCGAGATGGCGGCATTCCTCCAGGATCTCAACCGCCTGGCCGAGATCAGCGGCCTGCGGATCCGGCTCGTGGAGCCCCGCCCCGAAGAGCCGCAGGAGCAGTACGTGCGGCTGCCGGTCGCGCTCCATCTGTCGGGTCGCTACCACCAGCTCTCGCGCTTCTTCTACAACGTGAGCCGCCTCGAGCGCGCGATCAGCATGGAGAACATCCAGCTGCGAGAGCCGACGGTCACCGATGAGGACGTCATCATGACGGTCGAGGTCCTCGCCACCACGTTCCGACGCCCGAACGAGGCGGATGCGGCGCCGGCCGCCGGAGGCTGATCATGATCCGAGCCGACAACCAGACTCCGACGCCGCTCCGTACCCACGGCTCGCGCGCGCTCGCGGTGGCGATGATCGCGCTCTCGACCGCGTGCGGCGGTGAGAGCATCACGGTGGGTGGGCCGCCGCCCCCCGCGCCCAGCGAGCCGACGCCGCCCCCGGCGACCGCCGCTGCGCCCACGCCCGATCCGTCCGCCCCCGCGGCGGAGGGCACTGGCGACCAGGCGGCGCTGACCGCGCCCGTGGCGCCCACCTACCGCGACGAGGACTTCGTCGAGGCAGAGACGAACCGCGACCCGTTCCGCAACTTCGCGATCATCTTCGTGCCCCGCCAGCAGGGCGGGACGCCGGTGGTGCAGCGCCGCGTGCTCATGGACACGACGTCGGTCGACGAGATGCAGCTCATCGCGATCATCAGCGGTGTGGCCAATCCGTCGGCGATGTTGCTCGACGGCGGCGGCACGGGCCACACGGTGCACCGCGGCGACTACGTGGGACGCGCCGAGTACATCTCGACCGGAGGCGCGGACTCCGTGCCGATCACGCTCAACTGGCGCGTCGATCGCATCTCGCCGACCGAGGTGGTGCTCAGCCGTGAGGATCCGGGCTCGCCCGATCAGGTGGGCCTGACGCGCGTGCTCCCGCTCCACGATCCGGCGACCGAAGGCACCTGACACGATCCGGCGACCGAAGGGACCCGAGCCGGCGGCCAACCGCTACTCGCGCACGAGCTTCACCACGCGCTCCGAGAGCGCCTGGAGCGAGAGGATCTCGTGCGCGAGGCCTGCCCTCACGACGCTGCCGGGCATGCCATGGATCGCCGCAGACTCCTCGGACTCGCAGAGCACGAGGCCGCCCGCGTCGCGCACGGCCTGCGCACCCTTCGTTCCGTCGTCGCCCATGCCTGTGAGCACGACCGCCACGACGCGCGGGCCGAAGACCTCGGCCGCGGTGCGGAAGAGGCGATCGACGCTCGGCACATAGCGATCGTCGGAGGTGGGCGCGACGACCTGCGCGAAGAGCCCGGCGGGACGCGCGTGGATCTCCACGCAGAAGCCGCCCGGGCACACGAAGGCGCGGCCGGCCCGGATCGTCGCGCGGTCGTCGATCTCCGACACGTGCAGCCCACCGAGGCGCTCGAGGCGATCCGCGAAGGTCTTGGTGAAGCGCTCGGGCATGTGCTGCGCGATCACGAAGGTGGCCGGCAGGTCCGCCGTGAAGCGCGCGAACATGCGCACGAGCGCGGGCGGGCCGCCGGTGGAGGCCCCGATCACGACGAGCTTGCGGGGCAACGACTCCGTGGGGCCGGTGCGCTCGTCGGACACGGGGCGCAGGAACGTGCTCGACACGACGCGCTCGGGGGCGCGAAGGGGGCGCAGCTGCCGCACCATCGCGACCTTGGCCGAGAGCTCTTCGCGGATGGTCGCGAGCTCCTGCGGTGAGCCGCCCGACGGCTTGATCACGAAGTCGAGCGCGCCGAGCTCGAGGGCGCGGAAGACGTCGACCTTGGCGCTGCGGCTCGAGATCACGATCACGGGCGTGGGCTGCTTCGCCATGAGGATCTTGAGGAACGTGAAGCCGTCCATCCGCGGCATCTCGAGATCGAGCGTGACGAGATCGGGCTTCTCGAGGAACGCGAGCGACAAGGCCTGCTCGCCGTCGACGGCCTTGCCGACGATCTCGACGCCGGGCAGCTGCGAGAGGATGTCGGCGATGGTGCGCCGGTTGAAGGCCGAGTCGTCGGCCACGAGCACGCGGAGCGGCCTCATCGAACCCCCTCTCGGCGGGGTGGCAGGAGGGAATGGCTGGCGACGGGTCGTCGATAGACCATGTCGGAGGCGAGGTGCGCGAGCTCGAACGCCGTCGACAGGTTGAGCAGCGACTCGCTGTGCCCGAGCATGAGATAGCCGCCGGGCTGCAGGCGGTCGTAGAAGGAGTCGATGACGCCCCGGCGGCTCGTGGGATCGAAGTAGATCAGCACGTTGCGACAGAAGATCGCGTCGACGCGGCCGAGGATGGACGCGCGCTCGCGCTCGAGCAGGTTGAAGTGCCCGAACTGGCAGAGCGCGCGCACGCGATCCACCACGCGTCGGCTGCCGCCAGGCTGGCTGGGATCGGGCTCGAAGTACTCGTCGTAGAGCGGTGGCATCGCGCGGAAGCTGTGTCGTGGGTAGACGCCGCGACGAGCGATGCCGAGCACACGCTTGGAGATGTCGTTGCCGAACACGCGCACGTCCCAGCCATCGAAGAGGCGGCTGCGGAGCACGAGGATGGCGAGCGTGTAGACCTCCTCGCCGGTGGAGCACCCCGCGCTCCAGATGACGAGACGCTTGCGATTGCCGCGTGCGGCCTGCTCGTGGAGGCGAGGCAAGATGTCCTCGCCGAACGCGCGGAGCTGGTACTCCTCGCGAAAGAAGTAGGTCTCGTTCGTGACGAGCGCGTCGATCGCCTCCTCGATCTCCTCGGCGCCGCGCGGGTGGAAGCGCAGGTGCTGGTAGTAGGAGGTGAAGTCGCCCACACCGAGGGCCTTGGCGCGCTCGCGCAGGCGCCGCTCGAACACGAAGAACGACGAGTCGTCGAAGAACATCCCGGAGCGCTGGTTCACGAGGTCGCGCAGGAGGCGGAACTCGTCGCGCCTCATCCGCGGGCCCGAGTCGAGCAGGAAGGTCATCCGACCTCCGCCAGGCTGCTCGCGATCGCGCGCTGCACGAGCTCGTCTGGCTCCTCGGGTGCGCGCCGCGAGAGGGCCTCGCGGGCCACGGCAGAGAGCGCTGGATCGGCCGCGGCGAGGGCGAGCACGCGACCGAGCACCTCGGCCGCGCGGGCACGCACGCTCCAGTGCTCGTGACCCAGTGCGCGCGCGGCGCGCGCGACGACGTCGGCGGGTCGCTGCGTCGCGAGGAGGGCCTCCTTCACGACCTCGGCGTCGGCATGCGCGACCGCCGCCTCGATCGCGGGCTCGAGCCGCGGATCGTCGGCGTGCGAGGCCCCGAGCGCGCGGAGCGCCGCGATGACGACGCGTGGGCTCTCGTCGGCGAGGAGCACGCGGAGCTCGTTCCGCAGCGCCTCGTCTTCGAAGGCGCCGAGCTCCGCGAGGGTGCGCAGCGCCTCGGCGCGTACGGTGGGCAGCTCGCTCAAGAGCGCCACGCGCACCGCGGCGGTGGCGGCCTCGAGCACCTCGGGATCGCGCACGTGCGAGAGCGCGCGCAGCGCGGCGACCTCGACGCGCTCGTCCTCGTCGGTGAGGCAGAGCGCCACGAGCTCGAGCTCCTCGCTCGAGACGGTGGTCAACGCGTCGAGCGCGCCCGCGCGGATCTCCGCGTCGTCCGAGCCGAGCTGCTGGCGGAGCGTGCTCACCGCAGTGAGCGCCGGAGAGGACACCGAGCGCTTGCCCACGCGCTCGGGCATCGCAGCGCGCACCTCCGAGGACGTGCGGCTCGCGATCTGCTCCACGGCGGCCGCGGCCGCGGCCTCGTAGGCGGAGCCGTGCGCGCCCACGCGGGCCGCCAGGGCGCGCGCATCCTCGGCGTCACCCCATCGTCCGAGGCTCGAGGCCGCCGCGAGCGCGCCGACCTCTTCACCCTGCGAGAGGAGCCCGCGCGCCAGCGCGCGGAGCTCGTCGGCGATCGCGTCGTCCGTCGCGCTGAGGCCCGACAGATCGGAGGCGGCCTCGAGCGCCCAGGCCGCGGCGCGCACGTCGTCGGTGGCGCGGAGGCGTACGATCTCGACGAGCGCTGGCACCACCGCGCCGCCCCACGCCACGAGGGCCTCGCGGCAGGGCGGATCGAGCTCCGCGCGCGCACCGAGCTCCACGATCGCGAGGAGAAGGCGAGGCTCCCTGCCCTCGAGCGAGAGCCGTGCGAGGGCCCGCGCATCGGGCAAGGGGCGCGTCTCGAGCGCCTCGGCGAGATCGGCGATGCGCGCGCCCTCGAGGCCGGCGAGCGCGTTCGCGAGCGCAGCACGCGCCCGAGGATCGGTGAGCGCACGCCGCGCATCGGGCAGCTCCGGATCGCTGCGTCGCGCGAGCGCGAGCGCGGCTTCGACCGTGCTCCGCGGGTGGGTGAGCGCCCGCAAGAGCAACAGCGAGACCTCGTCGAGGCCGTCGTGGGTCGCAGCGCTCCGCGCGCGTGCGAGCAGGCGCACGGCAGACGCCCGCGTGAGCGAGTCCTCGAGGAGCGGCCCCAGCACCGCGGCCTCGACGTCGGCGGCGATCGCGATGAGCCCATCGAGCGCGGCGAGGCGCAGGACGGGCTCCGTGCGCGTGAGCGTCTCGACGAGGAGCGCTGCGACCGCGTGGCTGTCGACGCCGCGACGCGCGACGGACGCGAGGGCCTCCACCGCGCACGACGCCGTCATCACGTCGTCGTCGCGCACGAGCGCCGCGAGCGGCTCGATCGCGC
>JAIBCE010000456.1 GCA_019694315.1 Sandaracinaceae bacterium
CCGCGCCGCCGAGCTTGCTGAGGGCGCCCGAGAGCAGCGCCGCGCTCAGCGCGATCGGCGGCGGTGGAACGCTGTTTCGCGTCGTTTCACGTCGAGGCATGCCCGACTGTAACAGGTGCGTGCGTCGCGGCCGATCCGTGCGCGCACCGAGGTGAGCCGCGGGTCAGGGCGTGACGGGCGCGCGCGGCTCGTCGGCGGCCACGAGGCCGTGGCGGCGCAGCACGCGCACGAGGCCGAGGACCAGCGCGACCCCGGCGAGCGTGCCGGCGAGCACCCAGTGCATCGGGGGCTCGAGCCCCATCGCGCGAGGCACCTCCTGGCCGAGGATGAAGAACGCCATCGCGACGACGAGCCACGCGAAGCCCTTGCGCAGCTCGTCGGGCGAGACCTTGCTGGCGAGGGCGCCGCCCACGACGCTGCCCACGACGGCCGACGCGGTGACGAGCCCAGCCACCCCCCAGTCGATCTCGGCGTGGCCGAGGTAGCCCGCGAAGCCCGCGAACGACTTCATCGAGATCACCACGAGCGAGGTGCCGACCGCGACCTCCATCGAGAGGCCGCCGAGGAGCACGAGGGCGGGCACCACGAGGAAGCCGCCGCCGGCGCCCACGAGCCCCGTGACCGCGCCCACCGCGAGGCCCTCGCCCACGACCTTGGCGATGGGCAGCTCGCGGGCCTCGGTCGAGGACGCGGCGCCAGGCGAGGCCTTGCGGCCGCGCATCATCGCGAGCGCGGTGACCATCATCATCGCGCCGAAGAGGCCGAGCAGGATCGACGACGGGACGAGGTGTGCGACGCGCCCCGCACCGAAGGCGCCCACCATCCCGGCCAGCCCGAAGATCACGGCGGTGCGCCAGCGCACGCGGCCCGCGCGCGCATGCGGCACCACGGCGGCCGCGCTCGTGGTGCCCACGACCAGGAGCGACACGGCGATCGCGTCGTGCGCCTCCATCCCGAGCACGTAGCGGAGGATGGGCAGCGTGAGGATGGAGCCACCACCGCCGAGCAAGCCCAGCGAGAGGCCGACGAGGAGCGCGAGGGCGATGGCGACGGCGAGCACGCGCGGGACCTTTCAAGGCGCGGGCCAACGTGGGCTCCCCGCGCTCGGGCGCGTGCAGCCCCGAGAGGCACTCCGATTCGCGCCGATCGTGCACGGAGACTTCTCCCCGGCGCTCGGCTCCGACGCTGTCTCACGTCGCGATGAAACACTGTGCAGCCCGTGTTTCACGCCGTTGGGACATGTTGCATCCACGCGCGCCACGCCGACCGTTGCCAGGTCGCGGGAATCGAGGCCGCGGGCCTGCGCGGTCGCGGGCACGGCGGCTGCACCACGCAGGCTCGCGGCGCTCGGTCCTCGTGCGCTGCTCCCTTCTTCGCGGTGGCCGGCGGTGGCTCGACCCACCCCCGCCCGACGGCTCCTGCCGGCCACCGCGAGGTTCCTCTTCGTGCGCGCTCGCGCGCTCACCCCGCATGACCTCCCTCCTGGACGATCCCGCATGACCCTCGGCCTGGCTCTGCCCTTCGGCACGCTCCTCGGGGCCTCGCTCGGCTACGGCTACCACCGCGTCGTCGGCTGCCGGAGCGGTGCGTGCCCGATCACCGCGAGCCCCTACACGTCGACGATCTACGGCGCGGTGATGGGCGCGCTCTTCGTGCTCTCGCGCTGAGCTGTCGGCGCCGAGGCCCTGTCGCGGGAACTCCTCGGCGACCGCGGTGTCTCGTGCGCGATGTCCTGGTCCCGCGCGTGGCTCCTCGTGTCGCTCTTCGTGCTCTCGCCTGCGGGAGCGCGCGCCGAGTGCACGTTCGAGGGCGAGGTGCACGCGGCCGACGTCGTCCCCGAGGGCTCTTCCGTCTCTCTCACCCTCGAGGCGCGCGCTCGGGTGGTCGTCGAAGGCGCCACGGCGCGTGTGGACACGACGGCGCCGTTCGCGCTGCGTGGCCGCACCTCGAGCGCGCGGGTGCGCTTCGCCCTCGCCCGCGCGGAGACGCTCGCGGGCGTGGTGCATGGCGTCGCGGGGACGCCGGTGCGTGTGCTCCGCGTGGTGGGTGATCGCGCGCGCGTTCGCCTGGACACGCCCGTGGCGCGGGTGTTCGCGGAGGTCTCGTGCGATGCGCTCGCGCTCGCGACGAGCGACACGCTGCTGACCGCGCGCGCGGAGCCCGGGGGAGCGGAGGGCTCGTGGGTGTGGGCGCGCGAGGGCGTGCTCGACGTCCACGCCACGCGCTCGGGCGGTCGTCCCGTGAGGCTCCGAGATCCCGATCGCACCGATGCCTACGAGCTCCTCGCGCTCCGCGTGATCGAGCGTGGCGCGCGTCTGCGTGTGCGGGTGGAGCTCGCGCAGGGCGTGACGCTCGAGGGCTGGGTGGACCCCGCGCGGGTTGCGCATCGCGCGCCCGATCTCCGCGCGGTGGAGCTCGCCTCGAGCGGGGGCGGCAGCTGCGGCTGGGGCTACGCGGGGGAGCGCTCACGCCTCGACGTCGAGCTCGCGGAGGGCGCGGAGCTCCTCGACGAGCGCGGCCTCGCGATCGCGCGGCTCACCGAGCCGACGCGCGCTCGTGTCGCGATCTCGGTGACGCGCTGGACGGCCGGCCGAGACGAATCGATGCGGCGAGGCGCCGACGTGATCGTCTACGTCGACCAGCTCACGGGCCTCGTGCCGCCCCCGTGCTCGGGTCTGGGGCTGCGCGTCTCGCCCGACGCGGTGGCCGAGCCCGTCCGTGCCGTGCTCGCCACGCTCGAGTGAGATCCCGAGAAACAATCGTCTCTCGGGATCGAAGGGCCGTACGGGGTTGGGGGCAAAGCCCCAGCGCCCGGCCGGCGCGCTCGCGTCACGGACCTCGCGCCGCGCGGAGGGCCGTGGCCCGTCTCAGCATCTGCACGGCGACCGACTCGGCAGCGAACCGGCGCGCCTCGCGCGGCACCTCGAGCGACACGCGGATCTGGATGCGGCCGCTCGCCTCCACGAGCAGCACATCGTGTGCGTCGAGCCGATAGCGACGCGAGCCGGGCATCTGCGGTCCGGACGCGAGCCCCTCGAGCGCGAGGAGCCACTCGTCCACGGACACTCCGTCCACCTCGAGGCGATAGGCTCGCTTGTCGGTGCAGCTCGTGTCCGCGACGAGTCGGATGCCGTGCATCTCGCGCCTCAGCGCGTCTGCTCGACGACCACCTCGGTGAGCTCGTCGCCCATCGTGAGCGAGCGCGGGGTGCTGACGCGGTAGCCCAGGCCGTCGCCGCGGAAGAGCTGATCGTAGAAGGCCTGCGTGAGCTGCGGACGCTCGCTCCAGCGGACGCGCTGCGAGAGCACCATGAACGCGAGGGCCGCGCCCTGCATGAAGTACTCGCGAGAGCGCGTGTCGGGGCCGAAGCGCTCGAGCCAGTGCGCCGCCTCGTAGTTGGAGCTCGTGCGGAGCACGAGGCGCTTGCCGGGCGCGTGCTCGGCGATCGCCCAGTGACCGAAGCCGAGGCCGCGTGCGATCGCCGTGCAGCCGCGGACGATCTCGTGCGGATCGCCGGTGGGTCGACCGACGAGGCCCTCCCACTCGGGCGAGAGCAGGATGTTGCCGAACGTGTTGAACACGCAGACGTGGCCGGCCTCTCGCAGCAGCTCCTCGCACGCGCCTGCCACCGACGGCGAGATCGCCTCCACGTGACGCACCGCCTGGAAGGCGGTCTCGTTGTAGTAGCCGCTCAGGTGATGGGTCACGAGCACGCCGAACGCGTCGATGAGGCCACGCTCGTCGCCGCCGACGCCGCGGAGGAAGGTGTCGAGGCCTGCGGTGATGTTCGAGATCACGTCCTCGTCGAGGCCGGTCACGGCCTGGGAGGGCAGGCGCGGCAGGATCTGCGGCGCCGCGATCACGGACCGCATGTCGGGGCGCGCGTCGCGCTCGACGACGATCTGACAGCTCGGCGCGCGCATCGACACGCACTGGAGCTCGCGACCGAGGTAGTCGACGTTGTCGGGGCCCGTGAGACGCGCGACCGCGGCCGTCATGCCCGACGCGACCGCGTCGGAGGGGTCGACGCGCCGCACACGTGCGCCGTACTTCTCGCGCCACGCGAAGCCGTAGTGCAGGTGCTCGCCGGTGGCGCGGGTCGAGGCGCCGATGCCCTCGAACGCCAGGTTTCCCTGGCCCATCGTCGCGAACACCGACCGCGCGAGCGCCGCGATCTCGGCTGGCAGCGTCGCGCCCGTCTTGGCGGCGAGGTTGGCCACGAGCAGACCGAACTGGTCGCGGGCCACGCGCATCCGGAGATCGAAGCCCGCGCTCTCGCCGAGGACGTCGTCGATGGTCTGATCGTGGAAGAGGTTGAAGTGATGGCAGTGATAGACGCAGGGCACGCCCGCGAGGAACGTGAGGTCGTGCGGCGAGACGCGGTGACAGTGGTCGGCGAAGCGATTCATGGGCTCCTCAGCTCCTCAGAGGTGGATGTTCTCGAGCCCGAGGATCCGCTTGGCGGCCTCTTCGATGGCGGTGACCTGCTGAGCGGTGAGCGCGTCGGGAGTGCGCAGCTGCTCGAGCGGAATGTGCGTGCGGGTCGAGATGCGCAGGAGCGCCGCGTGCGGGTCGGGCGCGTAGCGCTCGATGAACTGCACCACCCGCGCGCCCGGCGAGAGCTGGGTGAGCTCCAGCTTCGGCAGCGCCGCGCGGACCTGCTCGATCACCACCTTGAGGTGCAGGCGGATCATGCCGAGGGGCGCCTCGCGATCGAAGAGCGCACAGCACACGAAGTGCTCGTCGAGCTCACGCAGCACGACGAGGACGTTGGCGCCCTCGATGGTCACCTGCATGTCGCTCGTCCAGGCGCCCACCGCGCGAAGGCCCTGCCGATTGGCGCGGATGAGATCGCCGAAGTAGCCAGAGGCGTCCTCGGCGGAGAAGTCCGTGCCCGGCCGCGACCAGCTCGCGTAGAGCAGGCAGTCGGGCATCGTGACGATGAGAAACCCTCGGAGCGAGGGCAGGCTCGAGGCCGCTCGCTCGATCAGCGCATCCATCATGTCGTTCCACCTTCCAGGGTCCGGGCGAGCTCGACCTGGACGCGCGCGAGATCATCGTCGCGCACGGCCAGAGGGGAGAGGATGCCCAGGCAGAATTGGCCGAGGGGCGTGACGCACTCGACCCACGAGAGGACCTCGCTGTCGCGTACGAACACGGAGCCTCGATGGGGATGCACGCCGAGCGCCTGCGCCATCTGCCGCATGGCCTGGAGCAGCGGTGCCATCACGGCGCCATACTCGACGCGGGAGCGGATGCCGTGCACGAGCAGCCCGTGCTCGTCGGCGAGATAGACGCTCGCCGGCGTGAGGCACGTGTCGATCCAGCCGCAGAGCGCCTGGACGCGCTGGAACACCGAGCCTCGCGGGAGCTCGAAGGGTGGAAGATCGACCTCGACCTCCGGCACCGCCAC
>JAIBCE010000457.1 GCA_019694315.1 Sandaracinaceae bacterium
TCCTCCGCGCCAGCCGCGAGGCGACCCGACGACGCCGACGGGTCGAGCGCGCGGCGCTGGTGTCCCTCGCCGTGCTGACCATCGCCGCGATGGGAGCCGGCGCGGTCGCCCGCAAGGCGCGCGACGGCGCGCAGCACCACCTCGAGGCCGCGCGCGTGGCCGAGCGCGCGGAGCTCGAGGCGAAGCTCGAGGCCGAGAAGGCCGCGCTCTCGGCGTTGGGCGCGCAGGCCGCGGCGCTGTCGCGACAGTCGGGGAGCGAGACCGAGGCGCTCGTCACCGCGCTCGGGGCGGCGGCGCCCAGGCTCGCCTCGCTGCCCCCGAAGCTCGCCGACGGCCTCTACGCCGCGGTGACCGCCGCGGCGCGCGGGCCGCAGCGCGGGCACTCGCGGGGCATTCGGGCCATCGCGTTCTCGCCCGACGGTTCACGCATCGGCACGGCCTCGTGGGATCACACGCTGCGGCTGTGGGACGGGCGCAGCGGCGCGCTGTTCGCCACGCTGATCGGCCACGCCGGGCCGGTGCGCACGCTCTCGTTCGCGGCCGACGGGGGCAAGCTCGTGTCGGCGGGCGCCGACGGCACCGCGCGGGTGTGGGACGCGTGGAACGGCATGCTCCTCGGCACGCTGAAGACAGGCGACACCGTGGTCAACGCCGCCCGCATCGCGCACGACGGTCGCGTGCTCACCGCGGGCGACGGCAAGCGCGCGACGCTGTGGGCCGGCGGCGTCGAGGCCGAGAGCTTCGCGCACGAGGGCGCGGTGCTCGCCGCCACGTTCAACGCGGACGAGACCCTGGTGCTGACCGCGAGCCGCGATGGGACGGCGCGCGTGTGGAAGCCGGGATCGAAGGCGCCGCTGGCCACCCACGTGCACGGCGGCGACGTGTACAACGTCATCGCCTCGCCGAAGGATCCTGCGGTCTTCGCCACCTCGTGCAAGGACCGCAAGGTGCGCGTGTTCGCGGGCCAGAAGGCGGTCGCGGAGTCGCCGGCGCACGGCGGTGACGTGGAGGATCTGGCCTTCTCGCCCGACGGAAGGTGGATCGTCACCGCGAGCGACGATCGGCTGGTGCGCATCCTCGACGCGTCCGACGGGAAGGTCGTGCGGGTGCTCGGCGAACAGCCGGAGCTCGGGCACCTCGAGGTCGTGTTCGCCGTCTCGTTCTCGCCCTCGGGCGAACAGGTCGCGAGCGCGAGCCAGGACGGCACGGTGCGCCTGTGGAACGCCAAGACGGGCGCGCGGATCGCGGTGCTCCGGGGACACGAGGATCAGGTGGTCTCGGTGGCGTGGTCGCCCGACGGCGCGCGCCTCGCTTCGGCGGGATACGACCACGCCGCGCGCTTGTGGGACGTGCCCGAGACCAACCTGCTCGCGCGGCTGAGCGGGCGGATCGGCCCGCGACCCCTGGGCGCGCCCGCGGGATCGCCCATGCCGAGCTTCGGCGAGATCCCCACGCTGGTCGGTCACTCCGGGGCGATCACCGGCATCGCGTTCTCGCGCGACGGCGCGCGCATCGCGACCACGAGCCGCGATCACACCGCGGGTCTGTGGGACGGCAAGACCGGCGCGCTGCGCGCGGTGCTGAGGAACCACTCGGTGGGGACCGGTCGTCCGCTCAACGCGGTGGCGTTCTCTCCCCTCGACGATCGGGTGGTCACCGTGGGCGACGACGGCGTGCCGGTGGTGTGGGACGCCGTGACCGGTTCGCGGCTGGCAACGTTGACGGGCACGGCGCGCGAGGCCCTCAACGCCGTGGTCTGGTCGCCCGACGGCGCGTGGATCGCGGTCGCCGGAGACGATCGCTCGGTCACCTTCTGGGATCCCAAGGTGCCGACCAGGCCGAGCAAGACCCTGCTCCTCGGCGAGGACGCGCTGCGTTCGCTGGCGGTCGATCGTACCGGGCACACGCTCGCGGTCGGCGACGTGAAGGGCGCGCTGACCACCATCGACACCAAGACCTTCGGAACCCACCGGGTCGAGGCGCACAAGGGTTGGGTCAACGCGGTTGCCTTCGACGCGGCCGGCCTCGGGCTGACCACCGCGAGCGACGATCGCATCGTCGTGTGGAGCTTCGCGTTGAAGCCGGTGCGGAGCATCGCCAGCGCTGGTTGGGCGAACGCGCTCGCGTGGGACCCGAGCGGAAAGTTCCTCGCGACGGCCGACGAGGACAGCGTTCGGCTGCTCGACGGCGACGAGACCATCGGCACCATCGAGGGCGCGGGCTCCGCGCTCAGCCTCTCGCCCGACGGCAATCGACTCGCCGCTGGCGGCACCGACGGGGTCGCCCGGATCTTCCCCACGCGCACCGCCGACGTGGTCAGGCTCGCCTGCACGCTGCTGCGTGGCGCGCCCGAGATTGCACGCTTCGCCGGTACCTGTCCCTGATAGTCTGCGGCCGTGGATCTCGTCGCGGCGATGCTCGGGAGTTGGGACGCGGCCGCCGAGCTCGCGCCGCGGCTCCGCGCCGACGCCCCCGAGCTCCTGCAGCTGCCCGCGGTGCGCGCCCTCTGTCACCTGGGGCTCGAGTCGGGCGCGTGGTCGTCCGCGCAACGACGCGCGGTGGTCGAGCCGTTGTTCCTCACCGAGGAGCGCTTCGACGAGGTCCTCCTCCATGCCGAGCGCCTCTCGCTCGGCACGCGCCTTCGCCTCGCCTCGCTCTGCCGGCACACGTGCGAGGCTGCGCGCCGCACGCCCGCGCTGCTCGAAGAGGGCCGCGGGGCGGTGCTCGATCGGGTGCTGTCGCTCCTGTTCCGCGATCGCGATCCGTTCGTCGCGCTGCACGCCTCGTGGGCCCTCGGCCTGCGCGACTCCCAGGTCGCGAGCGAGGTCGTCACGCGCAACTCGGCGAAGGGCGCCCCTCCGCACCTGCGGCGGCGCGCGCTCGTGGCCTCGGTATCGCGCGCGTTCGATCGCGACGCGCCCGCGCTCGAGGGGCTCCTGCGCCACGAGCTCGTCAAGGGCGAGCCCGCCGCGCGCGCGCTCCTCATCCGCGCCCTCGCCTTCGCGCCCGAGACCGGCCGCGCCCTCGCCGCAGGGCTCGCGGCCGACGCCAAAGCGCCCGAGGTGGCGCAGGCGATCGTCGAGCACGGCATCGACGTGGGCGAGCGCAGATTCGACGTCACGCACGAGAACGCCTCGGAGCGGCTGCGCTGGCTCGTCGGTCCGCGCGACGAGGGCGCCGAGCGCCTGTTCTCGGCGTACGTCGGCCTGCGCGACGCGGCGAAGCGCTCGGCCCGCGAGGCCCACGACGTCGCACGCCACGCGCTGTCGATCCTCGACGAGGGCGTGGGCACCGAGGCGATCCTCTTCGACGGGACCTGGCTCGGCGACGCGCTGCTCTCGACCGACGCGCCGCCGAGCGAGCGCCACGAGCTGTGGGTCTCGTGGGTCCGCGCGGTGGAGCGGGCCCGCGCGCGGGCGATCGAGCGGGTCTCGCGCGAGAAGGGCGCGGCGTTGCGCGACGCGCTCGGTCAGGTCACCCGCGCGCTCGACGCGTCGATCCGTGGCTCGAGCGACGGCACGCCGGGCGACGCGCTGCGCTCGGCGGTGGCCGACGACGCCGATCGGCTGCTCCGCGCGCTCGGCCCCCACCTCCTCGGCTCGCCCGAGGGCGCGCTGCAGCGTCCCCTGGCCTACGCGTGGGCCACCGCGGCCGAGGTCTCGGCGCTCGCGCACCCCGATTCGTTCGACCGCGCGGTGGCGACCGCGACGTGCAGCGAGCCCGCGCTCGTGCGCCACGCCGTGCAGGCGACCACGGTGCCCGCGCTCTCGAACGCGCTCTCGGCGCTCGTGGCGCTACGGTCGGCGCTCGACGAGGCGCAGAAGGGCAAGACCGCGGCGAGCGCCGTCGTCACCGCGCTGCTCGACACCCTTCGCGCGGTCTCGCCGCTCTCGGGACCTGCGTCGCCCACGCGGCGCTCGTTCGAGTCGCTGGTGGTCGCGGTCGACGCGCAGGTGATGCTGGAGCGCGGGCAGCTGCACGACGTCACCGCCGTGTGGCTGCGCACCCTCGACGACGCGGCCGCGCTGCGCCGAGCGCTGCACGAGGTCCTCGGCGTGAAGCCCCCCGAGCTGCCCGCCGACAAGCGTCGAGCGAGCGCGGTCTCCGGGCTCTTCCTGCGCGACAAGCCCGACAAGGCCATGCCCGCGGACAACGCGAAGAAGGTCCTCGCCGCCACCTTCCCGCCGCTCTTCGCCGGGCTCCACGACGCGGTCGCCGCGGCGCTCGGACGCGAGGGGCGCGAGACCGGCCCCACGCTCCAGGGTCTCGATCTCGCGGCGGGCGAGATCATCGGTGATTTCCTGGTCGATCGCACGCTGGGCAAGGGCGGCATGGGCAGCTGCCTGCTCGTGCGGCGGCGCGTCGCGGCCAAGGATCCCAAGGCACCCCGGTTCGTGCTCAAGCTGCCGCTCCGACGCGATCAGCTCTCGGTCGATCTGTTCATCGACGAGGCGACGACGCTCCTGCAGCTCGCCAAGGCGCCCCACCCCGGTGTGGTGGAGTTCATCTCCTGCGCGACGCGGGTCTATCGCCTGCCGTTCCTCGTCATGGGATGGGTCGAAGGCGAGCCGCTCGACGCGCGCATCCGCAAAGGCGCGATGAAGCCCGCCGAGGTCGCCGCGCTGGGCGCGCAGCTCGCCGAGGGGCTGGCCCACTGCCATCGCCACGACATCACCCATCACGACGTGAAGCCGGCGAACGTCATCCTCGCGCGCGACGGTCGGCCGGTGCTCGTGGACTTCGGCATCTCCTCCGCCGCGCGACGCACGGGCGCAGGCTCGCTCCAGTACATGGCGCCAGAGCGCTTCGGCGGTCCGCTCAAGGGCGCCGACTGGCCGTCCGACGTGTTCGCCCTGGGGTGCGTGCTCTACGAGGCGCTCACCGGTCGAGGGCTCCTCGACCCGCCGCTGCTCGGCAACGAGCGCGCGGTCATGGCCGACGTCGCGTCGATCGCCGACGGCATCCTCGGCGGCGCGCCGCTCACGGCGCAGCAGGTGGCCATCTACTACGCGTTCATCGCGCACCGCACCGACGTCCTCGTCGAGCGCATCCGCGCCGCGGTGGGCACGCACGACGCGAACCGTCGGATCCTCTCCGATCTGCTCTCGCAGATGGTCTCGCGGGATCCGACGGCTCGTCCGCGCGCAGGCCACGCCTCGGTGGTCCTGCGGTCGCTGGTCGGGGTGCTCGGAGGGGCGTGATCGCTGCTCGTCGCGGGTGGGCGTCACGCGGACCCAGGTCGAGAGTCGAAAGTCGAAAGTCGAAAGTCGAAAGTCGGCGCTCACAGCTCGACGCGGCTCAGGGAATCGTCACAGTCTCGGTGTTCGCTCTCGTTCTTCGTTCTTCGTTCTTGGCCTTCGCTCTCGTTCTTCGTTCTCGGT
>JAIBCE010000074.1 GCA_019694315.1 Sandaracinaceae bacterium
CGCGTACCCAGCACCGGGGCTCTCGGCCCGAATGCGGTGAGCCTCTCGTCGCGGTGAGGATCGGGTCGGTCGCCGCGAGAGTCCCGTCGCGGTCAGCTCCGACGCGGTGCCTCAGCGCGTGCTGCGGCGTCGGCGCGATCGCGCAAACACGCCCATTCCGAGGGCGATTCCGAGGATCTCGGTCTCTCCGGATCCATTGGCCGTGCGTGTCGGCCTCGTGCCGACACGGCAGCCGCAGCCACCGCCGCCCGAGCCGGGGCCTGCGTCGGGGCCGATGCCTGCGTCGGGCTCGCCGCCATCGACACCCGCGGGGAACGCGCCCACGCGGATGCGCACGCTCGCCTCCGCCACGAGCCCGGCCGCGTCGCGCACGCGCACCTTCGCGTAGACCCAGCCCTCGGTGCCGCTGGTGAGGGTCGGGGTGAACGTGTGCTCGAGCACGCTCGCGTACTCGGTGTCCCACGCGCCGTCGTAGCCATCGTCGAAGCGCGCCTCGACAGCAGTGCCCTCCGGATCGCTCGCGCTCGCCACGAGCTGCACGGACTGCCCGAGATCGATCCGCGAGGGGACCGCCGCGAGCGTCACCGTGGGGGGCTCGCCTCCGTCGTCCGCGTCGCCGTTGGCGAGCGCGCGCAGCGCATCGATGCGGCCCATGCCGTAGTCGGGGCTCGGCAGCGTCGCGAAGCCATCGTCGATCGACGTGGACATGAGGCGCGCGCGCACGTCGGCGCCACGGAGCCCGCTCTGGACGAGGAGCGCCGCCACGCCGGCCGCGTGCGGGCCCGCGCCCGAGGTGCCGCCGAAGATCTGGAACGCGCCCTCGGGCGCGATGTAGGTGCCGGGGTACTGCGGGTAGATGTCGCCCGCGCCGAGCGCGCTCCACGGGTTGTCCGGCGCCACCACGTGCACGCGCGCATCGCCATCGATGCGCGGCCCGCGCGACGAGTACGCGCGCACCTGCCCCGCATCCTCGGGGCCGCCGTAGATCCAGCCGCCCTCGCGATCGAGGTACGCGGGCACCGCGCCCACCGCGATGCACGCGTCGCTCGTCGCGGGCCACGAGATCGTGCCGCGATCGGTCGCGATGGCGGTGGGGAAGGCCACACCGAGCGCGAAGCCCGAGGCCGAGTCCGACACGAACGCATCGACGCTCGCGTCCTCGGTGGTCGTGAACGTGATCGAGTAGCCGCCCGAGGCCACGGGAGAGCCATCCTCGGTGGCCACGGCCACCGTGAAGATCTCGCGATCGCGGAGCGTGGTGACGATGCGAGAGTAGGCGAGGCCCACGGGGAGGTTCGCGGCGCTGCCGGCGCCGAGCGAGAAGGTCTCGCCGCTCGGGACCGTGAGGGTCAGCTCGTCGACCGCTCGGCCCGCCGCGTGGAGCGAGAAGTCCCAGTACGGGACGTCTGCAGGTACCTCGATCGGGAGCGTCACCGCCGTGCCGCCCGTCGCGTCCACGTGCGTGTGCTTGCGCGCGCCGCCGATGTTGCCCGCGGGGCACACGTGCACGAGGCCATTGCCCGTCGACTCGTCGATCAGCATCGCGAGCGGGTCGCCACCATCCATCGCCACGCGCGTCCAGCCCACGTACTCGTGCACGATCACGTCGGCGTACGAGAGCGCCCAGAGCAGCGGCTCGCTCTGCGTGTCGCCCCAGTAGAACGCGTTCACGAGCTCCGCATCCGGCGCGATGCCGACCCAGCGTCGCCCCACGAGCGGGAGGTCACCCACGAGGATGCCCATCACGCCACTGCCATGGAGGGTGTCGGCGTAGCCGAAGATGCCACCCGTGTAGTCGCGCCGCGCGGTGTGCAGATCCACGCCGCGCTCGAGCTCGAGGTGCTGCGGGCTCGTGGGGCCCACGAGATCGATCCACTGGTGCGCGACCTTCGAGGAGCCGAGGCGCACGAGGCGCTCGTTCACCTCGAGCACACCGTCGCGGTCCACGTCGTCCGGCGTGAAGAGCGGCTCGCCGAACGCGGGCGTCTCGTCGGTCACGTCGGGCATCGTGCGCGCCGTGTTGCGGAATCCGTCCCCGTTCTCGTCGAGGTAGATCCAGTCGAAGCCCGGATCGAAGCCGCGCGTGCGGGGCGCGTCCGTCGTCCGTCCATCGCGCAGATCCACCGGTGCGGCGCGCAGCGCGTGCGCGAGCTCGGCCTCGCCCGCCGCTCCGTCACCATCGAGATCGATCGCGTCCACGCCCGGCGTGAGCGCGCCGTCGCCGTCCACGTCGATCCAGTCGTACCAGCCCGCATCGCCACGGAAGAACGTGGGGTGGAACACATCGAGCGGCGTGTCGATGTCGCCGATCGTCACGCCGGCGCCCGTGAAGCGATCGCTCGGTGCGCGATCCACCGTGGCGCGTCCCCAGCCCGCCTCGAGCTCGAGGAGCGAGCGCGTGCGCTCGAGCGGCAACAACGGCGGCGAGGTGCGCGCGTCCATGGCGCGCAGCACGAGCCGCGAGCCCGCGAGCGATGAGACGCCGACCAGACCCACGCGCACGAGCGCGAACCGATCATAGGTGCGCACGAGCTCCACGTCGGGCAGCGCATCGAGCTCGAGCATCGGCTCCGGCGAGAGGCGGTCGGCGTCGGGCCTCAGCTCGACCAGCACCGGTGTGCCGCGTCGCGGGAACGCGTAGGTGCGACCTCCGATCGGCCGCTCCGGAAGCGTGCGCGGCCGCGAGATGCTCGGGTCGATGCGTTGTGCGTCGGCGACCGGTGTCGCCAGAGACGTGAGGAGCGCGAGACCCAAGCCGACCCGGCGAGCGCGAGACGTCATCGCCCGCAGGGTGGCACATCCGCTCCTTTACGCGAGGCCGAGGCCCATCGCATGCTCACGGGGTGAGGCTGCCTCGCCACCGCACGCCGTGGAGCCTCGCGCGCCTCGCGCGTCGTGGCCGCGAGCTGCCCGCGCTCGGCCTCGCGATGGTCTGGCTCTTCGGCGTGGTGCTCGCGCCGCTCGTGCACCTCGGGCTCCACGCGACGCTCGCGCCGCACTCGCACGCCCCTCGGCCCTCGGCCGAGGCGCAGTGTCACGAGGGTCACTGCCACGCGGGCCGACACGACGACGAAGGCGTGACGCGCACCCCCTCCGAGCGCGAGCGTCCCGCCGAGCACGGTCGATCGAGCCCGCTCCACGGTCACGTCGCCGCGCTCTTTCCTGCGCCCGCGCTCGTGCTCCCGCCCTTCGTCGCCATCGGCGAGCGCGCGGTCGTGCCGTCCACCGACGACGTGATCGACGCGCTGCCCGCGCCGCTCGGGCACGCCCGCGGCCCCCCCGTCTGAGCCTGGTCCCCGGACGAGGCTCGAGACACGCGCCGTGAGGCGCGAGGTGAGGTGTCGTGTTGCAAGTGGCCGACGCGCGCAGACGCGCGCTGTGGCTCGTGGTGTCGTCGTGCGCGCTGGTCCTCGGACCTGGCGCCGCGGGACCTGTGCGGGCCGAAGAGAGAGTGGCTCTCCCGGACCCGGACTCGGATCCGGACTCGGATCCGGACTCGGACGCGGAATCGGATTCATACCCGGACTCGGATCCGGACTCGGACCCAGAGTCGAATTCGGACCCGGAATCGGAGTCGAATTCGGACCCGGAATCGGACCCGGACTCCGACCCGGAATCGGACCCGGACTCCGACCCGGAATCGGAGTCGAATTCGGACCCGGAATCGGAGTCGAATTCGGACCCGGAATCGGAGTCGGAGTCGAGCCCGGAATCGGAGTCGAATCCGGATTCATACCCGGACTCGGACTCGGACTCGGATTCATACCCGGAATCGGGCCCGGACTCGGACTCGGATTCGGAGGATCTCCCCTCGTTCGGCGCCACCGCCCGCCTCGACGTCTCCGTGCCCCCGCCGCTGCCCGGGGCCGCGAGCGACAGCACGGTGGAGGTCGCGCGCTATCGGCTCGTCCCGCGGGCGAGCGCGGAGTCCCTCCTCACGCTCGCGCCGGGCGTGTTCCTCGTGAACCACGGCGGCGCGTTCCACGCGAGCACCCTGCTCCTGCGCGGATTCGTCGCGGGAGAGGGGCAAGACGTCGAGCTGCTCGTCGACGGGGTGCCGCTGAACGAGCCGTCGAACGCGCACGGACACGGCTATGCCGATCTCCACGTCGTCATCCCGGAGATGGTCCACACGGTCGCCGTGACCGAGGGGCCGTTCTCGCCCTGGCAGGGCGACCTCGCCGTCGCGGGCACGGCTGCGTACACGCTCGGCCCGAGCGAGCGCGGCATCACGATCCGCGGCTCCTACGGGAGCTTCGATCGTGGCCGTCTGCTCCTGGCCTGGGCACCGGTGCGCGCGTCGAATGGCACCTTCGTCGCCGTCGATCTCCGCGGTGAGAGCGGCTTCGGCGTGCAGCGCGCCGCGCAGTCCGCGGCGCTGAACGCGCGCTACGAGACGGAGGTCGCGCGCGGCGTCCGACTCTCGGTGACCGCGCTCGGACAGACCTCCTCGTTCGGCACCGCAGGCGTGCTCCGCGAAGACGACGTCGCCGCGTCGCACCTCCCCTGTGGGCCGAGCGCCGACGCGCAATTCTTCTGCAGCGTCGACCCCAACCAGGGCGGCGCGACCACACGCGCGATCGTGAGCGCGGGCCTCGCGGTGCGCGAGAGCGGCCTCGCGTGGGACACGCAGCTCTTCGCCGGCTACCGGAGGCTGCGGATTCGCGAGAATTTCACCGGAATTGCGCTCGATCCGCGCGGCGACGGGCTCGACGAGCAGTACGAGACCGTCACGGCGGGCCTCCGTGGCCGCGCGCGCTTTGCCACGCGACTCTTCGATCAGCCGCAGGTCTTCGAGCTCGGCTACGTGCTGCGCGAGGACGTGGGCACCACGCGCATGCTTCGTGTCCGCGCCGAGAGTGGCATTCCCTACCGCGCGGTCTTCGACGACGACCTCTTCCTCACCCAGATCGGGGCGCACGTGGCCGCGGAGCTGCGCTTCACCGACTGGCTCGCGGTGCGCGCGGGCGTGCGGGCCGATGGCTTCGGGCTCAGCGCCCGTGAGAAGGCGTTTCCGACCGAGGATCGCGTCGGCCCACGGCTCACCGACGACACGACCGACGCGTGGGGTCTCTCGATCGCCCCGCGTGGCAGCGTGCACGTGGCCCTCGCGCCGTGGCTCTCGTGGCAGACGAGCGCAGGCGTGGGGACGCGCTCGAGCGACGCCACCGCGCTCTCCACCGGAGAGCGAGTGCCGTTCGCGCGTGTCGTCGCGAGCGAGACGGGGCTCGTGCTCGATCACCACGAGGGCGAGGTGCACCTCGCGGCGCGCGTCGTGGGTCACCACACGTTCGTCGATCGCGACCTCGTCTTCGACCCCGAGCGGGGCCGCAACGTGGACGCGGGCGCGAGCTCGCGGCTCGGTGCGCTCGGCGCCGTGACGGTGGGCGTGGGCGCCTTCCTCGACGCCTCGGCGAGCTTCGCGTGGAGCGAGGCCTTCCTCCTGCCCGATCGCGGCTTCGGGCTCGTCTCGAGCACGCGCCTGCCCTACGTGCCCCGCTGGGTGGGGCGGGCCGACGTGGTCGGTCACCTGCCGCTCGAGGTGAGCGGCGAGACGCTCGCGCTCTCCCTCGGGATCGGGGCGGGGCTCCTCGGCGAGCGGCCGCTCCCGCTCGGGCAGTCCGCGCCACCGGTCTTTCTCCTCGATGCACAGGCGCAGATCGCGTGGCGTGACCTCGATCTCCGCGTCTCGGTCACCAACGCCACCGACACACGCTGGCACTCCGCCGTGTTCCGCTACGTGTCGCAGTGGGACGCGTCGTCACCGGGCTCGCGCGTCCCCGAGATCCACTTCGCCGCCGGCGCGCCCATCGCCGTGGAGGTCAGTCTGGGCCTCCGCTTCGACGAGACCCGCGGCCCCTTCCAGTCGTCGAGCGCGAGCTCGACGTCGGTCCCCGAGCCCACGACCTCCTCACCTTGAGCCACCGATGACACGACGACTCCCCCTCTTCGCACTGGCACTCTCTCTGGCACTCTCGCTCTTCGCGGCCTGCGGCGTGACTCCCGGTCAGCCCGCCACCGCGGAGCTCTTCCTCGCGCACTCGACTGGCACGTTCACGACCTCGCTCGGCTGGCGCGTGACGCTCCGTGAGGCGCGGCTCGTGATCGGTAGTCTGTACCTCTATGCCCCCGAGGGAGACACGATGGCGAGGCTCGCGCCCTGGGATCTGCCTGGCCTCGGCGTCTCCGTCGCGCAGGCACACGGCGGCGTCGATCCGTTCGGATCTCGGCAGGTCCGGCTCGAGTGGCTCGGTCCCGAGAGCCTCGATCTCCTGGCCACGGAGCCCACCGCGCTCGGCGCGATGGATGGCTCGGTCGGGCCGAGCACCGACGCGACGCTCGCCTTCGAAACGCTCGCGGGCGAGCTCGCATCGGCGACGGCGCCGAACCACGGACACCACGCCTGGATCGCCGGCACGGCGAGCCGTACGGTCGAGGGTGTCGCGGAGAGCCTCGCGTTCGAGGGGGGGCTCGACGTGGCGATCGGGGGCACCGAGAACCTCATCGAGGCAATCGCCTCCGACGCCGAGGTCGTGTCGAGCGGTCGATGGACCCTGGGAGTCGACGTCGCGCGCTGGCTCGACGCGGCCCACTTCGAGCGACTCGCCGGAGACACGGACCCCCGCACGCTCACGCCCACCTCTCAACCCAGCATCGCCTGGAATCTCGGCCTCCGAGACCCGATGACGATTCACCTCTCGTATGCCCCGACCCTCGCGGACTGAAAAGGAACCCTCCATGAGCACGCGACACGACGATGGACTCTCCCTCCTTCTCCTGGCTCTCGCAGGCGTCGCGACGTCGGGCTGCGCAGAGGGCGCTGGCTCCGTCGAGGTCGCGATCGACGGCGAGCAAGCGGCAGAGATCGGCTATCCCGCGGGCGACATCGCGTTCGCCGATGGCTGGTCGATGACCTTCGATCACCTCTTCGTGGCGGTCGAGGGCTTCTCTCTCGCCGACGCCGCCACGAGCGTTCCCCTCGAGGCTCCGAGCACGCTGGTCGATCTCACCGGCGGTGAGCAGATCGTGTGGTCGTTCCCCTCCGTGCCTGCTCAGCGCTGGCCCAACGTGGGATACGACATCGCGCCTCCCACGAGCGCCACGCGACGCCTCGGGGAGGTCGCCCAGAGCGACCTCGACGCGATGATCGCCGCGGGGGCCTCGTTCCGCATGATGGGCACGGCGAGCCACCCGACGCAGGGGAGCTTCACGCTCGACCTCGTCCTCCCGCTCCGCATCGAGACCCATCATTGCCAGAGTGGACGCGACGGCACCGACGGCCTCGTGGTGCCGGCGTCGGCGCGCTACGTCACCCAGATCACGACGCACCTCGATCACCTCTTCTTCGACAGTGCGCGCGCCGAGGAGCCCGCGCTGCGGTTCGATGCCTGGGCCGCCGTCGCAGGAGACGATCGCGTGATCACGCTCGACGACCTCGAGACGCAGCAGCTCGCCGACCTCCACGACGCATCCGGGGAGCCCCTGCTGGACGACGCGGGAGCTCCGGTGATCTACGAGCCGCCGTCGACCGGCCTCCCACGGCAGACGCTCGGCGCCTTCGTGATCGCCCAGGCCATCACGATCGGCCACTTCGAGGGCGAAGGGCACTGCGAGTACGTCGCGCGCTGAGGCGCCTCCGGCACGAGGCTCCGTCCGGGATCGGACTGTGTCCGAGTGTGAAGCGGGAGGTTCTCGTGCCGATCGCTTCGAACGTCCGGGCGAGGCCGCGCATCCATGGAGTCGTTCGGACGTCGCGCTTCCCCGTCGTCCCGGAGGTCTTCATGAATCCGCCGTCGATGCGCCTCTTGCTCGTGGGCTGTCTCCTCGCGACCGTCTCTGCGTGTGGCGCTGCGACGCCACGTGGGGCCTCGGGGACGACGGGGAGCGCGAACGTCCGGGACACCGGGGCCCGCCCCACACCGGCGGTGCTCGCGAGCGCGCTCGCCGAGGAGGGCACCGTCCGCGGCCTGATCGATCCCTCGCGCGGCCTCGTGGTGGTGAGCGCCTACACCGACGACGACGGCGAGGTGCGGCAGGCGCGGAGGCAGTGTGGCGCGGAGCTCGCGCGCACGGTGCGCACGCTCGACTCGCACCTCGCGATCGACGAGGGCGAGGGCCTGATCCGCTGCAACGCCGACCTCTGCAAGGACCCGTCGCAGCGCGCGAACGATCCGAACCGTGTGTTCGTGTTCCGACCCGATCCGCGCGGCGGTGTGGTGCTCGAGGCCGTGATGCTCCTCGGTGACGCGGGCCTCTCGGAGCGTGGCCTCGAGGCAGAGCTCGCCTGGGGTCGGGAGCAGATCGACGCGACGCGCACGGCAGCCTGCAGCGACTGACGCCGCGCCACGCGCGCGTCTCGTCGGCGTCGTTCCCTCTCGCGTCGCTTCGTTCGATACTCGTGTTCGCATGAGCCTCTCGTCGTCCGCGTTCTTCCGTTCCCTCCTCTGCTTCGCGCCGATCGTGTCCAGCCTCGGTGGGTGCGAGGTCCTGCCGGGCACGCCCACCGAGGCGAGCGCGATCTGTGCCGAGATCGCGCGCACGGTGTGCGAGGCCGACGCGCGCTGCTTCGGTCCCCACGCCGGAGGCTCCGCCGGCGCGACGGTGGCCGAGTGCGAGCGTGCGCAGCGCATGGAGTGCGACGCGACGATCGGGGCGCTCGCGAGCGATCCGCGCCTGGGCTACGACCCTGCGCACGCGGGGGCGCTGCTCGTCTCGCTCGACGAGGGCGCGCAGAGCTGCTGGCAGACGCCGCCCGATGTGGACGCCCTCGTGGCCGTGTTCCAGGGCAGCGGGGTCGAGGGCGCGGACTGCACCCCTCCGACGCCGTCGTCAGGCGATCTCCTCGTGTCCTCGCTCTCGTGTCGCGACGGGCTGGCCTGTCGCATCCAGCTCCGGATCGATGGCTCGACCGAGGGCGTGTGTCGTCGACGGAACGACGACACCTGCTCGCACCCCTGGGACTGCGAGGCGGGCATGTATTGCAGTCTTCCTGCCGACTGGCAGCCAGGGATCTGGGGGCAGTGTCGACCGCGGCGCGTGGACGGGTGGGAGTGCGCGAGCGATCTCGAGTGTGCCAGTCTGTTCTGTGATGGCCATTGCGGCTCCGCGTCGGACGAGCGGCTCTCGCTCGAGGTGCCTTATTCCGCGCTCGTGATGGCCAGTCGGCCTGCCATGTATCTGCGCCTGAACGAGAGCTCGGGCGCGCGACACGACGAGATCGGCGAGGTGTCTGCCGCCGCCAGCGGAGGCACGGTGTCTCGCGTGGCGAGCGGGGCGATCCATGGAGACTCCGACGGCGCCGCCGGCCTCGCGGGGGGCTCCTTCCTGCGCGCGCCCGCGCCCGAGGTCTTGGCCGACGACGAGGCACTCAGTCTGGAGTGCTGGGCTCGCCCCGACGAGGTCTCCGCGGTGCAGCCGATCCTCGAGCTCGCGGACGCGATGGACTACGGCCCTCACGTCTGGGCCTACGATGCGGGCGACGAGATCTACGCGAATTTCAGAGACGCCGAGCTCGGCGCGCACACGATCTCGAGCGAGCCGGGCACCCTCGCCGCGGGCGAGTGGCACCACGTCGTGGCGAGCTACGACGGCGCGCACGGTGTGCTCTACCTGGACGGGCGCGTGATCGGCACCACGGACGTCACGGGCCCGCTGCGCGTCGAGGGAGATCTCCTCGTGGGTCATCGCAACGCGTACGGCGACGCCGAGGCTCTCTCGTTCACGGGCGCCATCGACGAGGTCGCCGTCTACGGCCACGCCCTCTCCGCCGACGACGTGGTGCGACACCACGACGCTGGCGTGAACGGCCCGCTCGAGAACACGTTCCCGCTCTTCGCCTGGACGCGCTGAGCCGGTCCGTCCTCGTCCGGGAGGGCCGTGGTACACCGCGCGCGTGACGTATCCGCCGCCCACCGACTTCATGCCGCATCGGCCGCCGATGCTCCTCGTGGATCGACTCGTCGCGCACGACCTCGCGAACGTCACGATCGAGAAGACCTTTCGCGAGGGCGAGCTCTTCGTGGTGGACGGGACGATCTCGAGCTTCGTGGTGGTCGAGCTCTTCGCGCAGGCGGCGGCCGCGCACTTCGGCTACGCGGGCCTCGTCGCCGGGGGGGTGTTCGCGTCGGGGGCGCTCCTCGGCACCCGCAAGATCGAGCTCGCGGTGCCCACCATCCCGGTGGATCGCCGCCTCGAGGTGCGCGCCACACAGGTCTTCGCGATGCCGCCCGCGGCCCAGTACGACTGCACGCTGCTCGACGTGACCGAGGGCGAGACCGTGCTGGCGACGGGCACGATCAACGTCGCGATGGGGCCGCCCCCGCCGAGCTGAGCCGCGCGTCGTCGCTCGGAGGACGGTGCGTGATCGACGCCACGCGCGTGGCGCACCGCGGCTACGCTCGTGCTCATGCGACCGCTCCCTCTGACCGCCGCGCTCCTCCTGCTCTCTGGCTGCGGAGGCGCACAGGCCCACGATGAGCACGCTCGCGCCGTGTCGGCGCTGACGCCGACCTGGACCGAGTCAGAGAGCGACGCGGTGCTCTCGCGCACGATGCGGATCCACGTCGCCCCCGATCTCTCGCAGCTCACCGAGGGTGAGCGTGCGGCCGTGGGCGAGCTCCTCGCCGCAGGCGCCCTCCTCGATCGGGCCTACCTCCGGCAGCGACACCCCGAGGGGGCCGCGGCGCTCGACTTCCTGGTCGCGCACCCCGAGCTCTCGCGTGAGCGCGACCTCTTCCGCGCGATGGAGGGACCGATCGCGACGACGCTCGAGAACGACCGCGTCGCGTTCCTCTCCGTGGGCCAGGAGACGCCTGGGCGCGCGATGTACCCGGAGGGAACGACGCGCGAGAGCCTCGAGGCCTTCCTCGAGGCGCATCCGGAGCGACGCGCCGATCTCCTCGACGACCGCACGGTGGTGTGGGCGGCCACGCCCGAGCGGCGCGCGGAGGCGCTGGCCGCGCTCTCGCGCGAGCCCGTGATCGAGGCGCTCCACCCCGGACTGCGCGAGCGCCTCTCGCACGACGAGACCTTCCTCGCGCTGCCGTACTCGCTCGCGTTCGCCGAGGAGCTCGTGCCCGTCACGCGCCACCTCTACGCGGCCGCGAGCGCGGTGGAGGAGGGCGATCCCAGCTTCGCGCGGTACCTGCGCCTGCGCGCGCGTGACCTCCTCGCCGACGACTACGAGGGCGGCGATGCCGCGTGGGTGACGAGCGACTTCACGGGTCACCTCAACGCGCAGATCGGCGCGTACGAGACCTACGACGACCCTCTCTTCGGCGTGAAGAGCTTCTTCGCGCTCTCGCTCCTCGTGCGGGATCGAGCGCAGAGCGCGGAGCTCGCGTCGGCCGTGTCGGCGATGCAGGGCGTCGAGGACGCGCTGCCGTACGAGTCGCACCGGCGCGTGCGGACGGATACGCACGTCGGTGTCTACGAGATCATCGCCGACTTCGGCCAGGCGCGCGGCACGAACACGGCCACGATCCTTCCGAACGAGGCGTACCTCTCGCGCCAGTACGGCCGCACGATCCTCCTCCGCGCGACGATCCTGCTCAGCCCGGAGCTCTTCGCGGAGAGCGCGCGCTCGTTCGATGCGGCCGTGGCGCCCGCGCACCACGGCGAGCTCCGCATCGAGGGCAATTTCCACCGCACGCTCTGGCACGAGGTGGGTCACTACCTCGGCGTCGATCGCACCGCCGACGGGCGCGATCTCGACGTCGCGCTGAGCGACACGGCGGACCTGCTCGAGGAGATGAAGGCCGATCTCGTCTCGCTCTTCGCCGCGCGCTGGATGCGAAGCGCGGGGCTCGTCGACGACGCGCGCCTCGCGGCGATCGAGGCGGCCGGCATTCGCCGCGTGCTGCTCAAGAACCAGCCTCGGCGCGAGCAGCCCTACCAGACGATGCAGCTCATCCAGTGGAACTGGTTCCTCGATCACGGCCTCCTCGCGTTCGACGGCGGCGCACTGGTGATCGATCGCTCGCGCTACGGCGAGGCCGTCGAGAGCCTGCTCCGCGAGGTGCTCGCTCTCCAACGTGCGGGAGATCGCGATCGCGCCGAGACCTTCGTGACCCGATGGACCACGTGGCAGCCCGAGCTCCACGGCGTGATCGCGCAGCGCATGCGCGAGAGCGAGCGCTCGCGCTTCGCTCTCGTGACGTACGAGGCCCTGGGCGAGGCGCCCTGAGGACGCCTCAGCTTTTTTCGCGCCTTCGGCGCGGTCGGGGGGAGTCGGCAACTCCCCCCCATTCCCCCCTGCTCGACGCTCCCCAAGCCTCGCTTTCTCGCGCGCTCCTGGGGTTGCTGCGCAACCCCGCCGCGTGGCGTCCCCGACGGCGATTTTTTCTCCATCTCTCAGCTCATGTCGAGGAACATGGCCTCGGGGCTCTCGAGCGCGCCGATGATCTCGTAGGCGAACGCGGCGCCCACGTGGCCGTCGACGATGCGGTGATCGAAGCTGAGGCTGAGCAGCATGATCTCGCCGATGACGATCTGATCGTCCTTCACGACCGGCTTCTTCTTGATCTGGTGCACGCCCAGGATGCCGACCTCGGGGAAGTTGAGGACCGGTGTCGCGAAGAGGCCGCCCTGCGTGCCGAGGCTCGTGATCGTGAACGTCGAGCCCGCGAGATCCGCCGACGCGATCGAGCCCGCCTTCGCCGCGTTGCCGAGGCGGTCGATCTCGCGCGCGATCTCGAGGATCGACTTCTTGTCGGCGTCCTTCACGACCGGGACCATGAGGCCCTGGTCCGTCGAGGCCGCGATCCCGATGTGGTAGTAGCGGCGCGTCACGAGCTCGTTCGTGGACTCGTCGAGCGCGCTGTTCAGCACGGGGAATTTCTTCAGCGCCTGCACCACGGCCTTCACGATGAACGGAAGGAACGTGAGCTTGACACCCTGCTTCTCCGCGGCCGGCTGGAGGCGCTTGCGCAGCTCCTTGACGCGCCCGACGTCGCACTCCTCCACGAACGTGAAGTGCGCGGCCGTCGTCTTGGAGGTCTGCATGCGCTCGGCGATCTTGCGGCGTACGCCGACGAAGGGCTTTCGCTCCTCGAGCGAGGCCGGCGTGCCGGCCGGCGGAGCGATCACCACGGGAGCACGCCCGAGCCCACCGACACGCGGAGCGGCGCTCGCGGCAGCCGGCGGCGCGCTCGACTCGCGCCCGCCCGCGGCCCCTCCACCCGCGGCATAGCTCTTCACGTCGTCGTGCGAGACGCGGTTGCCCTCGCCGGTGGGACGGACCTTCTTCAGGTCCACGCCCAGATCGCGCGCGAGCTTGCGGACCGCGGGCGTCGCGAGCGGATGATCCGAGTGGTACGAGTCGTCCCGCACGCGCGCCGTCGCCGCCGTGGGAGTGGCACTCTGACTGGCACTCTGCGTGGCGCCGTGACGGGCACTCTGACGGGCACTCTGACTGGCACTCGGACTGGCACTCGGACTGGCATTCGGAAGGGGCGTCGCGGCGGCCTTGGCGCCTCCGAAGAACGCGCCACCAGGCACCGAGTCCTTGATGTCTCCCACCGCGGTGGCCGCGGGGCCCTCGTCCTTCGCGGCCTTGGGCTCGGCCTTGGCGGGCTCGGCCTTGGCGGGCTCGGCCTTGGCGGGCTCGGCCTTGGGCGACGCGCCACGGGCGCCCTCGACCTCGATGACGACGAGCAGCTTGCCGACCGGGACGATGTCTCCGACCTTGGCGAGCGTCTCGAGGATCGTGCCCTTCTTGGGCGCGCCGATCGTGACGGTGGCCTTGTCGGTCATCACCTCGACCA
Organism: Sandaracinaceae bacterium; assembly: GCA_019694315.1. Classification (GTDB taxonomy): domain Bacteria; phylum Myxococcota_A; class Polyangia; order Polyangiales; family Sandaracinaceae; genus JAFLCL01. The sequence continues at coordinate 13,764 of JAIBCE010000074.1, forward strand.
TCGCCTGGTCTTCTTTGACGATGTCGCCGGGCTTCACGTGCCAGCCGACGATCTCGCCCTCGGCGACGCCTTCGCCGATGTCGGGGAGCTTGAATTCGAATCGCATGGAATCTCCGTGACGTGCTCTCGGGGGGCGCCAGCCGGCGGGGGAGCGAAGCTCCCCCAGGAGGCGCGAGCGCTGGAGGAGCAGAGCGACGACGAGCGATGGGGGTGCGGGGGTCGCGCCCCCGCATGGAGCGCCGGAGGCGCGGGAAGCTCAGTACCTCGCCGTGGCAAGGAGGGTGGGGACGATGCGGTGCGCGAGCGGGAGATACTCGTTCTCCAGCGTGTACGGGAACGGCGTGTCGAAGCCCGTGACGCGCGCTGGCGGCGCCTGGAGGTGGAGGAACGACTTCTCGCAGACGAGCTGGAGGATCTCGGCGCCGAAGCCGCAGGCCTTGGGGGCCTCGTGCACCACGACGATGCGGCCCGTCTTCTCGACCGAGCGCGCGATGGTGTCGAGGTCGAGCGGCCAGAGCGTGCGGGGATCGATGATCTCCACCGACACGCCGTGCTCGGCCACCTGCTCGGCGGCCGCGATCGCCTCGTAGAGCATCGCGCCCCACGCCACGACCGTGACGTGCTCACCCTCGCGCACGACCTTGGCCTCGCCGAGCGGGATCGTGAACGCCTCGTCGGGCACGTCCATCTTCACGGCGCGGTACACGCGCTTGGGCTCGAAGAAGAGGACCGGGTCCTCGTCGCGGATGGCCGACGCGAGCAGGCCCTTGGCGTCGTAGGGGTTCGAGGGACACACGACCTTGAGGCCGGCCGTGTGGATGAAGAGCGACTCGGGTGACTGCGAGTGGTATGCGCCGCCCTTGATGCCGCCGCCCACCGGCGTGCGGATCACCATGGGACAGCCGTACTCGCCGCCCGAGCGATAGCGGTACTTCGCGGCCTCGCTGACGATCTGATCGAAGGCCGGAAAGATGAAGTCGGCGAACTGGATCTCGGGCACGGGGCGAAGGCCGTAGGCCGCCATGCCGATCGCGGTGCCGATGATCCCGCCCTCGTTGAGGGGCGTGTCGATCACGCGGTCGTCGCCGAACTCGTCCCAGAGGCCCTCGGTCACGCGGAAGACGCCGCCGACCTTGCCCACGTCCTCGCCGAGGATCACGACCCGATCGTCACTGGCCATCTCGTGGCGGAGCGCCTCGTTGATGGCCTTGACCATGTTCTTCTGGCTCATCGCGAATGTCCTTCTGGAGCTCGCTCGAGACGGGCCGCGCGGAGACTGGCCCTCTGGCTCTCGAGGATGGTGGTCAGTCGGCCCTCGTCTCCTCCGGAGAACACGTTCTCGAAGAGGGAGTCGAGTGGCGGAAGGGGCTTGTCGAAGGCGGCGACCGTCGCGTGCTCGAGCTCCGCGAGCAGCTCTCGCCGGAACGCGAAGTCCGCATCCTCGGTGAGGCTGCCCTCGGCGAGGAGGAAGCGCTGGAGCTTCGCCAGCGGATCGGGCTCGGTGGAGATGCGGACCTCGAGCAGCGTCGGACCCTCGCCCGCGCGGGCGCGCGCGATCGCCTCGGTCACCGCGTCGAAGACCTCGAGCGCGTTGCCAGCGCACTGCGCCTCGCGCACGCCGTAGGCGACGGCCTTGGCGTGCACCTCGACGTCGGGCGCGGGGGCCTCGGCGCCGTCCGTCTTGCAGAGAAAGACGATGGGGGCCTTCACGACGCCCGCGAAATTCACGGCGCTGTGGAAGTCGCCCGCGTCGGCGGCGGTCTCGCTGAAGAACGCGAGCACGACCTCGGTCGTCTTGCGCAGGCGTGCGGCCCACGCGAGCCCGGCGGCGTGCGTGAGGTGCTGGCTGACCTGCACGCTCGGGCTCCCGATGCGGAGCGCGCGCGAGGCGAAGGTGCCGGGCGTGCCGTGGCCTCGGAGGACGTCGTCGGCGTTGCCGCAGACGTGATCGAGGTACTGCGCGGCGGAAGCTCCACGCACGAGCGCGGCGGCATGGTCGCGCGGCGTCGGGAAGACCCAGTCCTGGGGAGCGAGCGCGGCCGTCGCAGCGACCACCACGAGCTCGGCGCGCTGCGCGTCGGGGTGGTAGCCGATGCGGCCCGCACGAGAGAGCACCGCGAGGCGATCGTCGAGCAGGCGCGCGCGCACGGCGTGTCGATAGAGCGCGAGGAGGTCGGCCATGGCGGCGCGTTCCTATCACGCTCCCCGGGGCTGCAACACCTGTGGACGAGGCTGCTTCTGCGACGCGGTGCGTCGTGCCGCGACGCGTGAGCAGAGCCGCCGTCCGGTGCGCGCGAGCGCGCTATACCCGGGTCATGCGACGCACCCTCTTCGGTCTGCTCCTGCTCTCGACGATGCTGTCGTTCGCCACGATCGCGCTCGGCACGCTGACGCCCGGCGTGTCGGCGCAAGAGGACGACGAAGAGGAGGAGGACGAGGCTCCGGCGCAGCCCGCCGCGCCCACCGGTCCGCGCACGGAGAGCGGGCGAACCGAGGTGTCCGCGGTGATCGACCGACGCGGTGCCATCCTCGAGCTCCACAGCAAGGCGCGCCTCTTCATCCCGCCGGATCTGCCCGTCGCCAATCGTCGGGTGCGCTTCGCGGAGTCGCGCGATCGTGTGACCCCGACGCAGATCGCCGCGGGCTTCACGCGGATCGGACCGCTGCTCTCGTTCGATGGCGCCATCAATGCGACGAGCGCGCCGGTCGTGGTGTCGCTGCACCAGCCGAGAGATCCCTCACGTCGCAGCGCGCGCCTCGTGCTCGCGATGGAGGGGCCGTCGATCTGTCGCGAAGGCAGCGCGCCGCTGCCCGGGGCCTCCGCGGGCATCTGCTCGGGGTGGGAGCTCTTGCCCGCGACGTGGAGCGCGAGCGAGCAGCGCTTGAGCGGTGAGATGCGCACGCCGGGCGGCTATCGCCTCGCGTTCGGCACCGTTCCCTGCGCCGAGGGCGACACTTCGCCCGGCTGTCCGCAGCCTGCGATGGACCTCTGATCTCGGAGACGGGAGGAACCGTCCGCCTCGAGCACCTGGAGGCGCGGGACTGGGAGTCCGCGCCGAGGGAACCCTCGGCTGTGGCATGCTGGATCCATGCAGCATCTTCGTGTCTCGGCGTGCTCCGTCTTGGTCGTGGCTGGTGCCTTCGCTTCGTTCCTCGTGATCGGCTGTGACTGCGAGGGTCGCGTGCCCACGGGGTGCACGAGCAATGCCCAGTGCCTCGCCGGCCAGCGGTGCCTGGGCGGCGCGTGCGTGGACATCCCCGACGCTGCCCCCGAGCCCCCGGACACGCCGTTCGTCACGTTCGACTCGCCCTTCGTGTGCCCTCCCGAGCGCGAGTGCGGCACGGAGTGCTGCAACGTGGGGCAGCGCTGCTACGGCGGCTCCATGTGCCTTCGTGATCTCGGCGACTGCACGACGAACGACGACTGCTGGGACGACAGCTACTGCGATGGCGGCGCGTGCACGCCCTATGGCGTGCCGCCCACCGTGACGAGCGACGCGACGTGTCTGCGCGCCGGCACGCTCAGCGGCATCGAGCCCGACGTGCAGTGCGAGTGGACCGGACCGCCCGCGGGCGATCGATATCCCATGCACAACCAGGCGATGAGCACGCCCGCGATCGTCGACTTCGACATGGACGACGACGACGGGACGCTCGAGCCCTCCATCGTGTTCGTGTCGTTCCCGACGAGCCGCAGCGTGTTCGCGGACGGCGTGCTCCGCGTGATCGATGGTGGGGACTGCCACCAGATCGCGTCGCTCGACGACGCGCCGCTCGTGGCGGCCTCGAGCCCGGCGGTGGGCGATCTCGACGGCGACGGACGCGCGGAGATCGTGGCGCTGCGCCGCCCGAACGGGCTCATCGCGTGGCGCTGGGACGCGGGCACCGACGCGTTCGTGCAGCTCTGGCAGAGCGCGATCTGCAACGCGGACGGCACGCGCAGCGAGGATCCGATCGAGCACGAGAATCGCTGGACCAGCGTGTCGATCCACGACCTCGACGACGACGGAGTGCCCGAGATCCTCGACGACGACGCGGTGTACGACGTGAACGGCTGTCTGATGTTCGCGGGCATCGCGGGCCGCGACCCGTACATGCGCGGCGGCATCGCGGTGGTGGCCGACGTGGACGAGGACGGGCAGATGGAGCTCGTGGGCGGCGACACGATCTGGTCGTGGAACGCCACGATGCACACGCTCGAGCCCGAGTCGTACGTGACGATGAGCCAGCCGCGCGGCCTCGTGGCGGTGGCCGACTTCGGCAACTATCCGATCGACGCGCTCGGCGGCCGCGACGTGGCGGAGATCGCGGTGGTGTCGGCGGGCACGCTGCGGGTCCAGACCGTGGACGGCACGGTCGTCTTCGGGCCGCATCCCATCCCGTTCGACGCGATGTACTCGGATGGCGGCAACGGCGGTGCGCCCACGATCGCCGACTTCGATGGAGACGGACGTCGTGAGGTCGCGACCGCAGGCGGCTCTCGCTACGTGGTCTTCGATCTCGACTGCGTGGACGGTGGTGACGCGGCCAACTGCGGCGGGCGGGCGGAGACCAACGGCATCCTCTGGGCGCAGGGCTCGCAGGATCAGACGTCGAACGTGACGGGCAGCTCCGTGTTCGACTTCGATCACGACGGCGCGGCCGAGGTCGTGTACGCCGATGAGTGCTTCCTCCGCATCTACGAGGGCGCCACGGGCGACATCGTCTACAGCGCTGCGCGCTCGAGCGCGACGGCCTACGAGAACCCCGTGATCGCCGACGTCGACGGCGACTTCCACACCGAGATCGTCGCGAGCGCCAACGACTACGTGCTCATGGGCCTGGGCTGTCCGAGCGCCGATCCGCTGCGGCCGACGTCCGAGTACCACGCGACCCACGGCATCGTGGTCTATCGCGACGCCATGGATCGCTGGGCGGCCTCGCGTCGCATCTGGAGCCAGCACGCGTACGCCATCACCCACGTCGGCGATCTCGGCGAGATCCCCCGGAGCTCGGCGGTGGCCGTGAATTGGCGCGATCCCGAGCTCAACAACTTCCGTCAGAACGTGCAGGGCGATCTCGAGGCGCTCGGCGTCGCGGATCTGACGACGCGCGAGATCTCCGATCGCCTCCGCGTGCCGTGCGGCTCGGACGGTACCGCCACGCTGAGCGCGCGCGTGTGCAACCGCGGCGCGCTGCCGATGGGCGCGGGCTTCGTGGTCTCGTTCCGATCGGGCATGCGCGATGGTCCCGAGCTCTGCCGCGCGAGCTCGCCGATCTTCCTCGGCGTCGCGGAGTGCGACGAGGTGAGCTGCACCGCGCACCTGCCGCTCGGGGAGCGCATCGACGTGTACGTGGTGGCCGACCCGGACGGCGAGCAGCACGAGTGCCACGAGGGCAACAACGTGGGCCTCCAGCCCAATGTCGCATGCGACACCGTCGATTGAGCCGGGTGCAGGAGCGCCTCGTCGGCCTCGTGGGGCTCGCGGCGATCGCTGGCTGCGGCGGCTCGGTGCAGGTGCTCGCCCACGACCCGAACGACCAGAGCACGGTGGCGCACGACACCAACGTGAACCAGCGGCCGCTCGTGGACCCAGCGCTCGACGCTGCGGTCGGCGCGTGGATCGCGCGCGAGGCCTCGCCCGAGTGGGAGCACGCGCTCCTGGCGTCGATGCAGTGCGGCGATCACGTGCTGGCGATCGTGTGGCCGTTCGGTCGCGCGGGGCACATCGACGACGATGACGTGATCGCTCTGCCGCTGCGGGCACGCGATCTCGTGGTCGACGGCGAGCCCTCGACGGTGCGTGAGAGGGGCGCGCTCCTCGAGCGGTGCGGCGCGCCTGCGACCGTGATGCGCGTGGGCCGTGGCGTGACGCGCGAGAGCGTGGCGAGCGAGCTCGTGCGGCGCTTCGAGCTGGCGCGCGGTGCGCTGTCGCGAAGTGATCCGGGCGCCGTGCGCGAGGCGATCCTCCTCCTCGCGCAGCTCTTCGACGACGTGGCCGTGACGAGCGATGCGTTCGCCGACGTGATCTCGGACTTCGCGCGCAACGGGGCAGCGCTGCTCGCGGCCGACGTGCGTGGCGAGCTGCTCTACGCGACGATCCGAGAGCGCAGCGGACGCGAGGCACGCGAGGTGCCGCTCGAGCTCGTGCCCGTGCCCGAGAGCCCAGACCGCGTGATGATCCACATGCCTTGAGCGCCCGCGTGACTCGCGCTCGATCGACGCGAGCGACGGGCTCCGAACGCGCGGTGCTCACGGCGTCGCGGGATCGCCTGCGGGGGGGCTCGGCCGGATCCACGACGTGGGCCGCTCCTGACTGCCCACCACGAGCGAGCCGACGTAGTCGGCCTCGGAGTACACGCGCTCGATCGTGGACACGGCCGCGTCGAGATCTTCTTCGCTCACCACGCCGTTCGAGGTGGCGCGATAGAACTGCACCGTCACGCGGATGGGGAAGCGCGGATCGCGACGGATGCGGCGATTTCGCACCTCCGCGAGCGGTCCCTCCTCGAGGCCGTGGCCGACGACCGCGCGCTCCACGTCACTCTCGGCGCTACCGTCGCTGGCGCTGCGCGACGCGGGCGCGGCGAAGCCACCTGCGCCACTGCCATACCCCATGCCGCCGCCGAGCCCGCCCGATGCGGCCGAGCGCGGAGACTGATACGGCAGGCGCAGCGGCACCTGCACGATCATCACCATGTCCGCGCCCTCCTCGAGCGCGGTCGCGTCCTCGGGGCGTGCTTGTCCGGCCTCGATGCGCTCGGCCACGTCGCTGCGGCGCTCCGCGGTGAACAGCGTGCGTTGCCCGCCATGGTTGAAGTAGAGGCGCTGACCCCAGCCCTCGGGGTGAATGGGATCGGGGCGGTTCTCGATGATCTGGATGCTCGTCCCTTCGCGCGTGATCACGAGGCAGAGCACAGCCGGCATGCCGGGCTCGCTCTGGTAGTTGAAGAGCACGGGCGCCCACTCGACCCGCACGCCGTCGGGCAGCGGCACGAACACGTGCTGCGCGCTCACGAGATAGTGCGTGTCGCGCGGCGCGGTGAAGTCGTCGCTCGCGCTGCGAAGGCTGTCGGGATCCGAGAGGTACGTGCGGAGGTGCGAGAGCACCTCGGTGAGCGGCACGGGGCTCAGATCCGTGGGCGCTGCGCCCGCGCGCTGGTTGCCCACGCGCACCCAGAAGCGATCGGCCGGCACGTCGGCCGTGCGATCGGTGAAGTTCGGGTAGCGCAGCACTGGCAGGAGGTAGGTGCGCTGACGCGCGCGACCGCTGCGCGTGGGCGGAAGGCGCTCGAAGACCTCGAGCGTGAGGTCGGAGATGTTCGGTCCGACCGAGCTGCCGGCGTAGCGGCCCGTGTCCTCCCACGAGAGGCTCTGGATGCGCATGCGGTGACTGCGCGCCGCGCGGTTGAGCGCGCGATCGGCGGGCATGCGCACGACCTGTCGGATGGCGTCGTGGAGCGAGGGCGGGCTCACCTCCGGCACTGGGCTCGGCACCGGCGGCGTGGTGGGGACGGCGAGGGCGCTCGACCCTGCACTGGTCCCCCCTCCTGCGCCTGCGCTGGCCTCGGCCCCTGCGCCTTCGGTGCCTGATCCTGCGCCTTCGGTGCCTGGCTCCGCACCCGCCCCCTCGGTCCTTTCGGCTTCCGCGCCAGCGGCAGCGGCGGGCGTCGCCGCGATCGCTGCGGGAGGTGCGGCCGGCGCCTCGGCCGTTGCGCCAGGGGAACGATCGTCGGGCTGCGCCGAAGCGCTCGTCGTCGCCGGCTCGGGCCGAACCGTGGCGGTCTCCGCTTCGTGCCCGCAGGCGGTGAGGGCGAGCGCGGCGAGCCAGGGGGCCCAGCGCGCGGTGCGTCGATCGTGGCTCGGCATGTCTCGTCTCCTCCGTCAGGCCTCTTCGAGGCCTGTGGCCACGAGGGCGGCTCTCGTGACCGGAATTCTGCTGGGCTCTGGACCTTCGCGGCTCGCGATGGTTCCCGCTCGCGCGGCGCTGCGTGGTTACGACGCACGCGCACGGTCGACCTTGGTACGATGCCCGCCATGCGATCACCCTTGCGCGCGGCCCTCGCTGCGCTGTTCCTCTTCGCATCCCCCGCGCTCGCGCACGCGCAGGACGCTGCGCCGCAGACTCCACCCACCGAGCCAGTGGCCGTCCCCGACGACCAGGCGGCCCCCGACCAAGCCGCTCAGCAGCAGAGCCTCGAGGCCGAGGCGCGACAGCGCTTCCTCCAGGGCCTGGCGCTCGCACGCGCGGGCGACTGTCGCGGTGCGCTCGCCGAGCTCGAGCGCAGCTTCGCGCTCATGGCGCGACCGAACACGCTGTTCAACATGGCGCAGTGCCAGGAGCAGCTGTTTCGCTACGACCTCGCGGTGCGCGACTACACGCGCTACCTCGAGATCGCGCCGCCGGAGGCCGAGGATCGCGCGACCGTCGAGGCGCAGCTGCGGGCGCTGCGCAACCTGCTCGGCACGATCCACGTGACGCTGAGCCCTGCGCTGCCGGAGGGTCAGCACGCCGAGGTGTGGCTCGCCGACCGCATCGTGGGCGAGGCGCCCGGCGACGTGCTCGTGCCCGGTGGCGAGCACGCGATCGAGATCCGCGCCACGGGCTTTCTTCCGGCGCGCCGACAGGTGCAGGTGACGGCGCGTCAGACGGCCGAGCTCTCGCTCACGCTCGAGCGCGCACAGCAGACGATCGAGCAGCACATCGAGCAGAACATCGAGCAGCACGTCGAGCAGAACGTCACGGTCACGCGTCAGCCGCTGCCTCCGGCCGTGTTCTGGACGGGCATCGTGCTCACGGGCGGCACGGCGATCGCGGGCGCGGCCGCCGGCATCAACGCGCTCGTGACCCACGACCAACAGTCGCGTCTCGATCCTCGGCTGCCGCGAGAGACGGGCGCGATCACCGACTCGGCGCTCATCGCGGACATCATGTTCATCACCTCCGGTGTGTTCCTCACGACGACGATCATCTGTGCGTTCCTGACCGACTGGACCGACGGCGCGCCGCTCGAGACGCCTCCTGCGCCCGCGGTCACACCCACGGTGCTGATGCTGCCCGGCGGCGGCTACCAGCTCGGCCTCGATGCGCGGGGGTCGTTCTAATGCGCGCCCTTCGACTCACCGCCGCGCTGCTCGCGCTCGCCGCGCTTCCTGCGTGCAGCCTCCTCGGCCTCGACAAGCTGCCGCAGTCGCGGTGCACGGAAGACTCGGAGTGCGCGAGCCTCGAGGCGATCCAGCCCACGGGCGATGCGTGCCGCACCTGGCAGTGCCACCTCGAGGGCGAGGACGGCACCTGTCAGATCGAGACGCGCGACGACGACGGCGATGGCTCGCCGCCGATGATGTGCGCGATGGGCGTGGCGCCCGACTGCGACGACATGGACGAGGCGCGCGCGCCCACGATCCTCGATGCGTGCGACCTCGTGGACAACGACTGCGACGGCGCGATCGACCCGCGCTTCGCGGCGGTGACGACGCGTGTCGTGACGGGGACCACGCCGGCTCCTGCGCGCGTGCTCTTCTCGGCGTACGACGATCTGCCGATCCTCGTGGGGGCCGTGCCCCCTCGCGGCACCTCGGCCGCGCTCAGCACCGGCAGGCTCTCGTTCACGGAGCTCTCGCTCACGCTGGTCGCGACCAACACGAGCAACGCCGAGGCGGGCGTGGGTGCGACCGGGCTCATGCGCGATCAGTCGGTGATGGCGGTCTACGATCCCGTCGAGGCCGGCGGTGACTGCGGTGCGGCGGGGCAGGTCGAGGCGCGCTGGCTGAACCAGGCCGGCATGAGCGCCACGGTGCTCGCGACGAGCTGCCTCGACCAGAGCCGGCTCGCTTCGGCCTCGGTCACGGCGGAGCCCGAGGGCGATGCGCTCCTCGTGTGGGTCGACGACGCGGCGAACCGCGAGTGCGGCATGACGGTGGCGGACGCGGCCGTGAACGCGCGCGTCCTCCGCGGCTTCAGCTCGGGCGCCCGCGTCGACGCGAGCCCCGTCATGGCGCTCGGCACGACCACGGACGCGCTCGGACCGAGCGTGACCTTCGTGCCAGGCCAGGGCTGGATCGTCGCGCACACCTCGAGCGGCGGCGACGTGATCGTGAGCCGCATCCCGGTCACCACCACGCTCACCGCGTATGCGGCCACGATGATCTCGACGATCGACGCGACGATGGCCGCGGAGGCCACCGTGACCACGGGCGATGGCACCACCGTCGCGGTCGCGTACACCGAGGGCGGCTGCAACGCGACCAACCGCGTCGTGGTGCGCACGGCCGACGTGTCGGCGGCCTCGGTCACGTTCGGGGCGGAGCTGGTGGTGACCGCCGACACGACGCGCAACCGAAGGGCCCCCTATGCCTCGCGCGGGACGCGCCGCGATGAATGGGTCGTCCTCTATCGCGAGGTGTCCGACGAGATCGCGGTCCGGCTCGACGCGAGCGGCGACGTCGTGGGCATGCCGGTGTCGCTCGGGATCGGCACCGTCGCGGGCCGTCCGTATGCCGGAACCGAGGGCGACGAGACGACGAACCCAGGCTGGTACTTCGCGGCGGCCACGACGACGGGCGAGATCTACGCAGGCACCTTCGACTGCGCTGGAACGCCCTGATCGCGCACGAATCGAACGCTCCACGGCCCCTCGCGCGAGGGGCCTCGTCACTCCTCACTCGTCACTCGCCCCAGGGATGACCTCATGCGCGTCCTCATCGCCGACAAGCTCGCTCCGTTCGTGGCCGGTCGCCTCCAGGATCTGGGGGCGCGGGTCGAGGTCGATCCCAAGCTCGAGGGTGAGAGCCTCGTGGTGCGGATCCAAGAGAGCAACCCCGAGGTGCTCGTCGTGCGGAGCACCAAGGTGCAGAAGGCGCACCTCGAGGCGGGCAAGGCCCTCTCGCTCGTCATCCGCGCGGGCGCGGGCGTGAACACGATCGACCTCGTGACCGCGAGCGCGCGCGGCGTGTACGTCGCGAATTGCCCTGGAAAGAACGCCGCCGCGGTCGCCGAGCTCGCGATCGGTCACCTCGTGAACCTCGATCGCCGCATCGCCGACAACGTGTTCGCGCTGCGCGCGCATCGCTGGGACAAGAAGACGTTCGGTGAGGCGCGCGGCCTGCGCGGTCGCACGCTCGCGGTGCTCGGCGTGGGGCAGATCGGGCGCGAGGTGATCGTGCGCGCCAAGGCGATGGGCATGCGCATCGTGGGCTGGGACAAGTTCCTCGGCGCTGCGGAGGCCGAGGCGCTCGGCATCGCGCTCGCGCCCACGCCCGAGGCGGCGGTGCACGACGCCGACGCGGTGACCGTGCACCTCGCGTTCGTGCCCGAGACCGACAAGCGCATCGGCGCGAGCGTGTTCGGCGCGATGAAGCCCGGCGCCTACTTCGTGAACACCTCGCGCGGCGAGGTCGTCGACGAGGACGCGCTGCTCGAGGCCTGCACGAGCAAGAAGATCCGCGCGGGCCTCGACGTGTTCGCGAAGGAGCCGAGCGCCTCGCAGGCCGAGGTCACCGGCGCGGTCTTCGATCACCCCAACGTCTACGGCACGCACCACATCGGCGCGTCCACCGACGAGGCCGAGGAGGCCGTGGGCGAAGAGACGGTGCGGATCGTGCGCGCCTACCAGGCGGGCCAGCCGATCCCCAATTGCGTGAACCTCGCGCAGAAGAGCGCCGCGACGCACGTGATCGTCGTGCGTCATGTCGACCGCGTGGGCGTGCTCGCGAGCGTGCTGCGCATCCTCAGCGAGGCGCACCACAACGTGGAGGACATGCAGAACATCGTGTTCTCCGGCAACGCGGCGGCGTGCGCGCGCATCGACGTGGTGGGCGAGCCGAACGCCGACGTGCTCGCGCGCATCGCCGAGATCCCCGACGTGTTCGCAGCCACGACCTCGCCGATCGTCTGACGCGCCCACGCGTGTCCGCACGGGGCCCGGCGCGCTCGCCGCGTGGTGGGCGTACGATCGGCGGATGCGTCGGCTCGCTCCTCTCGCGCTCGTCTCGCTCGTTCCTCTCGCCAGCCTCGCGGGCTGCTCGTGCGGTGACAGTCACACGAGCGCGGACGCCGCGTCGGGCGCCGACGCCCCCGGGCTCGATGCTCCCTCGCAGCTCGACGCGTCCTCGCAGCTCGACGCGCCCTCGATCGTCGACGCCCCCGGCGCCGACACGCCGCCACCGACGGTCGATGCCGCGGGCCTCTGTCTGCGCCACTCGATCGTGGAGGTCCCGATCCAGGAGATCACGCTCCTCGAGTCGCTCCCCGTGCATGCGGGCCGGAGCTTCCGCGTGGCGGCGCGCTACACGATGCCCGACGGCTGCCACTCGCGCGCGATGCCACGTGTGGAGCGCGATCCGGCCACGCACACGGTGCACCTCCTCGTGCGCGACTGGGTCGTCGACGGGATGGGCTGCCCCGAGCTCGCGCGCGAGGACACGCGGATCTTCACGTTCCAGCTGGAGGCGGCGGACTGGACCTTCGTCGATGCGAGCACGGGGGGCACCGCCTCGCTCACGATGACCGTCGGCCCCGGGATCCGCGCGGCGTGTGTGCCCGACGGCGGAGACTGTCAGCAGAACTGTGACTGCCTCGACGGTGACCAGTGCATCTCGGGCGTGGGGCTCGCGGGGCCGTTCCTCCAGTGCGCCACGCCTTGCGAGGAGGACGTGGACTGTGCGCAGAGCGGCGGCGGCGTGTGTAGCTCGATCCCCGATGGGCTCGCGAGCACCTGCGAGCGCACGTCGTCGGCGTGCAGCGCGCCCGGTCATGCGTGCGGAGAGGGAAGAACGTGTGAGGGCCCGAGCTGCGTGCCCGCGTTCTCGCTCAGCGCCTCGACGCGTCACGCGTGCACCTGCGATGGCGACTGCGATCCCGGGCTCTCGTGCGTCACCGGAGCCACGGGCGCGCAGTGCGAGGTGCCGTGTCTCACGCAGACCGAGTGGTGGTGCGGCTCGATGCACTTCTGCGGCGAGCAACGTCAGGACGTCTCGGGCCTCGCCGTCAGCGACGGTGTGT
>JAIBCE010000075.1 GCA_019694315.1 Sandaracinaceae bacterium
CCGACCAGGTTGCGCGCGGCCTCCTGGCCGGGGTGCGCCGCCCACACGCGCACGCGTCCGCCCGCGAGCGGGGCCTCGGCGCCGAGGCCCTCGCCGACGACGCCGCGAGGCTCGACGTGGCCATCGGCGAACACCACCTCGAGGCCCGTGATCGCGTCGTGTCCGACGATCGCGTCCTCGGCGCGATCGAGGACGAGGGGCGGCGCATCGGCGCGCACGATCACCGCGGCGGCCCCTCGCGCCGCGAGCTCCGCGGCGTGTCGGCGCTCGAGCTCGAGCGCGCGCGTGGAAAGACGATCGGCGGCGAGGCCGATCAGGATCACCGAGAGCGCGAGGGTCGTGACGAGGGCGAGGCCGACCTGCGCGCGCAGACCGAGCCCGCCGGGCGGAGCCTCGGTGACGAGCGGCCGACCTGCGCGCAAGGCCTCGACCTCGTGCGGCTCGAGCGAGCGCCGGCCCGTGCGATCGAGCCGCTCGCGGGCCGCGAGCGCCCCGTCGAAGGGCTCGCTCCGCTGGGGCTCGATCGGGGTGGGCGAGGGCTCGGGCGACACGGGCGCGGTCGGCTCGGAGGGTGACCGGTCGTGCGTGTCGTCGGCCATGCGGCGGGCGGATCATACGCCCTCCGCACGCGTGGTCCGCTCGCCCCATCGCTCGAGCCACCGCCGCGCATCACAATGGCGCCCATGCTCGCACGCGCGCTCGGAGCCCTCTACGGCTTGTCGCTGATCGGCGCCGGGCTCTATTCGCTCGTGGCGATGCTCTTCGGGTGGCCACCCGCGCAGTGGTTCATCGACCTCGCGGTGCTGCTCGACGGCAGCGGCTCCTACAGCGTGATCGAGGTGTTCGCCGCGACGTGGTTCCACCTGCTGGTGCTCCTCGTGGCCCCGCCAGCGGTCCTGGCGCTCGTCGAGACGCTGCGGACCACACGCGCCAAGCCCGCCCTCGAGGGCGCGGCGGCCGAGCGCTTCCGCACGCTGTCGCGGACGAGGCTGGCGATCGGCGTGGCGATCTGCGCGGGCGTCGCGATCTTCTATCCGCTGATCGTCCACTGGCCCGAGCTGCTCGCAGCCAACATGTTCATGGCCCTCGGCGCCAGGCTGGGCATCGTGCTCGCTCCGTTCGGGATCTTCGGCGGTCCGGCGGCAGTCCTCGACGCGCTGCTCGCGCCCACGATGGAGACGGTCGTCGTCAGCACCGTGACCGACGCGCCGGGACGTCGCGGCGAATTCAAGCAGATCAACGGGCTCTTCGAGGTGGACGCGCACGTGGCGCGCGAGCTGCGCGTGGGCGCCGAGGTCTCGGTCTTCTCGACGCGCGTGTTCCGCAGCGTGCTCTCGCTCACCAAGCTCGATCCCTATCGGTGAGCGCCCGTCACCGCGCGTGTTCGGAGGCTCAGCCGCCGCAGCCTGCGACGCCACCGGTCACCCGGCATGGCACGAAGGGCGAGCACGACGTGACCTCGACCCAGCCGCCCTCGCGACAGTTGAGCGCCATCTCTCCGTCGCAGTGCGCGGTGTACGTCGCGACGTCGCACACCTCGGCCACGCCGCAGCGCGCGGGCGTGCTGGGGATGCAGCGCGCGCCCGGCGCCGAGAGCGTGCAGTCGTGGCTCGCCTCCCAGCCCCTCGCGTCGCACAGCGCGAGCCGCTCGGCGTCGAAGCAGCGCGCCACGGCCGTGTCCGGATCGCAGGGGCGCGACTCGTCCGGCACGCACGCGGCGAAGCCGAGGTCGCTCACGCGACAGCGCGTCCCGGCGCCGCACGACGCGAGCGCCACGTGCGCAGTGACCGGATCGCAGCGCTCGACGATGCCGTCGCCCACGCAGCTGCCGTGGAAGGTGCGCGACTCGCAGCGCATCGCGCCCCGCGGCACACAGACGGGCTCCGTGCCGGGGCCCAGATCGCAGACCGATCCGGCCAGGCGGCTCTCACACGGGATCGTGTACTCGAGGCCATCGGAGCAGCGCACGATGGAGCTGCCGTCGGCGCTGCAGGCGCTCGAGGGCATCGCCGGATCGCAGGCCACCGTGCCTGGCGGCACGCAGCCGCCCTCGGTCGCGCCCATCATGCACGAGTAGCCGTCTCCGAAGGTGGCGCAGGGAATCGTGTACGTGAAGCCAGGCGCGTTGGGGTAGCCGCTGGCGCAGCGGAGCGTGTTGCCTTCGTCGGCGCAGCGCCCGATCGACGTCGCGACGTCGCACGCGACGTACACGCCCCCATCGCAGCGCGGCAGCGCGTCGGGGGAGCCTCCAGGCACGCAGCGATCACCGAGCACGGTGCAGTCGGTTCGTCGCACGAACGCGCCGCTGCAGTAGAGGAGATCGTCGCCGTCACACGTGGGGCTCAGCGTCGTGAAGCCCGCTCCGTCGGTGGGGCACGGATCTCCTTCCTCGAGGCGCATGGCGTGTGCGTCGGCGCCGGGCACGTCCGCGCCGGGCGCGTCGACGAGCGTGACGGGGCCTGCGTCCGATGGCCCTGCGTCCACGACCCCGTCGGGGACGCAGACGCTGCCCTCGACATGCGTGCCGGGCCCGCACGAGAGCTCGGATGGGCAGCCGCTGCTCAGCCAGGCGAGCACCACGCTCGTGGGGACGCACAGCGCGCCCCTCGAGCTCGAGGAGAGATCGCTCCACGAGAGAGCTTCGAACCAAGCCACCCTGCGCATGCGCCCTCGTTGCGTGAGCACGCGGAGACGTTCACCGAGGGGCGCTCTCCGGGGGCCGCCCTTCTGCACGCTCACGGCGTGCCGGTCTCGGGGAGCGGTGTGCGCTGCGGCAGGGCCGTGTTCTCCGTGCCCGGCGCGGTGCCGCCCTCGTGGTAGGGCGTGAGCGTCTCGGTGTGCCCATCGGCGTAGACCGCCACGGCGTAGCGCTCCTCCACGTACGGGCCGCCGATCACGTTCGTGTTCCAGTCGAGGTTGAGCCACACGGGGCACGACGCGTCGGAGCGATAGTGGATGCGCGTCTGCGTAGGCCGCGCGCCGAGGCGTCGATCCCAGCTGCGACGATAGAAGCGGGCGATCTTCTGCGAGACCTCGTTCGGCGGACCGTCGATGCAGACCTCGGGATAGGCGTGCCCGCCCGCGGCGCCGTCCATGATCACCACGCGCGTGCGGCCACCGATCGCCTCGATCATCGCGCTGATCACGATCGCGAAGTCGTCGCAGTCGCCCGCGAATTCGTTCGTGATCGTCTCGCTCGCGCGGGCGTAGTAGTCGCCGCCGCGCGGATCGTTCACGTAGCGCCACGCGAGGCGAACGTGCTTCCAGATGCGCGCGACCTGCTCGACGTGGAAGGGCCCGTCGTCGGTCGAAGCCACCTGCACGGCGAGATCGCGCGTGACCGAATTCGAGGGATCGATCGCGGCCTGGATCTCGGCCGCCGCCTGCACGCGCACGGCCGCCTCCTCGGGGCTGCCGACCGCGGGACCAAGCGGCTCGAGGATGTGATCGAGCGCCGAGGGCTCGGTCGGGGTGGTCACCACGCGCGGCGCCATGCGTCCGCGCGCGATCGCGCCGATCGGATCGGGCGCCGTCGCGAGGCGCTCGGGCCACACGAGGAGCACCACGAAGAGCCCCGCGAGCGACGCGAACGAGGCTCCGAGCAGCGTGCCGACGAGGCCGCGCGCGATCTTGCTCGACGCGCTCTGGGTGCCGATCTCGAGCGCGCTCTCGCACTTGGGGCACGAGATCTCGCCGCGCACGAAGCCCGCAGGCAGCACCTGCGCGGTCTTGCACTGCGGGCACACGTAGCGCCCGAAGCGAGGCATCGCGACGATGGTGCTCTTGGAGGCGCCGAGCTTCACGAGCGCGACGACGCGCGGATCGGCCCACGGCAGCGCCACGTCGGCGAAGCGCACGTCGGCGCCCGGCTTCACGACACAGGCCTGGACGCGCTCGCCGGCCACCCAGGTGCCGTTCACGCTGCCGAGATCCTCGACGAGGAGGTGCCCGCCCTGCCACGAGAGGCGTGCGTGACGGCTCGAGACCGAGCCGACATCGAGGGCGACGTCGCAGTCCCGCTCACGACCGAAGACGAGCTGGCTCGTCACTCCGCGGCCGCGGGCGCCGCGCCCGCCTCGGCACCCTCGACCGCCGCCGCACCCTCGTCACCCGTCGGCGCGCTCTCTTCCGCCGGCGCCATGGCCGAGCGCAGCGCCACGAAGAGCGCGAGCACGAGGAAGAGCGCGAGGCCCGTGAGCGGCACCCACATCGGCGTGTCGGCCGCTTCGTCGGTGATCGTCGGCAGCGGCGGATGCGGGTGCACCTCACCGTCGTGATCGTCGTGTGCTGCGTGGGAGTCGTGACCGCCGGACATGGGTCGCGTTCATACACCAAGGCGCCACGCGACGCGAACCCGGCGTCAGAGCTGCGCGTGGTCGCGCACGGAGAACGTGTCGCACTGGCGCGCGTCGCCGGTCTCGAAGCCTCGGCGAAACCAGCGGACGCGTTGCTCGCTCGAGCCGTGCGTGAAGGTCGCCTCGTCGCGGTGGCCGAGCGTGTCGTCGCCGATCGCGTGCGCTGCGTTCGTGGCCTCGGCGAGATCCTCGTCCGACACCTGGAGCGTGCTGCGCGCGGAGTGTCCCCACACGCCGGCGAGGCAGTCCGCCTGGAGCTCGACGCGCACCGACGTCTGCGAGTCCGACTCTCCGGGCACGGCGACGCGCATCGCGCCGATCGTGTTCTGCACGTGGTGGCCGACCTCGTGCGCGAGCACGTACGCCTGCGCGAAGTCGCCGGGCGCGCGCAGCTGCCGCGCCATCACGTCGTAGAACGTCGGATCGATGTAGAGGTTGCGATCCGCCGGGCAATAGAACGGACCGGTGTCCGACGACGCCTCGCCGCAGCCCGTCGACACCGACTGCGAGAACACGACGAGCGTCGGCGGCGGATACGCCCCGGGCGCCGCGCCGCCGTAGCTCGGCAGGCGTCCCTGACCGAACTGCGCGGCCCACACGTCCTCCGTCGACCCGAGCACCGCGCGCGAGAAGTCGCAGGCCGACATGTTCGCCGGCGACGCGCTGCACGCCGAGTCGCCGGGCACGGCCACGCCACCGCCAGCGCCCGAGGGAGAGTCGCCGAGCATCGCGCTGAACAGGGCCTGACGGATGCCGTCGGGCGCGAGGAAGTAGATCCCGAGCAAGCCCAGGCCCGCGACGATCACGCCGGGCAGGCCGAAGCGACGGACGACGAAGGTCAGCAGCGCGGGCCCTGCACCACCGCCGCCTCCACCGCCGCCACCACGGCCCGTGCCGCGGTCCTGGAAGTTCTCGGAGCGTCGCTGTCCGTCGATCTTCATGGGCGCGTTGTAGCCCACGCGCTGGGGCGAGCGAGTGCGTGGTGCGGACCGAGATCGATCTGCTCACACGGAGAGACCGTGAAAGAATCCTTCTTTCTCGGGATCGAATCGCAGTACGGGGTTTGGGGGCAGCGCCCCCAACGCGCGGCGCCTGCGCCGCGCAGAAACGGAGAGAGAGCGCCTCCGAACGCGCGTCGGCGTCAGGGGATCGGGAGCGCGCAGCCGTAGCTGCCGCCGGTGCGCCACGCGCTCGCGCAGGGCGTGATGGTGTCGACGGGCGTGAAGGTGCCCGCGGGGAAGTCGAGCGTGCCCACGTCCCACACCTCGTAGAGGTCCATCGCGTGGCCGCCATGCCAGACGGTCGTGCCCGAGAGGTTGATCGTGACCTCGCTGGTGTCGGTCGTGCCCGAGCCCCAGTACTCGACCATCACGTGGTAGCGGCCGGGCGGCGCGCTCGTGAGGTAGATGTTCTCGGGGCCGAACGTCGAGGTGTTGTCGACGTCCTTGCGCGGGTCATCCGTGGTGTCGCCCACCACGCCCCAGTCCGGCGAGGCCGACATGCACGTGAACCACGTGCAGTCGTTGGTGGCGTCGTTGAGGTGGAAGCCATCGCGCACGAGGTGCAGCTCCATGTCGTTCGCGGTCGCGCCCCAGCTCAGCGTGATCTGGAGATCGCGCCCGTCGCACGCGGGCCCCGTGATCTCGCGCGTCGCGATCGAGCGACCCGCGGCCGCGTCGCAGACGAGCTGCAGGCGATTGGTCCCGCAGAAGAGCGGCAGCGTCATGCCGAAGGTGCCGAATTCGTCGGGGAGGAACGCGCCGCTCGTGCCGCCGCAGCCCGAGGACTCGAGGTACCAGCGGCACTCGCTCGCCACCGTCGAGGTGGTGCCCGTGACGCGCACGGTGGTGCCGCTCGGCGAGAGGCCCACGTCGGTGAAGGCTGCGCAGCCGTCGCAGGCTGCCGGCTCGGTGCGCATGGAGCCTGCGGCCTCGCCCGGATACGGCAGCGTGATCATCGAGCCATCGCAGCGCATGGCCGCGGCGTCGGGCGAGGCATCGTCGGCGAAGGCGTCGAGGCGCGCGATCTGCACGTCCTCGACGGCGTTCGCGTCGAGCTCGGCGCCCGCCGCGTCGGTGCCCTGCGCGTCGAGGCGACGACCTGCGTCCGCGGCGCTGCCTCCGCCGTCGCAGCTACAGCCGAGCACGTGAAGGATCGAGGCGAGGGCGAGGCCGAGCAGGAGGGCGCGCATCGCTCCATGATGCGCAGCTTCGTGGTGGGGACCAAGCGGCCTCGGCGAGACGCGCGCCTGGGTGTTCGGCTCGCGACGGTCAGGCGGCGCGGATCACGCGGATCACGGCGTCGACCGCCGCGTCGAGATCGGGCTCTTCGATCACGAGCGGCGGAAGCACACGCAGCGTGTGACCGTGCGTGTCCTTGGCGAGCACGCCCTCGTGCGCGAGCGCCACGGCGCGCGCGTGGGCGGTGGGCTCCGTGAGCTGCACCGCGATCATGAGCCCGCGGCCGCGGATCTCCTTCACGCGAGGGTGTCCCTCGAGGCCCGCACGGAGCCGCGCGAGCGCTCGCTCGCCGAGGTGGGCCGCGCGCTCGGGGAGCTGCTCGTCCTCGAGCACGTCGAGCGCCGCGAGGCCCACGGCGCACGCGAGCGGGTTGCCGCCGTACGTGGAGCCGTGCGTGCCCGGCGTGAACACGTCCATGAGCCAGCCGTCGGCGCAGAGGGCCGACGCTGGGAGCATCCCGCCCGAGAGCGCCTTGCCCACGAGCACCGCGTCGGGACGCGCCTCGGGGCCCGCGTGCTGCCAGCCGAACATCTTGCCGGTGCGACCGAGGCCCGTCTGCACCTCGTCGAGGCACATCACGACGCCGCGCTCGCGGCAGAGCACGCGCACCTTCGCGAGGTAGCCCTCGGGCGGCAGGATCACGCCGGCCTCGCCCTGGATGGGCTCGATCAGGACGCCCACGGTGCGCGGCCCCATCGCGCGCGCCATCGCCTCGATGTCGCCGAACGGGACCTTCACGAAGCCCGGCGTGTGCGCGCCGTAGTGACCGTAGGAGCTCGGATCGGTCGAGAGGCTCACCGCCGTGATGGTGCGGCCGTGGAAGTTGTTCTCCGCGACGATGATCTCGGCCGTGCCGTCGGGCACGCCCTTCACCTCGTAGCCCCAGCGGCGCATGGCCTTGAGGCCCGTCTCCACCGCCTCGGCGCCCGAGTTCATCGGCAGCACCTTCTCGAAGCCGGTGACGGCGGCGAGGCGCGCGAGGAAGGCGCCGAGGAGATCGTGATGGAACGCGCGCGACGTGAGCGTGAGCGTGTGGGCCTGCGTGACGAGCGCCTCGACGATGCGTGGGTGGCAGTGGCCCTGGTTGAGCGCGGAGTAGCCGGAGAGGCAGTCCGTGTAGCGCTTGCCCTCGACGTCCCACACGAACGCCCCCTGCCCGCGCGAGAGCACGACGGGCAGCGGCGCGTAGTTGCGCGCGCCGTGCGCGTCGGCCTGGGCGATGAGCGCGTCGGCGCCGAAGCCATCGGGTCGGAGCGTGTCGGTCACGGGCTACTCCTTTCGGGTCGCGGCGCCCGAGAGCGCCTCGTCGACGAGCGCCTCGAGCTTCGGACCGGACACCTGCGCGAGGGTGTAGCGCACACGCGCGCACGGCAGCGTGATCCCGAGCATGTCCACGACGCCCGCGGGGCTGCCGTCGACCACGAGCTCGGGCGCGGCCCGCTCGATCGTCTCGGCGAGCTCGCGACGCTGCGCCTCGGAGTAGCCGAGCGCGGGCAGCACGGCCCCGAGGTGCGCGTAGCGTCCGAAGGCCTGGGCGATCGTGCCCACGGCGAAGGGGCGCGGATCGACGAGCGCGCGCGCACCGCCCTCGCGCGCGGCGACGGTGCCCGCGCCGAAAGCCATGCCGCCGTGCGTGACGGTGGGGCCGTCCTCGACGACGAGCACGCGCTTGCCCTCGATCGCGCCGTCGGGCTCGACGCGCACCCGCAGATCCGCGTGGATCACGCGCGCCGCGGGGTTGGCCGCGTGCACGTTGGCCTCGACGGTGGCGACGTCCTCGGGGCGCGCGCGCGCCACCTTGGAGATCACGATCACGTGCGCCGCGCGGAGGTTCGTCTCGCCCGGGTGATAGGCGAGCTCGTGCCCCGGCCGCAGCGCGTCCACCACGGTGATCCAGAGATCGGGCCGCAGGAACGGCGTGTCGTTGTTGCCGCCGTCCCACAGGATCACGTCGGCCTCGGCCTCGGCGGCCGCGAGCACCCGCGCGTAGTCGACGCCTGCGAAGATGGGCATGCCCATGGCGACGTAGGGCGCGTATTCCTCGCGCTCCTCGATCGTGCAGCGATGACGTTCGAGATCGTCGGGCGTGGCGAAGCGCTGCACGACCTGCGCGCGGAGATCGCCGTAGGGCATGGGGTGTCGGAGGACGCCCACGCGGCGGCCGCGGGCGCGGAGGTGCGCGGCGAGGAATTGCGTGATCGGGCTCTTGCCCGCGCCCGTGCGCGACGCGGTGACCGCGATGACCGGCAGGCGCGAGGCGAGCTGCGTGTGGCGTGGACCGAGGAGCGCGAAGCTGGCCCCCGCGGCCTCCGCGATCGCGGCCTTGTGCATGACCTCCACGTGCGAGAGGTCGCTGTACGAGAGGAACACGAAGTCGATCGCGTGCTCCTTCACGAGCCGCGGCAGCTCGGACTCGTCGACGATGGGGATGTCGGCCTCGTAGCTCGGACCGGCGAGCTCGCGCGGGAAGGCGCGCTCGTCGATGAACGGGATCTGCGCGGCCGTGATGGCGAGCACGCGAAAGCCCGGATGCGTGCGGAAGAAGGTCTGCACGTCGTGGAAGTCGCGGCCCGCGGCGCCCATGACGATGCACCTCAGCGTCTGGCTCATCCCTCGGTCCTACGCGCCGATTCGTCGCGCACGACGGTGGTCCCGGCGGAGGCCCCGACCGCCTCGGCGAGCGAGGGCCGATCGCAGATCACGGTGCGTCGACCGCCACGCGAGGCGAAGCGCGCAGCGGCCTCCATCTTGGGCCCCATGCGGCCGGGCGCGAAGTGTCCCTCGCTCGCATACGCGCGCACGGCCTCGGGGCTCGCCGAAGAGGCCGACGACGAGAGGTCCCGTGATCGAGGTAGGCCGCGTCGATCGCGGTGAGGATCACGAGGGGCTCGTGTCGATCGAGCACTTGCGCGCGAAGGGACTGAACCCGTTGTCGTAGACCGTGATCATCGCGTGTGAGCTCGTTCGCACAGTCCGCGGAAGAAGCTGATCGCCCGGGGGATGCCCACCTCGATCATGGGGCCGTAGTGGTCGCCCGCGGGCACGCGAACCAACTCCACCGGCACCTCTGGCGGCAGCGCCGCGCGGAACGTGAGTGTCTGCTCCACCGGAACCACGCGGTCGTCGTTCGCGTGGACGAGGAGCGTGGGCGTGTGCCACCGATGAGCGCTGACCTGTGGAGAGCCGACCCCCTCGTAGAAACGCCGGAGGGCCAGCGGGAGCTGCCCACCGGGATCGTCGAGACGGAGCGGGTCGGTCACGGGGGCGTACGCAGCGACTCCGCGTATCTCGGGAAGCGCGGCCGCGACGCGGAGCGCCACCGAGCCGCCGGAGCTGTGGCCGGCCGCGAACACGCAGTCAGGGTCGAGTGACGAAAACGTGTGAAGCACGTGCTCGAGCGCCACACGCGCGTCAGCGATTCCACCGGAGGACCGGATGAAGTCTCGCATCGCAGCGAGCCGCTGGGCTCCGGTCGCGTGGTCGGGCTCTGCCCCCGACACCGAGTACGCGATCACCGCAAATCCCGCCTCGACGTAGGGCAGGTGCTCGGGACGGCTCTCTTCGCCGAGGTTCATGCCAAAGAAGATCGAAGCGCCTGCGGGCGCGACGAGCACGACGGGAATCCGCCCGCGCTGAGGGGCGCGCGGGAGATAGATCCAGAGGGTCGTCGTGGCCCCCTCACGAGTCACCGACGTCTGGTGCACGCGTGCGTGCGGTCCCACCTGGACGAACACCGGCGGCGGCTCGACGCGCGGGGAGTCCTGCGCGCTCGACCCACACGGGCTCAGCCCCGCCGCGAGGGCGAAAGCGAGAACAGCGGCGCGCATGACCCATCGTAGCCCGAGCGGCCCAACACGCGCACTGGCTGGACAAGCTTTCGCGCCGTGAGATCGAAGCGCCGCGTCGCCCCGTCGTCCATCACCAAGATCGCGGTCGGCGATGGCTCGTCGTCAGGCTCGAGCACCACGGCTGCGCGTCGTGCGGAGTGAGGCTCGAGCACACCACGGTAGAGCACCTGGTTGGAGCGCGGTCTCGGCACGAGCGAGCTCAGGCCGCGGTGCTCAGCGAGCCTCGGCGTCCTCGACCACGCTCGTCCCGGCGCGGCCCGCGAGCGCCTCGGCGAGCGAGGGTGGATCGCAGATCACGGCGCGGCATCCGGCTCGAGACGCGAAGCGCGCTGCGGCCTCCATCTTGGGCCCCATGCTGCCCGGCGCGAAGTGTCCCTCGGCCGCGTGCGCGCGCACCTCGGCGGGGCTCGCGCGCCGGAGGGGCCGACGGCGATCGGTGCCGTGGTCGAGGTAGGCCGCGTCGATCGCGGTGAGGATCACGAGGAGCTCGGCGCCGATCGCCTGTGCGAGCACCGCTGCGGTGAGATCCTTGTCGATCACGGCATCGAGGCCGTGGAGCGTGCCGTCCGGAGCGCGCGTCACGGGGATGCCTCCGCCGCCGGCGGCCACGACGATCGCGCCCATCGAGAGGAGGCCGGACACGATCTCCACATCGACGATCGCGCGAGGCTCCGGGGAGGGAACCACACGCCGGAAGCCGCGCCCCGCGTCTTCTTTCACGGCGAAGCCCTTGGCGCGCAGCGCGTCGGCCTGCGCGGCGTCGTAGAAGGGGCCCACGGGCTTGTCGGGACGGCCGAACGCGGGATCGGCTGGATCGACCTCGACCTGCGTGAGCAGCGACGCGATCGGCCGAGGCGCGCCGCGCTCGCGTGAGAGGTTGCCCAGGGTCTGCGCGAGCACGTAGCCGAGCTCGCCCTCGGACTCGGCCACGCACACCTCGAGCGGCAGCGCGTAGGCCTTGCCGAGCGCCTCCTCCACACGCACGAGCATGTGGCCCACCTGCGGGCCGTTGCCGTGCCCGACCACGAGCTCGACGTCGCGATCGAGCAGAGGTCCGAGCGTGGCGAGCGCCTCGTGCGCGAAGCGAAATTGCCCCGCCATGGTGAGCGGTGCGCCCGGCGGCGCGAACGCGTTGCCTCCGAGCACCACGACGACACGACGACGCGACGACGTCATGTGCCAACGATGCCACAGCCCATGCGCCCGTCTCGGAGGGGTGCGTGGGTGGCCTCGCTCGAAGCTTCGGGCTGGCCACGAGAAGCTTCGGGCTGGCCACGAGAAGCTTCGGGCTGGCCACGAGAAGCTTCACAGGGTCAGCCGCAGCGGACCGTCCGGGGTACCGGTCCAGTCCGGCGCACGCGCGAAGGGGGGCGTGAGCGACTCACCCTCGCGGAAGGGGGCGACCCACAGCTCGTGCGGACGACCGCGCTCCATGGAGATCTCGACGCGGCCGCGCGACACGGTGGGCGCGGAGCCTCGGTAGAGCTCGGGCCCCCAGCGCGTCCAGACCTGCACGCTCCCGGCTCCGACCTCGATCTCCACGCGGACGAGCTCGAAGCGCTCGAGCACGAGCGACAGAGGCTGTCCGGTGCTGGCCGCGCGAGACCACGCGGCGGGATCGGGCGAGCTCACGCGCACGTACTCGCCCGCGTCGTCGGGGTGCCAGTTGCGGAGCGAGGTGGGCACGAGCTCGAAGCTGCGGAGCACCATCCGCTCGAAGCGGAGCTCGCCTCGAGCATCGCTGTGCGCCTCGCGCGTGGGCGGTCCGCTCCCGACGTAGGCAGGCACGAGGATCAGATCCCGATCGGCGAACGGCGATCCATCGGGCAGCACGACGCGCCCGTGAAGCTCCACACCGCGCCGCAGCACGAGCTCGATCGGGTGATCGGGAATGGGCCCGCCGACGCTCCAGCCGTCCCACTCGTAGTCCGTCCACTGGAGGCCGAAGTCCGGATGCTCCGCGGTGACGCGCACGTAGGGCGTGGGGCGAACGACGAGCTCGAAGCGGCCGCTGGCATCGGCGATCGCGCGAGCCTCGTGACCTTCCTCGTCCATCGCGCGCACGACGGCGCCTCCGATCGGCGCGCCCGACTCGTCGTGCACCTGCCCGACGATCACGGCGTCGCCGAACACGACGCGGAGCACGTGCTCGTCGCCGTCGGCCACGATCTCGCGATCGAGGAAGCGATGCGCGACCGGCGTGACGCGACCCGGCTCGACGCCGAGGAGCCGCACGCGGCCCTGCACGTCGGCCGCGAGCACGGGCGCCGATCCGATCGGCACCGAGGTGACCGAGAAGGTCCCTGCGGCCAAGCCGTCGGCACGGAAGCGCCCCGCTGCGTCGACGTCGCAGCGCACGAAGAAGGGCCACGGGGCCTCGAGGCTGGTCTCGGGCGAGGTCCTGGCCTGGAGCCACACGTGCTCGATCGGGTGCGCTCCCTGCACGCGGCCGCGGAGCACGGTCGCGTCGGGCAGCACCAAGCGGCCCGCATGGCTGCGATCCAGCGCGAGGCGAGCGGCCGCGTGACCGGGTGCCCACGCGAGGGCGATCGGCTCGCTCTGCTCGGTCGCGAACGAGACGAGGCCCTCTGCGTCGGAGACGAGCGGCGCAGACGGCGTGCCCACGGCGAGCGAGTAGCCCTGATCGAGGATCACGACCGACGCGGCGGCGATGGGCGCGCCGCGGGGATCGACGATCACGAGCCCGCTGCCTGCGGAGCTCGCGGGCGATGGGCCTGCAGACGGTGAGCCTGCAGCCGATGAGGCTGCAGACGAGGCGGGCGTGGGGGCGACCTCGGGCATGGCGGGGGCCTCCGAGGATGCTGGTGTCGTGGGCTGCGGTGGAGTGCCGCACGCGCCGAGCGCGAGGAGCCATGGGAGGAGTGCGACGCGTGTCATGCGACCTCGGGCGAGCGCAGGTGGCCACGAGTGGGCCCGCCGTGACGACGATCCTCTCGTCCGTCGTCGCGGCTCGATGAGGGGCCGGCTCGCTGGTGACGCTGCTCGCGCGCGCCTGCTCATCGACAACACGCGGCGCTGATCGCGGACTCGGGCACTGCGAAGGTGAATGGGCCCCGATCGCGGCCGTCGGCGGCGTTGTCGAGGTTGGCGGAGCCCAGCACACGGTGGGCTCCGCAGGCCGCCCCGACCAGCTCGACGTCGAAGATCGCGCGGTCGCAGCGGTGGCCACCGGGGCAAGGGCCCTCGGTGTTGCTGAAGCGAACGACCACCTCGGTGTGGCGCGTGATGGGCACGCTGCCGAGCACGATCTCGCCCTGGCGCGGACATCCCTCGTAGAGCACGCCGGAGGCGTCGCGCACGAGGACCCAGCCGACCTCCTCGTGGCAGCCGCCCGGCACCGCGCACGAGAAGCGCAGGCCCGGATCGCATCGCGCACGACGGGGAGCGTCGGGCCCCGTGTCGGCGGGCCCCGCGTCGGGCAGCTCCACGCACATCGGCAGCGGCACGTGGACACACAGCCCCTCGAAGGCTCCGAGGTGGCTCGGCGCGCAGTCGTCCTCGGTGCAGCGCAGGCGATCGTTGCAGTCGTCCGATCGCTGGCAGTAGCCCGGGATCGGCGGGACGTACCTCAGCTGTGGCGCGTCCATGTTCGCGTCGCGCGGGATGATGGCCGCGTCGGGCTCCGGAGGTGCGACCGCGGCCTGGCAGCCGACGCAGAGCCACGCCATCCACCCGAGCGCGCTCGCGAGCACACTACGCGCGAGCACACCGCACGCTCGAGCGGGCCTCCCGTTCGCGTTCGGAGCGCTGCCGTCGACGCCGAGCACACCGTCGATGGTCCGGGAGTGGGTGAGGCGGATCAAGGCCGCCGTGGAATGCCACCCGCTTCCGCGATGCTCACGTGCGGCATGACCGCGAGGAAGGCGCCGTAGAGGTCCCACGAGGGCTCGGACGTGCTCATCCATTCGTGATGAGCGGGTGAACGCATTCGTACAAATGTTCACGAGCGGCGCGCGGGCCCAGAGTCGACGTGTGCCACACGCACCTCGGTCGCCTCGGCCGCGACCCGGGTTGACCGCGCTCCATTCGATCGCCCTCGCATGGCTCGCGAGCGTGGTGTGGACCTGCGTTCCGACTGCCCGAACGGAGGGTCGCGTCAAAGTGCCCGCAGGAGCCGAGTGTTTTCCGGGGGTTGCAAGCCGTGGAGTGACCCCGGCTCCTCGGACCTCACCGGGCGCCCGCGGTCGACTTGAGGTGCGCGCCGCTCTCGGCGACCACGCGCTCCTCGTCGATGCGGATCGTTCCACCCTCGAGCGTCGCCGAGACGTAGTCGAGCGTGCGGTGCTCTCCTGCCATCCCCGATACGGTGTGCGCGACCCACGCGTGCAGGCTCGCCGCCTCGGGCCGACGCTCGAGACCCACCGAGCGCGCGCGGAGCTCCTCGGCATGACGAGGCCAGCGCGCCGCCTGCGCCTCCACCGCCTCGGCGTCGAGGAGCACGTCGCCCGCGCGAAAGGAGATCGCGATCGCGAGGAGCGCCGTGACCTGCGCCGCGGGCGCGTCGTCGCGCGAACCGAGCGCGTCGAGCGGTGCACACGGCATGCGCGCGCACCCCGTGTCGGCGCCGTCCACCACGAGATGGCGCCGCTCGATCACGGGACCGTCGGTCTCCGTCGCCGACCAGTCCGTCACGCGCACGAGCACGACGTCGTGACCGTTGGCGTCGGCGCGGAGATAGCGCGCGCGAACCGTCCGATCGCCGCAGAGCCGCGCGCCGAGCGCCGCGATCGGGGCGACGACGGGCTCGAGCTCGGAGCCGCACACGTCGGTGGGCGAGCTCACGGCGGGGATCGGGCGTGGCTCGCTCCGCGCGCCGGTGCCCTCCGAGCACCCGAGCACCTCGATCGACGCGACGAGCAGCGGCACGAGGCGGAGCGGAGCGCCTGGGACCCTCCACGTCCACACCATCGACGGAGTCGAGCCACGACGCACGTGCCCAGCGTCTCGCACCGCACCGTCGAGGTCGAGCACCGTCGAGGTCGAGCACCGTCCAGGTCGGATCCCCCACGCTCGTGCGTCACTCCGTCTGCCTGAGCAGAGCAGGTGTTCATGGCAAGAGCGGCGAGACGATCCCGAGGGCTGAAGCACGGCCTCGGCGTGAACGGCTCGGGCCGCGGCCACCGGTTGAAGCTCGTGGCCATCCTCTTCGACGAGATGGGGTGTCTCCCCTGAGGCGGTGGATCCGTGCACGGCCGTCGTGCGACGGCCGGCAGTGTCGCCGCGCCGCGGGGGCGGTCAGAAAGGACGCATGAATACGCGCATGCTCCACTGGCTCGCGGCGCTCGTCGTCGGGGGCTGCGGCCCGTCGCCCGTCGCGCCCCCCACCGATGCGGGCCCCGGAGGCGGAGACGCCGGGCTGGTGGACGCCTCGGGATCCGTCGTCCCCCCGAGCTGCGAGCTCGCCCAGGATCCGCTCGCGCAGGCCGCGTACGCCCACGCCGTGCTGGTCACGCCGCGCGCGACGCTGATCGGTGACGACCGCGGCCTGTGGCGGTCGAGCAGCATGGGCGAGCGCTTCGAGCGGGTGACGACGCTGCCGGAGGGCTCGGTGTGGTCGCTCGTCTCGACGAACGACGGCGACGCCGTCGGCGTCACCGAGCACGGTCTCGTGGTCTCGCACGACGACGGTGAACGCTGGGCGGCGCTCTGCGATCTCCCCGTGGGCGCCGCCGGCAGCTTCGAGGTGCGCCTCGACACCGACGGCACGCGCGTCGTCGTCAGCGTAGGGGAGCCCGTGACCTCGCTGTACGACCTCGATCGCGACACCGGCGCGCTCGTCGAGATCGTCGCGGACGCACCCTTCTTGGTGGGCCTCCGCATGGTCGGCCTCGATCGCGGAGCGCTCCTGGCGACGCCGATCGGCGATCGCACGGGTGGGCTCTTCCGGCTGGAGCCACGCGCCACGCAGTGGGTGCGCGTCGCTGGCCTCGACGGCTTCGGCTACACGAGCTTCGCGCGCCTCGGCGAGGTCGCGGTCGTCTCGAGCCCGTCCGGCCTGTGGGCGGAGATCGACGGCACCTTCCAGGCCGTGCTCGAGCAGGACGCGCTCCTCGTCGTCGACGGCACGGAGCTCCTTGGCTTCAGCACCACCGGCGTCGTTCGGTCCTCCGACGGTCGGACCTGGGAGCTCGAGCCGTACGCGGACGGCGTGTCGCGCGCGCTGACGCGGCTCTCCGTGAACGACGGCCGCGTCGCGGCGCTCACGGGTGGTGACGGTGGGTGGGGCGCGGAGCTGGTCTCGCTGTCGGACGATCGGGGCGCGCACTGGCGCTCCCCGACGATCGTCTCGCAGACCTTCGCGGAGGTCGCGGCCCACGGCGCCGCTGACGCACGCATCACCTACGTGTCGCCGTACGCGGGCTCCTGGTCCCGGCCCGCGGCGTGGCGTCGTGGCGCGTGGTCGACGTTCGAGTGGCCGCTCCGGTACGGCGCGAGCGCGGTCGCGTGGACCGAGACCGGCGCGTGGGCGTGCGCGCTCGATGGATGCGTCCACCGCACCGACGACGGCGAGGTCGGTCCCACCATCCCGATGCCGAGCTCCTCGTTCTCGTACGAGCCGACCACCGCGTTCGCGACGAGCCACGGCCTCTTCGTCAGCCCGCGGCCCTACGGCACGTCGTGTGGCGTCGTGCAGCCGGGCCTGGTCGTCCTGCGCGATGCCGAGACGGCCACGTGGGAGGACGCGAGCGTCGGCCTGCGCTCGTGGACCCCGGAGTGCGGAGGCGCGCCGAGCGTGGGCACCGTGAGCGCGCTCCTCGAGGACGAAGGCGTCCTCTGGGCCACGCAGTCCGAGCAGTACTTGCGCGAGCCGTTCCCGCCTGCCGTGCTCCGCTCGACGGACGGCGGCCGGCACTGGACCGAGGCACGGGCCGACGCGGAGCTGGTCGCGCTCGTGCGCATCCCGAGCGGCGCGTTCGGGCTGTTCCGGCCAGGCGTCATCGAGCAGCTGGACGCGAGCGGCCAGACGTTCTCGCCCGTCGCCGCAGCGCCGCCAGGCGGGCCCGTCACGGATCTCGTCGTACTCGACGGCCAGCTCGTTGCCGCCACGGGCTCGTGGCTCTGGCGCAGCGCGGACGGCGCGACCTCGTGGGAGCCGCTGCTGGACGAGCCCCGCATCGGGCCCATCACCGCCCTCGCTGTGAGCGACTCGGTGCTGACCATCGCGTCCGCCACGAGCGGCCTCTGGGAGGCCCATCGTTGCTTCGAATGAGCTTCAGGGCTGCTTCGCGACTCATCGAGGGTCACCTCGAGGGCCTCGCCGGTTCGTAGACCGACCTCCTCGACCTTCTTGGGTGAGCGTCGGCCGCATCTCGCAGCGAGGCAGCGTCGAGCGATCACTCGACGCGCGCGCGACCTGTCGCGAGCCGCGTGCCGAGGAACGTCGCGATCTCCGCGTGCACGGCCTCCGTGGGGTTCGTGATCGTGCGCGGAGGATCGAGGGCGACGAGCGGCGGCTCGATCGGCGCCTCGAAGGCGATCTCCACCTCGGGGTACGCGAACATCCCGTGGCCCGCGCCCTCCCAGAGGTGAGCGACCGCGGTGACGGGACCCGCGCCCGTCGTGAGGTTCCCGCTGACCGGCCGGCTCGCCTCCGGCACGGCAGGGACGAAGTCGAAGGGCCCTATGCGCTCCAGGCCCATCGCGGCCGCCGTCGCCTGCGCGCCCCAGACGGGCACGAAGTCATCGAGCTCCGCGCTCTGGACGAGCAGATCGGGGCGGGGGCCGCTCACGACCGGATCGAGGTACGCATACGGCGCGAGCGCCCGGAAGTCCGAGCCCTCGAGCGTCCAGCCGATCAGATCGAAGATCGGCTCGAGCGCGAGGCGCCGCTGGACCTCGTCGAAGGAACCGCGGATCCCGTAGAGCGGGAGGAGCGTGCCCTCGACCGCCTCGCGCGTGCGCGCGCCGCCCGCGAGCAGCTCCATCACGCTGCCTCCCGGGACGTTCAGCACGACCGCCTCGAGATCGGGCTCCGCAGCCAGCAGCACCGTGCCCGTGAAGGTCCCGAACGAGTTGCCGATGTAGTAGGTGGCCGCGGGGTCGAATGCGAGGCCCGCGAGCGCGGCGTCGGACGCAGCGATGGCGGAGAGATCTCCCTCCGCGACGAGGCGCACCACCGAGAGCGCGTCGGCGTCGACCTGGGCGTAGGTGCCCTCGAGATACCCCACCGACGCCTCGAGCCCGGCGGGCGTGCCCTGGAACGCGTAGAGCCGGAGATAGACGGTCGCGCGATCGTGCTCGTGGATCCCGTCGGAGCCTGCCCGGCCCCGCGCGGTCTCGACGTCGACGGGCGCAAAGGAGCGACCGCCGTGCTGGAAGGCATCGAACGCGAGCACGGCGATGCCGTGCTGACCGAGTGTATCGGCGAGACCGAGCGCGTCCTGCATCGTGCGCGGACTGCCGTGGGCGAAGATCGCGACCGGGAGCGAGGTCACGTCGGCCCCGGCGGGCACCACGAGGAGGAAGGGGATCGTCTCGGTCCCGAGCACCTCGATGCGCCCGTCCGCGTCGCGCCGCAGCGTGCCGAGCTCGGCCCCCGAGCCCTCGATGACGCGAGGCGCCGTGAAGGTGCCGACGACCACGCGGCTCGTCGTCGTGTGGAGGTAGCCGCGCTCTCCCATCGCGCCGCCCGTATCCGGGATGTCGATGCCGTGGAGCCCCCCCGTGGGCGTCCCGAGCAGCTCGTCGAGCGACATCGTCGGCGTCGGGTACACGACGTCGACCGACGCGACGGGCCGGGGCGCCGCGCGCACGACCTCGCGCAGCTGTCGGGGCAGGGCCGATGGGTCGTGGGTCGTGAAGACGGCCGCCGCGACGATCGAGGCACGAGGGACGCCCGCGCTCGCGAGCTCGTCGAGCGCAGGAGCGACCCGCTCGCGTGCGCGCAGCACCGCAGGGTCGGTGCTCTCGCCTCCATCACGGACGAGCCTGAAGGCCTCGGACGGAGCGAGGGCGCTGCCGTCGAGGCCACGCAGTTGCGAGGTCAGCACGACGGCGTAGCGGCGGCTCCGCGCGAGGGTCACGCCCCGCACCGGCCGCACCGAGATCAGGCCCACGGCGGGGCGCAGCTGCGCTTCGAGCGCAATGAGTCGACCGCGCTCCGGGGACGCCGGATCGACATCCGCCATCACGATCGGCGCCGTCGCGAGGGCGTCGATGCGCGCGGGGAGCGACGCCGGGTCGAGCGCACCGTCGACGTAGAAGTGCGTGCCGCAGGTCACGCACGCGCCCGTCTGTC
Source organism: Sandaracinaceae bacterium (assembly GCA_019694315.1). Lineage (GTDB taxonomy): Bacteria > Myxococcota_A > Polyangia > Polyangiales > Sandaracinaceae > JAFLCL01. The sequence goes on from JAIBCE010000075.1 coordinate 19,703, forward strand.
GCCCGACCTCCGCGAGCAGCGCGTCGATGCGCGCGGCGCGGCTCGACGTCGGCAAGCTGGCGAGGTCGTACGTCCCGTCGGTGCCGAGGTAGAGGTCGCTCGGAAAGGGCACGTCGCCGAAGGCCATCGCCACGTCCGCGGAGGGCTGGAAGCGCGCCACCGCGCCGGAGGGCCCGGCGTCCTCGAGCGCGTCCTCCGCGAGCGCGGCGTCGCGATCGCTCGCGTCGAGCCCCACCGGTGCCGGATCGCAGCCGGTGACTGACAGCCAAGCCATGGCCAGCAAGACGAGCGTGTTCGAGCGCATCGAGCCCCCTTTGAGCTCCCCGGAGCTTCGAAGATCGCCGGCGTGAGCGCAACGGGGATGGTGAGCATGAGCCTCACGTCGCGTCACGGTCGCGCTGCAGCGTCTGGCGGATGAGGCGGGTGCAGCTCAGCCCAGATCCGTCGGTGGGCGTGGGTTCCGTGCCCAGGGTTGCAAGCCGTGGGTGACCCCGGCTCGTCGCGCGCTCAAGGGCTGGCGGTGGGCAGCGGGCGACCGTCGACGAAGTCGGCGAAGAGCGTCGGGCGGTAGAGCGCGTCGGCCGCGCCCGGATCGCTCGCGCGCGCCACCGAGATCGCGTCCCCCACGCGGGTCACGACGTTCATCATCGCGAGCTCGTCGGCGGACGGAACCCAGAAGGCCCCATCCGCCGCCTCGGCGTACACGTGCGGCGCGTCGCCCACCCACACGAGGTGCAGCTCGAGCCAGGCGCCATCGGCCCGGTGGAGCACGATGTTCTCGAGCCCCGCCGTCCGCGCCCAGAACGCGCCGTCCTCCGCGATCGTGCGCTCTGCACACGCGCCCGCGATCGTGCGACGCGTGGCCCTCGCCGCATCGACGACCGTGAGGTCGTGTCCGTCGCACGCGTGGAAGAACGACGAGCCCGCCGGCGGAGCGCGGAGCTCGCCCGCGACCTCGAGCAGCACGCGACCCTCCGCGAGATCGACGATGCGGTGCACGTCCTCGCCACGCGCGAGCACGATGGCGTTCGCACCGAAGACACGGATCGTCCTGCACGGCGTCGCGGCGACCGTGCTTCGCGCGCCGTCCGTGAGCGAGATCCGCTCGATGCCCGCGTCGGTGCAGGCGAGCGCGGTCTCGGTGCCGGTCTCGAAGACGACCGTCGCCGCACGGAGCGGGTGAGGGATCTCGAACGCGAGCGCCGGGTCCTCGAGCGAGCGGAACGTGCTGCGGCCCTCGGCCGTGGTCACGAGCCAGCGCTCGTCGGCGCGGAAGTCCACGATCTCGGCGGCAGGCACGCGCAGGCGATCGCGTCCCGTGGCCACGTCGACGATGCGGAGCGACGTGCGCGTCGAGAGGCCGAGGTATCGCCCCGAGGGGGAGAACGCGACGCCCGCGTCCTCGAGGCCACGGAGCATGCGGGGCCTCGCGCCCTCGCCGTTGACGAGGCGGGCCGGGCCGCGCTCGGGCAACGTGATGCAGACGTCGAGGTTCAGCGGCGCACACACCACCTCGTCGGGCGGAGGCTCCTCGGCCTGTGGCTCGTCCTCCTCGTCTTCGTCGTCGCCGGTCGCGTCGTACTGGTACTCGTACTGATCCTGCGGATCGGGAGAGGCGAGCGTGCCCTGCCCCGTGCCCACGTCGCAGCGCCCGTCCTCGCCTTGGTAGGCGACGCCCGGCTCCGCGGGCGACCACACGAGATCGCGCTCTCCGTCGACGCAGCCGATCACACGCGCACCCGAACGCGTGATCACGGCGCTCACGCCGCGCTGGCCCACCACGATGCCCTCCGCATCGGGTCGGATCCACGTCGCGTGCACGGCGTTCTGGCCGCCGCTCGTGTCCTCCGGCCGCGCGCGCTCCGGCGCGGCGTCGCTCTCGGCGTCACCCTCTGCGTCGGTCGTCGTGTCGTCGCTCGCGACCACGAGATCGCTGCCGTCACCCTCGACCGGGAGGCTGCGCTCCTCGTGGCAGTCGCGCGTCGCGACGAGCGTGGCCTGCCCCTCCTCGATCACGGCGAAGCGCGCGTGATCGGCGGAGAAACGCACCTCCACCGAGGGCCCCACGTCCATGGCGAGCTCGCAGCGGCGCTCGTCCTCGCCGTGGCGGCTGATCACCGACAGCGTGCCCCCCTGGAGCGGCCACACGGCGAGCGCACGACCGTCGTCGGACGACATCGCGGAGAGCTCCGCCTCGGCGTCGCGGGCACGGGCGTCGAGGAGATCGAGCTCCATGCTCACGCGGTCGTCGGACGTGTCGAAGACGAGCACGCCGTGCCCTGCCCCCACGACGAGCGTCACCGGGTCGGCGCGTCGCGCGAGGCGATCGACCGAGCGCACGAGGCCGCTCGGCCCGTCGATCATCACGAGGTGCCCCGAGGCGCTCAGCACGACCTCGGTCTGCGTGACCACGTCCCACTCTCGCGCGGCCTCCGAGCGCACCGCGTGCTGCGGCACGACCCACCGGTCGGGCTCGGGCGGGGGCTCGGGCGCGCGCGCCTCCACCGCGGCGACCGGGATGGTCTCGACGACGGGCGCGGGCGGCGCGCCTCCACACGAGACCGCGAGCACGAGCGCGAACAGAGCGAGGAGGCGCTGCATCCCACGACGCTCTCATGTCACCCGCGAGAGTTCATCGATCATCCACACCCCGGGCCGCGCGCGATCCGCGCGCTTGCTCCATCGCCGCGCAAGCGCGATCGTCAGGCGTGCGCACGCGTCTCGTCCTCGCGCTCGTCTCGGTGCTCGCGGCCTGCGACGCCACCTCGTCCGACGACGCCGGCCCGCCCGCAGGCGACGCAGCAACGCACGACGCCCGCTCGCTCGATGGCGCCCTCGATCCCACGAGCGACGCGTCGTCTGATCCCACGAGCGACGCTGCGTCCCCACACGACGCCGCGACCTCCGACGCCGCGACGCCCGATGCCTCGATGCCGACGCATTGTCCGGTCTCGGGCCTCGTCGACGCGACCTACGGCCTCGATCTCGGCGCCTTCCCGACCGACGGCCACCCCGACGTGGCCGTGCACGTGCCCGACGGCTTCGACGCCTGCGCGCCGCACGGCGTGGTGGTGTTCTTCCACGGCTTCCACAACTGCGTCGCCAACGTGATCGGCGCGAGCCCCACGGAGTGCACGCCCGGCGCCGGCGCGCGCTCGGCGTTCGCGCTCTCCGATCAGCTCGATGCCGCCGGCGTGAACGCGATCCTCGTGGCCGTCGAGGCACGCTACGACGAGGCCAGCAGCGATCCGGGCGCGCTCTCCGAGCCGGGCCGCCTGCACGATCTCCTCGACGAGCTCTACGTCGCGCACCTCTCGCCGCTCCTCGGCCGAGCCACGAGCATCGACGACGCGGAGCACGTCGTGCTCGCGAGCCACTCGGGTGGCTACGTCGCGCTGGCGCGCTGCCTCACGGGCGGCGGCCTCGCGATCGACGAGGTCGAGCTCTTCGACTCGCTCTACGGCGAGCTCGCGACCTACCGCCGCTGGCTCGACGACAACCTCCTCGCCTTCGACCCCACCGCGCCCCGCCCTCTCCGCTTCGCGATGGTCTTCACCGAGGGCGGCGGCACCGCAGCGAATTCACGCGCGCTCGGCGCGGATCTGCGCACGTGGCTGGACGCGCGAGGCGACGCCGCGAACCTCCTCTTCGACGACACGACCGCCACGCTCGACCCGCCCGCCTTCCGCACGTCGCTGATCGTGAAGCACAGCGCGCTCAGCCACGACGGTGTGGTCTCGTACTACGCGGAGCGCTTCCTCCGCGGCTCCGATCTGCCGCCGCTGCCGTGATCGCAGAGCGACGCGCGCCTCGCGCGCCGGAGCTGCGAGATGCACGTGGTCTTGCCTGCGTACGGTGCGCGGACGCAGTGCGACCGCGTCGGGCTCGCCCTCGACCGTGTCGTGCTGACCGACGACGGCCCCCGTGAGCGCTGCGTGGTCCCGGCGCTCACGCGCCGCGAGATCGACTCCGCGAGGCCGGGCTTCTTCTACGACGACTTCGAGAGCGACCTCCTCGAGGCATGCGGGGAGGCCGCGCCGCAGGCGCTGACCCTGACCCAAGCGACGACCTTCTCCCCGGCACGGAGCTCGAGGCCGACTGCTTCGCCGGCCCGGCGGCGTGTGGGTTCGAGCTCCCCGATGCGGGCACGAGCCTCGATGCGCGCTGATCGACGCTGCCCGGCGATCCCGTGTCGTGCGCCGCTCGGCGCGACTCCGCGAGCGTCGCCGGCGCCGCGACGGGTCGTGTCGCCGAGCGCCGCGCCGCCGTCTTCCGCGGGCTCGAGCGCCGCCCGCGCCGTGGTCGAGGCGCTCGACCGCGACGCGCCCGGCGCGCCGACGACGCTCGATCGCACGCTCTCACCGTGCTCGACGACGACGCGATCGACGCAGACGCGCTGAGCCCGCTCGCTCCCGAGTGACGACCGCCGTGCCGCGAGCGCGCGCGATTCGCGCAGCGCGTCCAGCGCGGGAGCCCTCCTGCCGCTCGCGGTCGCGCGAGGCGACGAGCGGTCCGCGCCGTGAGGACGAACGCCTCACCCGCGCAGGGCCTCACCGCTCGCTGGCGCGCGCGCCGAGCGTCACCACGACCGCGCCTCGCTTGTGGCCCGTGTCGACCACGCGGTGAGCCTCCGCGATCCGCTCGAACGGAAAGCGCTGCTCGACGACGGGCGCGTACGATCCCTCGGACGCGAGCCTCGCGAGCTCCTCGAGATCCTCGCGGCGTACGTCGACCGGCCCCGCGATCACCCGGTGCTTCGTGGTGAGGCCCACCCAGAGCGCCCCGAGGTTGTCCCACAGCGTCGCGAGCACGAGCGCGAGACGGCCCGTGGGCGTGAGCACGGCCTTGCTGCGCGCGTACGGCGCCGTGCCCGCGATGTCGACGACGAGGTCGTAGCGATCTGCATCCGCCGTGAAGTCGTGCACGCGGTAGTCGATCACGCGATCGGCGCCGAGCGCCTCGACGAAGGCGACGTTGCCGGTGCTGCAGACGGCGGTCACGTGCGCGCCGCGCTGCTTGGCGAGCTGGACCGCCGCGGTCCCCACGCCCCCCGCGGCACCGTTGATGAGCACACGCTCGCCAGCCTTCAGCTTCGCCCGGCGAAACACGTCGAGCGCCGTGGTACCGCCGAAGAGGATCGCCGCCGCGTCGCCGAACGTCAGGTTCGCCGGCTTGCGCACGAGGAGGCCGTCTTGATCGAAGACGCAGAGCTCGGCGTGCGCGCCCATCGCGGCGCCCGGAAAGCCGATGACGGCGTCACCGACGCGGAAGCGCGTGACCTTCGCGCCGACGGACTCCACGACGCCCGAGAGCTCGGTCCCGAGGATGGGCTGCCGTGGCCCGCTCCAGCCGACGGCGAGCTTCGCGATCCAGCCGAAGCCCTCCGGGAACTGCCCGCTCCGCACACGCCAGTCGCCGCTCGTGACCGTGGTCGCGACGACGCGCACCCGCACCTGCGTCGGACCGGGAACGGGCGCCGCGACCTCGCGCAGCTCGAGGACGTCGGCCGAGCCGTACTGGGGGCAGAGGATGGCGCGCATGGGTTCTCTCTCCGTCTCGGGAGCAGTGGAAGGCCTCCAGCGGCCGGCCCCGCTCTCATCGTGCTTACACTGTAAGCTTACGATGTAAGCTCGTCAAGGCCGTGGCAGCAATTCGTGCGCACGGTCGTTTTTCTCGCGCCTTCGGCGCGGCCGCGGAGTCGGTGACTCCCCCATTCCACGAAGTGCCGAGCACCGGGAGAACCCGGCGTGGCGCCCCGACTCGTGCTTCCCTGGAATTCGATTTGCGCGAGGATGTCCCGATGCCGACGAAGGCGAAGAAGCAGAAGAGGCGCCCCCCGCTGAGCCGCGAGCGCGTGCTCGAGACGGCGCTCGCCATGGTCGATCGCGCCGGCGTCGAGTCGCTCTCGATGCGAGCGGTCGCGGCGGAGCTGGGCGTCGAGGCGATGTCGCTCTACCGGCACGTCGCGAGCAAGGAGGCCCTGCTCGAGGGCCTCGTCGCCGTCATCCTCGACGAGATCGAGGTGCCGCCCGCGGGGACGCGCTGGCGCGAGGCGATGAAGCGCCGCGCGCTCTCGACGCGCGAGGTCTTCCTCAAGCACCCGGCGGCCGCGATCCTCGTCGAGTCCTGCGCGACGATGACGCCCTCGCGCCTCGCCTACTCCGACGCCGTGGTGGGCCTGCTCCTGGCCGACGGCTTCACTCCGTCACAGGCGTACAAGGCGTTCCTCACCATCGACAGCTACGTCTTCGGCTTCGTGATGCAGGAGCTGAGCTGGCCGCACCCGGGCGACACGCAGCCCTCCGAGGACGCGGCGACGGCGCCCGCGGTCCCGCCCGCGCTCTATCCGCACTTCGCGCGCGTCATGGGCAGCGTGATGGAGGAGGTGGGCCGGCTCGGGCTCGTCGGCGCGTACGAGTCCGAGTTCGTCGCGGGCCTCGACCTCGTCCTCGACGGCGTCGATCGGCTCAGGTGAGCCGCGCGCGCGTCGCGAGCACGGCGTGATCACGCGCGCACGCGCGCGCTCGTCGGTGGTACCGTCGACGCTCATGTCGTCGAGGCGCCTGCCCGCGTTGGGTCTCGCGCTGCTCTCTGCAGCGATCGCGACCGCGTGCACGCCCGTCACGCAGCTCCTCGTCGTGGTGCGCTCGGATCTGCCCGCCGACGACATCGCGGAGGTGCACATCGCCGTCGTGCCGGGCGAGCCCTTCGAGGCCGCGCCCACCACGCGACAAGCGGTGGTGGGCGAGGGCGAGGGCCACGTCGGGATCCCGTTCTCGTTCGGGGTCTTGCCTCGCAACGGCGATCCGCGATCCCGCGTCGAGATCACGGTGAGCGCCATC
>JAIBCE010000458.1 GCA_019694315.1 Sandaracinaceae bacterium
CTCGGTGCGCTCCGCACGGTGGGCGAGATCGTGAATCACCTGCGCGCGGCGCTGCCCGCGAGCGCGTCGAGCGCGCCCGCGACGACGAGCGCCGCTGCCCCCCAGAGCGCAGCACCGACCAAGCCGGCGGCCGCGAGCGTCGATCTCGAGGCGACGATGCTGACGGTGGTGGCCGAGAAGACGGGCTATCCCGCGGAGATGATCACGCCGGCGATGGAGCTCGAGGCCGATCTCGGCATCGACTCGATCAAGCGGGTGGAGATCCTGAGCGCGGTGCGCGAGCGCGCGCCGGGCCTGCCCGAGCTCGATCCCGCGCAGCTCGGCGCGCTTCGCACGGTGGGCGAGATCGTCGATCACCTCCGCCGCGCGCTCGGCGCTTCGGCGTCCTCGGCTCCGTCGAGCCCACCGGCCTCCTCGAGCAACGGCGCGGCGTCCCACGCCAGCGCGCCGGTCGCTGCGGCGGCTTCGGTCGATCTCCAGGCGACGATGCTCGCCATCGTGGCCGAGAAGACCGGCTATCCGGCCGAGATGATCACACGGGAGATGGAGCTCGAGGCCGATCTCGGCATCGACTCGATCAAGCGCGTCGAGATCCTGAGCGCGGTGCGCGAGCGCGCGCCGGGCCTCCCGGAGCTCGATCCCGCGCAGCTCGGTGCCCTTCGCACCGTCGGCCAGATCGTCGAGCACCTCGAGAAGGCGATCGGCGCCTCGGGCGCCTCCGCCACGCGCGACGCGCGCACCTCGAGCGCGCTGAGCGCTTTATCGGCAGCCGCGCCGGAGGCCGTCCCCAAGCCAGCGGACGGCCTTCGCTGGGTGCTCCGCGCGGTGCCGCGCGCGCCGTCGGGCCTCGTGCAAGAGGGGCTCCTCGGCGCTCAGGATCTCGTCGTGATGGGCTCGCCGCTGGCCGCGCCGCTCGCGGACGCGCTCTCGCGGCGCGGCGTGCGGGCGCGGGCTGCGGACACGCTCGATGCGAGCACCGACGCGGTCGTGTACCTCGGCGCGCTCGGCTCCGACGCCAGCGACGACGAAGCGCTCGCGATCACCAAGCACGGCTTCCAGGTGGCGCGCGCGATCGCGCCCAAGCTCGCCGCCAAGGGCACGGGCGCCTCGGGCGCGTTCGTCGTCGTCGAGGATCTCGGCGGTGACTTCGGCCTCTCCGGCAGCGAGCGAGCGTGGCTCGGTGGGCTCTCCGGCCTCGCGAAGACGGCGCGCCAGGAGTGGCCGCGCGCCAGCGTGCGCGTGGTCGATCTCGAAGGTGGCGCGGGCTCGAGCGACCCGGCGCTCGCCGAGCGCCTCGCCGAGGAGCTCGTCGCCGGTGGCATCGAGGCCGAGGTCGGCCTCCGGGCCAACGGTACACGCGTGGTGCTCGAGAGCGTCGCGCGCGGCGTCACGCCGGGTGCGCTCCCGATCGGTCGCGGCGACGTGATGGTGGTGAGCGGCGGAGCGCGCGGCGTGACCGCAGCTTGCGTGATCGAGCTCGTGCGACGGACGGGTGCGCGCGCGGTGCTCCTCGGCCGCAGCACGCTCGACGACGAGCCCGCCGAGCTCGCGACGGTGCAGGGCGACGCGCAGCTCAAGCGCGCGGTGCTGGAGCTGAGCAAGGCGCAGGGCAAGACGCTCACGCCCCCCGAGCTCGGCAAGCGCGTGGAGCGGATCCTCGCGAGCCGGGAGATCCGCGGAACGCTCGAGGCCTGCGGCGCCGCAGGTGGAGACGCTCGCTACGTGGCCGTCGACGTGCAGGACGGTGTGGGCGTCGCGATGGCGCTCGAGCCCGTGCGCGCCGAGTGGGGCCCGGTCCGTGCGATCGTCCACGGCGCGGGCGTGATCGCCGATCGCTTCGTCGCCGACAAGACGGACGAGCAGTGGGATCGCGTGATGGAGACGAAGGTGCACGGCCTTCGCGCGCTGCTCGAGGCCACCAAGGCCGACCCGATCGGCGCGATCGTCATGTTCTCGTCGGTGGCGGGCCGCACCGGAAACATGGGGCAGTGCGACTATGCGAGCGCCAACGAGATCTTGAACAAGGTCGCGACGCTCGAGGGCAAGCGGCGCCGCGCTGCGGGGCAGGACATCGTCGTGCGCTCTCTCGGCTGGGGGCCGTGGGAGGGCGGCATGGTGAGCCCGGCGCTCAAGGCGCGCTTCGAGAAGCTCGGTGTGCGGCTCATCGGCCTGGCCGAGGGCGCGCGCTGGATGAGCGAGGAGCTTGCCCGCTTCGATCTCGACGACGTCGAGATCGTGCTCGGCGGAGAGCCCAAGCCCGAGGCCCTGCTCGCCGATGGCGCCGGCTCGGCGCCCAAGACCGAGACCCTGGAGGCGCGCATCGCGGGGTCGTCTCACCCTTTCGTCGATAGTCACCGCGTCAAAGGAGCGCCCGTGCTCCCCGCGGTGACTGCGATGGATCTGCTCCTCCGGGCGGCACGTGCGCTCCGCCCTCACGACACGATCGCCGAGCTTCGCGAGCTCGCGGTGCTCAAGGGCATCCGCCTCCCGCAGTACGACGGGCCGAGCGGCGAGCGCGCGAGCGGCGTGGGCGATCGCTTCACCATCACGTGCGAGACGCGCGGCGACGGAACGCTGGGCCTGCAGCTCACGAGCAAGACCGCGGCCGGCCTGCCCCTCAGGCACTACGCGGCGACGGTCGTGCTCGGCCCGCCGTCCTCGGCCGCATCGAGCGAGGAGCTCGGTCCGCTGTCGGTCGTGCGCGACACGATCTACGACGGCTTCGTGCTCTTCCACGGCCCGCTCTTCCACGCGATCCACGCGATCGACGGCGAGAGTGAGCGCGGGATCCGCGGCACGCTGATCGGACGCGACGCGCTCGGCTGGCCGAGCGACGAGGGCGCGCCCACCGACGGCGCGCTGCTCGACGGCGCGCTGCAGCTCGCGGTCTATCGCACCAAGCACACCCACCACGGCGCGTCGCTACCGACCTCGATCGCGCGCTACGTGCCAGGTCCCGCGTCGCGTCCTCTCGGCGAAATCCGCTGCACCGTGCATGCGCGCGGCGCGGGCGCGGAGAAGGCCCGCTTCGACATCGAGATGATCGACGGCAGCGGCTCGCTCGTGGCGCGCATCGAGGGGCTCGAGGTCTTCGTGCTCCCGGGAAGCCGAGAGGAGCTCGCGCGCTCGAGCGCGCCGGCCGAGGCGGAGTGAGGCGGATCGGCCGCGCGCGGGCCGTCAGCTCGCGCTCGGTCGCTCGCGCGCCCACGCCACCGCGCGATCGCGGCGATCGAACGTCTCGCTGTGCAGCATCCGCTCCGGGAAGAACCACCGCATCGCGGTGATCGTGCCGCGCAGCATCGCCGACGGGGCCACGATCGCGAACGCGTCCACGTGGGGACGGATGTCGGGGCCTTGCGTGCGCAGCCACTCGGCGAAGCGCCGACGTCGATCGGCGTCTGGCTTGGCGCCGGTCAGGTCGAGCACGATGCGGACACGCGTCTCACGCGACAGCGCTGCGATGCGGTCCAGCCCCGCGAGGAAGCTCGCGAAGTCGGGCGCACCTTCGTCGCTCGGATCGTCGAGCCGCAGCACGACGAGCGGGCGCTCCGATTCCTCCACGACCCACCGAGATGCCACGCGTCAAAGCGTATCCGTGGACGCAGAGCGTGTCACCAGCCCGGCCTCGCGCCCCCTGATCACAGATCGAGCATGCCCAGCATCTGTGCGTGGGGACGGGGGTGTGCCACGCGGCGGCGGCGGCGCTTTCGTGCCTCGAGCGCCCGTTCCTCGTCGGTCTGTGGCTCCGTGCCGGGCTCGGCCGCCTCGGCGCCCTCGTCGGAGCCCTGCTCGAGGCCCTGCTCGGGGCTCGCCGTGTCGGTACCGAGTGTGTCATCGGGATCTCGCGGGGTCGTGTCGCACGCCGCGCGGTCGGCGCTCGGCGTCGACTCCATCGGCACCATCACGGTCTGGCTCGCGGTTGTGTCCGGCGGCTCGACCCGCGCGTCGTCGGTGTCGCGAGCGGCCTCCACTGCACGCAACGTCGGGTCGGCCGTGGGGCTCGCTTCGCAGGCGGCGAGGGCGCCCGCGAGCACGGTGGCGGCCAGCAGCGATGCGGGACGCTCGGGCGCGAAGATCGGCTCTCCGCGAGCGTCGTGCGCGAGGAAGCCGCAGAGGTCACGCCCCTTCGCATGGAAGAGCGCGATCGCCTCGCGGCGCGTCAGCTCCGAGAGGTTCGGGATCACGCGATCGCACTCCGCGCAGTACCGCCCGCCATCCACGGGGCGCATGTCTGCGTACGACGCATCGCAGGACGCGACGATACGGAGCTTGGGCAACGCTGGGCGCATGGTCCTCCGTCGGATCAGGCGGGACCGAGTATGACTCCCGCGGGTGCAGGCGCCTTGGGCCGCGCCAGGCGGTAGAGCACGTGGGGCCGAAGCGGATGCCCGGCGGGGACCCTTGGATGCTCGAAGTCGGCCGCGCGATCACGCGTCATCCCGAGCTTCTCCATCACGCGGACCGAGCGCGCGTTCTGCGGGGAGGTGAACGACACGAGCTCGTCGAGCCCCAGCGCCCACGCGTACGAGATCACGGCTCGGGCCGCCTCGGTGGCGAGGCCTCGGCCCCACGCGTCCACCGTGAGCCTCCAGCCGATCTCCACGGCCGGAAGAAACGGTGCCTCGAAGGTGGGGATCGACACGCCCACGAACCCGCGAAACGTCGGGCCCGCTGCGCTCTGCTCGTGCACCGCGAAGAGGCCCACGCCGCGTCGCGCGAGGTCGCGGCGGATCCGTGCCGCGAGCGCGTCGCTCTGCTCGCGCGTGAGGCGCGCCACGAGGTGCTCCATCACGCGCGGATCGGCGTTGAGCGCAGCGAAGGGCGCGAGATCGTCGTCGGTCCAGTCGCGCAGGACGAGCCGGGCGGTCGCGAGCTCCGGCACGCGTGCCCGCACCGGGAGGCCGCGCGCCTCGAGCAGATCGTGGAAGAACGCGCGCGCCCCGAGCTCGTCCCACGCACCGTCGTTGTCGTAGTGCGCGTCGAACGCGATCGGCGCCGCGAGAGAGCGCGCGTGGATCTCGGCCAGCTGCGCCTCGGTGACGCGCAGGCGCACCGGCGCGTCGCGGCGCGCCACGCGGCGCGCGCACCGCGACTCCGAGGCGCTGACGCGCACGATCGTGAGCCTCGCGTGCTCGCGCAGGCGCGCGACCATGCGCAGGGAGTGCTCGGAGGCGCCGGTGGTGTCGAGCACGACGAGCGCGTGGCGCGCGAGCGCGGCGAGCGCATGATCGGTGACCTCGTCGAAGCCTGCCGCGTGTCGATCGAAGCCTGCCGCGTGTCGATCGAAGCCT
>JAIBCE010000459.1 GCA_019694315.1 Sandaracinaceae bacterium
CGTGGGGGGCCTGCTCGCCATGGCGCCCGGCGAGGTGACGGTGAGCCCCGTCTTCGACGAGCGCGCGCAGGGCGACCACCAGTTCTTCCAGCAGCTCGAGCACCACTACTCGGCCAACCCCGAGCGCATCCAGAAGCAGGTGCAGGCGGATCTGGCCCTCGCGGAGAAGGCCATCGCGCTCCTCGACGAGCGGCGCGCGCGAGGTGCGGGCAAGCTCGGCAACGCGCAGCGTGTCGACGAGCTCGAGGGGAGCTACCTCGACGGCCACATCCAGTGGACCCGGCCCGAGGCGGGCCGCGTGTACGACGTGGTCGTGCTCGGCGATCTCCACGGCTGCTACTCGGCCCTCAAGGCCGGCGTGATGCAGACGAAGTTCCTCGAGCGCGTCGAGGCCTACCACCGCGACAAGAGCCAGCCGTACCCGCTGCTCGTGTTCCTCGGCGACTACATCGACCGCGGGATCTTCAGCCTGAACGGCGTGCTCCGCAGCGTGCTCCAGCTCTACACGGCGGCGCCCGATCACGTGGTGCCGATCCGCGGCAACCACGAGTACTACATCGAGCATCAGGGCCAGATCTACGGAGGGGTCAAGCCCGCCGAGGCCATCAACACGCTCAAGCCGTACCTGCCCGTCGACGTCTTCCGCCGCTACATGGCGCTCTACGACGCCCTGCCGAACATGTACTTCCTCGGCCGGACGATGTTCGTGCACGGCGGCATCCCGCGCGACCGCGCGCTCAAGCAGAAGTGGAAGGGGCTCGCGACGCTCGAGGACGCCGATCTGCGCTTCCAGATGATGTGGAGCGATCCGAGCTCTGCCGACGTGATCCCCGCGGCGCTCCAGGACGCGAGCGCGCGCTTCCCGTTCGGGCGCCTCCAGCTCCAGTCGTTCCTCCAGCGCATCGGCTGCCAGGTGCTCGTGCGCGGCCACGAGAAGATCGAGGCTGGCTTCAAGTCGCACTACGACGGGCCGTACAAGCTGCTCACGGTGTTCTCGGCCGGCGGCGCGACGAACAACGATCTCCCCGAGGGCTCCAGCTACCGGCACGTGCAGCCCAAGGGCCTGCGTGTGGTGCTCCGCGCCGACGGATCGACGGACTTCCAGCCGTTCGCGCTCGACTGGGCGACCTACAACGACCCGTCCACCAACGGCTTCTTCGCCAAGCCCATGGAGATCGAGCACCGCGAGGGCTGAGCGCCGCAGGACGCTCCAACCGCGAAGCGTGCCTCACACGAAGAGCGCGCCGAGGGCGAGCGAGGGAAGGCGCGCGATCCACGGCTCGAGCGCGTCGTCGTCGCGGTCGAGCGCACGGACGAGCGCCCGATCGAGGCTCTCGCCCTCGACGACGTCGATGCGCACGACGCAGCCGCGCACCGCGCGCGGATCCTGGGAGCTCGCGTGCTCGAGGATCGCGTGGCCGAGCACGCGCGCCCCGAGCGTGCCGCGGGCAGCGTGCGCTCGGAGCGCGTCGAGATCGCCCCGCACGAGCGCGCCGTCGATCGCGTCTTCGTCGCCGCGCGCCCAGACGATCACCCCACCTTCGTCGAGCATCGAGAGCCGGTCACGGAGGCGGCTGCGGCGGCCGGGGAGGGCGGTCTGGCCCGCCGCGACCTCGCGCACGAGCGCCGCGTCCTGACGCGCGTGGATGCGGCGCTTGGTGGCGGGGTACACGCTCCAGATCACAGCGTTCATCAGGTCGTGCATCGAGCCCTCGCGCGTGGGCACGACGCCGCGTCGTGTGATGGAGCCGTCGTACGAGGCGTCGTAGGCGAACGGCTCGCCGCGCTTGCGCTTGCTCGTCTGAGGCTCGAAGCGCACGCCGGCGGACGCCGCGAGGAGCGAGTCGATGGCGGCCACGTCGAGGCGACCTGGATGCGCGGCGAGAGCGCGCAGCGGGAGCTCGAGGCCGCTCATCCACGGCTCGCCCGCGAGGCTCGCGAGCGCGCGGACCTGCGCATCCCAGTCGATCGGCACCGGTCGGAGGGCGGCCACGGATCCTCGTCAGTCGAGCTCGCCGCGCGCGAGGTACGCGACCATCACGGCCGCCTCGCGGAGCGCGTTCTTCACGCGTGCGAGCCCGCCGCCCACCACGCCATGCCCGGCGACGCGCGAGAAGTGCCTTCGGAAGAGGCGGACGCTGCGCGGCACATGGTAGGCGTCGGTCACCACGAGCAGCGCCAGCTCGCGGTTCGCGAGGAGCGCAGCGACCTCTCGGGCGTTCTCGTCGGTCGTGCGAGAGCGCTCCTCGAGCGTGACGCGATCCTCGGCGAGGCCGAGCGAGAGGGCGTGGGGGAGCGCGGCGCGCGCCTCGCTCACGTCGCCGCCGACCTTGCCGCCGGCGATGACGAGGCGGGGCGCGCGTCCCGCGAGCACGAGCCGCGCGCCCTCCTCGACGCGACGAACGAGCGTGGGTGTGGCGGCGCCGTCGGGGCGCACGCGGCAGCCGAGCACGACGACCGCGTCGAAGCGCGCGTCCTCCGGCACGGGGCGACGGCCCTTCCAGTCGAGGCCCACCGCGAGCGCCGACAGGTACAGCGCGAGCTGCGAGAGCACGAGCAGGGCCACCCAGACCGCGATCACGGGAGGCCTCGCGGGCCCGAGCCGCTGGCTCGATCGCTCGTCACTCCTCGTCTCCATGGGGCCAGCGACGTCGCCCGCGCATCCACGAGATCCCGAAGGCCAGCGTCACGAGGCACAGCGTGCCGACGCACAGCCAGTCCAGAACGCTGAAGCGAAAGAGCGGCCCGATGTCCATGGATCACCGGCATGGATCACTGGCACGAGCGCTGGTAGCCGGCCTGACAGGCTTGTTGCCGGAGCTCTCTCGCTCGCTCCGGATCGCGAGGCACGCCCGAGCCCGAGTCGTAGAGCGCCGCGAGGTTGGCGCAGCCCACGCCGGTGCGTCCCTCGCACGCGCGACGGAAGAGGTCGGCTGCCGCGGCCGGATTCGGCGGGTTGGCCGGATCGCCACGCATCACGAGGCCTCCGAGGTTCGAGCAGCCGCGGAGCACACCGCCATCGCAGGCCCGCGTGTAGAACGCACGCGCCTGCGCGAGGTCCGCCGCGGCCACGCCCAGGCCGCGCTCGTACATGAAGCCGAGGCTGTTACAGCCGCGTAGCTCGTTGCCCTGGCAGGCCTGCGTGAAGAGCGCGACGGCGCGCGCGGGATCGGCGGTGACGCCCGTGCCGTTCTGGAGGAGCAGGCCCAGGCGCGTGCACCCGATGAGCTCGCCGCCCGTGCACGCGTGCTCGTAGAGGCGCGAGGCGGCGGTGGGGTTGGCCTCCTGGCCGCGTCCTTCTTCCTGCAAGCTGCCGAGGTTCACGCACGCCGCGAGATCGCCGCGACGACACGCGTCGGCGTAGAGGCGCCCTGCCTCGGCGAGATCCTGGCGCACGCCGCGACCCATCTCGAGGTGGCCGCCGAGCGCGGTGCACGAGGCGGCGATCCCGCCTCCGCAGGCCTGACGCAGGAGCTCGATCGCGCGGTGTGGATCGCGAGGCCCGCCGATCGCCTCGTCGAGGACGAGCGCGAGCTGGTCGCCGCCGAGCTGCGCGGCGCCCTCGCCGGCACGCTGGTGGAGCGTCCGGGCCTCCGTCGGGTTGCGCTCCACGCCGGTCGCGCCCTCCTCCAGCATGAGGCCGAGGTTCGTGCATGCGACCGCTGCGCCCGCATCGCACGCGCGACGATAGAGCTCCGCGGCTGCGGCGGGGTTCGGGGTGCCCACCACGCCGGTCTCGACGAAGCGCGCGACGTTGCTGCAGCCGAGCGGCACCTGTCCCGCGCAGGCCTGTCGGAACAAGGCGAACGCGCGATCGAGATCCTGCGCCACGCCCTCGCCGTCCTCGTACATGATGCCGAGGTGGTTGCACGCGGCGAGATCGCCGCCGTCGCACGCGCGGCTCAGCATCTCTGCGGCGCGCGCCACGTCGCGATCGCCGCCGCGACCATCGCGCAGCGCGGCCGCCTGCTCGGTGCAGCCTGCCGCGACGCCAGCCTCGCAGGCGCGCGCATAGAGCTGCGTCGCCCGCACGGCGTCGCTGCTCACCATGGAGGCGAGCGAGAGGCACGCCTCGCCCGCGCCGCCGTCGCATGCGCTCGCGAGCAGGCCCTGCGCGCGCTCCGCGTCGGCGCGCAGCCCGTCGCCCTCGCGGAGCCGCCGCGCGAGCTCGATGCACGCTCCTGCGAGCCCCGTGGTGCAGGCGTCGCTCATGAGGCGGGCCGCGCGCGTCATGTCCTCGCGCACGCCCTGACCCGTGGCGAGGAGCCGCGCGAGATCGAAGCAGCCGCGCTGATCGCCCGCGTCGCACGCGGTGCCGAGGAAGATGGCCGCGCGCTCTGGCTCCTGTCGCACGCCCCGACCCACGATGAAGAGCTCGCCGAGGAGCCGACAGCCCTCGCCGTGGCTCCGGTTGCAGGCGTGACGGAGCATCGCGATCGCGCGCTGCAGCTCGGCGTCGGCGCCCACGAGCCCCGCGGCCTCGCTGACGCACTGGTCGAGCGTCATCGACGAGCACTCCTCTCCAGGGAGCTGCGCCGCCGCAGGCAGAGTGAGGATGGAGACGAGGACGCAGAGGAGCCCGGAAAGGAAGGAAACGCGCATGATGACCCGCCGTGAGACGGCCAGGCGTGTCACGAACTTCACCAGACGCAAAACCGCCCCGGATCCGTGGGGGATCCGGGGCGGTTCGGCGTAGGGGTCACGCGAGGAGGCTCTTCCGGAGCGCGGCCTCGTCAGCGAGGCGCGCCTCGAGGGCCGGGGCGCTCGCGCGGATCGCGTCGAGCACGAGCGCGCGGCTCTTGCGACCGCTCGCCACGAGGTAGGCCAAGAGCAGCGCCGTCTCTCGCTCGGAGGCCGGGATTGCTGTCGATCCCGCGAGGCTCACCACGGCCTCGACGGCCTTCTTCGCGTTGGCGCCGTAGATCGCGTGCGAGGTGGTGATGCCCTCGCGGACCAGCACGCGGAGGGCGGCGATGCTCGCTGCGAGCGTCGTGTGCGACGCGTCCCAGAGACCGCTCGCGCGCTGCGCCTCGAGCGTGCGATCGAGCGGCGACGCGCTCTCCTTCTGCGCTTCCTCGCGCGAGTACGACACCAAGTCGGCGGGGGCCGCCATCGCGTCGATGGCCATGTCGTCCGACTCCGCGTCGAGCAGGTCGAGCTCGTGCGGCGGCGGGGGCGGCGGCGCGGGAGGCGCGTACCCGCTCGCGGCGCCGATGGCCCGAGAGCCGGGCGCCATCGGGGACATGGGCGCGGGCGCCATCGCCGCCGCACGCGCGGGCATCGCGGGGGCT
>JAIBCE010000460.1 GCA_019694315.1 Sandaracinaceae bacterium
CCTGTCGCTCCGGATCGCGCGCGAGGGCTCTGAGGGCGCTGAGCTGCGTGGGCCCGCCGATCCGCGCGAGGCCCTCGGCCGCCGCCGCGCGCACGGCACCGGCGTCGTCGCCGAGCGCGGTCGCGAGCGGCGCTGCCATCGTCGGATCGGCGCTCGCACCGAGGGCGAGCGCGGCCCGCGTGCGAGCACGGAAGTCGTGGCTCTCCTGGAGCACCCGCACCACCGCGCTCCGATCCGAGAGCTGACCGTGCGCGGGCGAGAGCACCGCGAGCGCGCACACGATCGCGAGGACGAGGGCCGCGAGGGCTCGCACCCTCGAGGCTCGCGCCGGGCGCGAGAGGCCGCTCTCGTTTCGAGGCTCGATGTGCACTGCTCCTGCTCCGGCCGGCACGACCGACGGCTCACGAATGTCGCCAAAGGACGGCGGTGCCGTCAACGGGGCACCTCGGACGCCCTTCGACGCGCGAGCCCCCCCGCGCTTCACGTCACCCGAGCGAGCGACCGGTCATTGGGGCCGGACGAGCGCCGAGGAGAGGCCCGCAGTCGCCGATCCGGGCGCGACCGTCGGATGGAGCGAGGCATCCGAGATCACCCGGAGCTGCCCGGACGTCAGCGCGAGCAGGCGCATCACCCGCACACGGCCAGGGCGAAGGTCCGCGCTGCGCCGCACCTCCACGCGGAGCGCGCCCGCCCCGACCGCCTCGAGCGCCGCGTGCACGCGCGCGGACAGGTCGGCGAGCTGGGCCTCGGCCCCCTCCGGCAGCCCCACGTCGAGCACGTGCGTGAGGGGCGCGTCGCTGACGAGGAGGTGCGCGAGCTGCGCGATCGCGGGCTCCGAGCCGGGCGCGAGGCCGCGCGGGCCGAAGCGCAGCGTGGCCACCCACACGGGCGGCACCTGCGACGGATCGGCGCTCCCGGTGCGCTCGCCGGGCTCGCGCTCGCGCGTCCAGAGCGCGCGCCCGCCGCGATCCACGCAGCCGTCTTCGTCGTCCACGCCGTTGATCACCTCGAGATCGGGAGCGGGGCAGCGATCGCGCGCATCCACCACGCCATCGTGATCGTCGTCGAGATCGACACAGCCATCCTCGTCGGCGTGGCCGTCGCGATCCTCGGCCTCGCTCGGGCAACGATCGCTCGCGTCCGGCACGCCGTCCCCGTCGTCGTCGAGATCGGGGCAGCCATCCGCGTCGTCGTGCCCGTCGCGATCCTCGGCCTCGAGGCGACACGCATCGCTCGCGTCGGGCACGCCGTCCGCGTCGTCGTCGAGATCCGGACAGCCGTCCGCGTCGTCGTGCTCGTCGCGATCCTCGGCCGCCTGCGCGCAGGCGTCGTTGGCGTCCTCGATCCCGTCTCCGTCGCTGTCCACGAACGGATCGGGGCAGCCGTCGTCATCGAGATCGCGCCCGTCCTCGGGTCGCTCGTTCGGGCAGCGGTCGTCCACGTCGGGCACGAGATCGTGATCGTTGTCGGGCTCTGGACAGCCATCGGCGTCTTCGTGATCGTCGAAGTCCTCCGGCAGCGTCTGGCAGCCGTCGTGATCGTCCACCACGCCGTCTTGATCGCGATCGTGCACGCGCGGCGCCCAGCTGATCGACGCGATCCCTCGCGCGAGGGGAGAGCCCGCGCCACCGACGAAGCCCGTGCCGCCCGCGAAGGTGAGCTCGATGTCGCGGATCGCCGTGATCCGCACGCCCAGGCGCCACTCCGCCGCCGTGGAGCCCGCGTCACCGAAGGGCCGCGCCGCATCGGTCGACACGTCGAGCTCGCCGATCGCGACCACGTGATCGGCGAAGAGCATGGGCACCTGCACGCCGAGCGCGCCGTAGAGCTGGTTGGCGAACGAGCTGCCGAAGAGCACCGGCTCCGCGAAGCGGTGTCGGAAGCCGAGGATCGCGCCCACACCGATGTCCATGAGGTGGAAGTCGCCGAGCACGGCGCCCTCCACCTGCGGCGCGCCCTCGCCCGCGAACGTGCCCTCGTGCCCGATCGGGAGGGTGCTCGCGACCTGGAGCGCGAGGCCCGCGCCCTCGTGTCGATCGCGCTCGACGGTCGCGTCCTCTCCGAGCAGGCGCACCCGCACCGTCACGCGCGGATCGCGCACGGCGCTCACCATGAGCGGCGCTCCGCCGTCGATCCGCTCGGCCGCGCCGCTCTGCCAGAGCGCGACCGGCATGTTCACCACCACCGCGATCTGCCCGAGGATGCCGAGCTGCGCGTAGAGGTTGCCGTCGAGCCGATCGGACACGATCTGCCGCGGCGAGATGTTCACGATGAGCGGCTCGCGCGCGTAGCTCAGCGCGAGGCCCACGTTCCATCGCCACGGCCCCGGCGTCCGCGTGCCCGGCACGGTGAGGAAGCCATCGGCATCGGGCGCGGGCGCGTAGCGCTCGAGGTCGACATTGCGCTCCTGCGCCGCCGCAGTGCCGGCATCGGCGAGCACACCACCGAGCGAACAGATCGAGAGCGCGAGCACCGGACCGAGACGAGGGCGAGCCATCGCGCGCGAGCATACCTCGCGCCCGATCCCCGCCTCGCCCCGAAAACCGGCAAGACCGGACCGCCCGACCGCTCCGCGCCACGCCGCTCAGCGGATCTCGGCACGATCCGCCGCGCCTACGGCCAGGAGTCCGCGCGCACGCCCGCGTCGACGGGGAACCGGAACGCCGCCTCGATGCGAGCGCCCCCCTCGAACTCGCCCACGATGTGACCGCCACCGTCATCGTGGATCACGAGCTCTCCCGATCGCGCGCACCGCACGTCGCCCCGAGTGCAGCCGTGCTCGTCGCCGAGCTCGTCGCCGAAGTACCGGCAGAGCTGGGCGCGATCGCCCACGAACGAGAAAGCGTAGCCGTAGGTCTGGAGCTGCGGAGACTGGTTGGCACCGCCGGCCCCACTGCCGTCCTCGAAGATGCTCGCGTCCCATCCGCCGCTGCAGAAGCCGTCGTGGCCGAAGGAATTCGTGAAGCCAGTGCACGCGCCGAACGGCGCCGGGCTGGGCTCGCTCGAGCGCCGCACCGCGAGGTTCGCCTGCTCGGGAAAGGGCGGTGGGCTCGTCTGCGGCCGGATGCAGATGCACCCCGCACCGAGCGCCCCGACCGAGACCCACGCGAGCACCACCCCCGGAGCGAGACGAGCCATCGCGCCCGAGCATACCTCGCGCCCGATCCCACCGAAAACCGGGACGGTCCTGCATTCTTGCATTCCCGCCCGAGAGACCTCGAATTCCAAGGAGAAACGCCCCGAAAACCGGGACGGTCCTGCATTCTCACCGCCTGAACATGGTGCGCGCTCGCGTGCCTCGCGCTCGCATCGCTCGCCCAGCGCAGGCGGGCGCGAGCCGTCGGGTCACGACGGCGTGAACGTCAGGGACTCGAAGCTGGCGACGCCACGCTCGACGTAGAGCTTCAGGTACTGGGAGCCGCCCTCGAGCTCCACCCCCGAGACGCGCGTGTCGCCGATCGCGCCCTCGGAGAGCGCCTGGGGCCCGGTGAGGTTCGAGCCGTTCAGCTCGAGGTGCACGCGCGCGCCGCCGCTCACCGACCTGCCGCGCACGACGACGTCGTACGTGCCGGCCGTGACCTCGACCGAGTACTTGATCCACGAGCCCGCAGGGACGCCGTCGACGACCTGACCGCTACCACCGGCGACGACGGACGGGCCTCCGGAGACGTTGTGCGCGACCCCGAATCCGCCGTCGTCGAAGCGCGCCGCCGAGACGGTCCCGCCGATCACGGCCGGAGCGCCGTCTCGGGGCGTGGAGGTACCCAGATCGAGCATGAAGCACCCGCCGGCCTCGGCGCTGATGGCCAGCTGCGCCGATCGGTCGGGGTTGAACGCCAGGAAGTACGCGCCTTGCGTCGGCAGTCCGTCCGAGACGCGCGTCCAGGTGGCGCCGCCATCCTGAGTGACCTCGATGCCGTGTGTGTCCCAGACATCGAAGAAGCCACCGAAGAACGCACCGATCGCCATGCGCTGCGGATTGCCAGGATCGATGGCCAGCGCCTTGATGGGGTGTGCATAGGCCGTGGTCCACTCGCCACCGGCGTACTTCATCAACCCTCCTGCACAGGCCACCCAGAGCACGCTCGGATCCCCCGGATCCACGGCCACGAAGTTCCCGCCCGAGTACGCGGGCGAGCCGGGCATCCGCGTCACGCTGTGCGCGTTCGTGCCGGGATCGCGCGACACACGGAAGATGCCCTCGCCGCCGCCCGACACGTAGAACGAGTTGCCCGTCGGATCCGTCGGGTCCGCGGCGATGTTGTAGCCGTGATTGAGGCTGTCGTAGACATCGGTCCAGCTCTGACCGCCGTCGCCGCTGAACATGAGACAGGGACCCATGCAGATCCACACCTTGCTCGAGTCCGTCGGGAGACAATAGACGGACGTGGTCTCCATCACGCGCGCAGGAAGAGGCATGTAGCCCCAGCTCAGGGTTCCGTCGGCAGCCCGGGATCCCTTGATGAGCGCGCGACGAAAGCTCGGGTCGCTGCTGCCCGACGGGCCGTCGTCCGGGTAGATGTCACTGTCTCCGTAGTTCCACCCCGTCCCGATGTAGACGGTGCCATCCGCCGCGCACGCGACGTAATTGCCACTTCGGAACGTCGCGATCGGATCACGAGACTTCGAGTACCAAGACCACAGGTAGTCCTCGCTGTGCGTCATCTTCCCGTAGTCGCCCGAGAGCGAATAGAACTGCTCGGGAAAGAACGGATTCCAGCCCACGAAGCTGCCGGCGCAGAGCTGGAATCCCCGGCCGCGGAAGCGGTCGCCTCCCAGGCTGATCGCCGACATGTCCTGCCACGAGATGTCGCTGGCGCTCGAGGCCAGGGCATTCGTGGTCTTGGCGACGAAGGCACCGAGGTAGGCATAGACGACCTCGTCGTCGTTGGGATCGATCGCGAGCGCCTGGCCGACCTGACCGTAGTTGTAGGCCACGTCGGTCGTGATCTGCCCGGCAGAGATGGCGGGCTCGAACGTGCGGCCGCCATCGCGTGACCGATACACCCCGCCGTGGCCAGCAGCCCACACGATGCTGGGATCGCGCCTCGAGACGTGCATCGAGGGCCGATAGGCGAAGTAGCTGCCGTAGTTGCCGACCGTCGTCCCCGGGGCCTCTGCCCAGCTCGCGCCGCCGTCGTTCGTGTACCAGATGCGTCCCCACCAGCCGATGACCCAGGCCGTGTCGGGATCCGTCGGGTGACCCGCGACTCCGAGGTAGCGCGGATCCTCGATTCCGGTGTTGCACTGCGCCCAGTGCTCGCCCCGATCCGTGCTCTTGTAGAC
>JAIBCE010000461.1 GCA_019694315.1 Sandaracinaceae bacterium
GGCAACGTCGCGATCGCGCGCGGCGCGGGCGACGGCACCTTCACCGCGCTCTCGCAGGCGCGCGCGCAGGTGGGCGTGCTCGCGGTGGCGGAC
This sequence comes from Sandaracinaceae bacterium, assembly GCA_019694315.1. Lineage (GTDB taxonomy): Bacteria > Myxococcota_A > Polyangia > Polyangiales > Sandaracinaceae > JAFLCL01. The sequence goes on from JAIBCE010000461.1 coordinate 94, forward strand.
TTCAACGGCGACGGCGCGCTCGACGTCGCGATCCGCGACAGCTCGCTCACGGGCCTGCGCGTGCTCCCCACCGATGGCGCGGGCCACCTCGGCGCCGCGATCACCGTCGACGCAGCGGCGCGGCCGGTCGCGCTCGCGTCGGGCGATCTCGACGGCGACGGGGACGCGGACCTCGCATGGATCGAGGAGAGCGCCGCGCTCGCACGCGCGACCCGCGGCGCCGCGAGCTGGAGCGCGACGAGCAGCGTGGCGCTCTCGGGATCCAACTACGCCGCGATGGCGCTCTACGACGTCGACGGCGACCACCAGCTCGACGCGCTGCTCGGGAGCTACACCATCGAGCTCGTCGGCTCGCTGACGGCCGCGCCGCGCGCCATCGGCACCAGGCGCGCCTTCGACCTCGCCGTCGCGGACATCGATCAGGACGGCCGGCGCGACGTCGTCGCCGGCGGCGAGTCGGCGCTCCTCACCCTCCGCGACACCACCGGCGACTGGGTCGCGGCCACGGGCCTGCCCGCGATCTCGGGCACCGCCTACCGCATCGACGCGGCCGACCTCGACGAGGACGGCGCGCTCGACCTCGTGGTGTCGCTCCTCGGCAGCGGCACGCGAGACATCGTCCTCGTCCACGCGCACCCGTGAGCCCGAGGCCGCCCGGGCGAGGACGTGTGGCGTGGAGGTGTGGCGTGGAGGTGTGGCGCGCCGCGCTACGGTCCCGAGCGCCGTAGCGCGCGACGCCACGCCGAGACCTCGGATCTCCCACGGACCGCGCCGGAGGTCGCGGGCACGGAACGTGGAATCGAGGGGCGGCATGTCCACCACACGCTCCCTCGCGCTCGCCCTTCCCCTCTTGCTCCTCGTGGCCTGCGACGTCCGTCTGGGAGCCGGCCCGAGGGCGCGCTCCGATGCAGGTGTCGCCGCAGACGCCGCCCTCGCCTCGCTCGATGCACGCGCCGCGAGCCTCGACGGCGGCGGGCCCTCCATGAGCGACGCAGGCGTCGTGAGCGCGTGCGCCATGGGCTGCCCCTCGAACGCGCACTGCGTCGAGGAGCTCGGCGCGTCTCACTGCACGTGCGATCCCGGCTACCACGCGAACGGCACGTCGTGCGCGCCCGACGGCTCGTCCGACCCGTGCGCGGGCATGGACTGCGGCCGCCACGGCGCCTGCGAGACACGCGCTGGCATCACGAGCTGTCGCTGCGAGGTCGGCTTCCACCTCGTCGCCGGCGCATGCGTGGCCGACAGCCCCGGCCCCTGCGCGGGGGTCACCTGCAGCGGCCACGGCGGCTGCGATGCGAGCAGCGGCACGGCGACGTGCCTGTGCAGCCCTGGCTACGAGGCGCGCGGTCTCGAGTGCGTGGCCGTCGTGATCGAGCCGTGCCACGGCGTGACGTGTGGTGGCCACGGGACGTGCGCACCGTTCGGCGGTCGCCCACTCTGCACGTGCGAGAGCGGCTTCACCTCGACGGGCGCCGACTGCGTACCTGCCGACGGCCCGAACCCCTGCGCCACCGTCGACTGCAATGGTCACGGCAGCTGCTACGTGGAGGAAGTGACCGGCGTCGCGGCGTGTCGGTGCGACGAGGGCTTCTACGCGCACATCTCGTCGACCAACTGCCAACCGTCCGCAGGGACGCTCTGCGAGCACGAGTCGTGCGGTGTGGGGACGTGTCGTCTGTGGCCGCTCGGCCCCAGCACGGGCTGCATCTGCCCCACGGGCTACCTCCCGCACGGCAATGGCTGCATGCGCGTCGAGCGCACCCACTGCCGCGACATCGACGGCACGCTGCGCGAGCGCGGCGAGATGCGCTGCTCGGCCGACGACCGCTCGGTCGAGATCTGCCGCGACGAGGACGACGACGGTGACGCCGAGTGGGTCGTCACCGAGGCCTGCGACGGCGCGTGCAGCACGACCGACTGCGTCGCGCACGCTGGCGAGTGCCTCACGCAGTCCGACTGTCCGAACGGCACAGTCTGCATCACGGGCGACCACGGCACGATGTGGGGCGTGGGTCGCTGCATGACCGCGTGCGACTGCTCCAACTGCGGCAACTGCGACGCGTCCGACTTCTCGTCGTACGGCACCGAGTACTGCGGCGCGACCGAGGGGAGCACGGAGCCCACGATCGCCTGCCACGCGCCGTGCCCTGGCAGCGGCGGCTGCATTCCGTTCGGCTCCGTCTCGGTCTGCTGGAACATCGAGGGCTGCTTCGACGCGGGCGACCCCCCATGACCGCATCCGGTCGCTCACGCAGGGGCCCCGCCTCGCGGGGGAGGGTTCGCCTGGACCCTCGAGCCAACTCAACGCACGTCGTTCTTGCGGAGCAGGCGGTGGAAGTGCACCCGATCGATCCCCGAGCGTCGTGCCGCCTCGGCCACCACGCCTCCGCACTCCGCGAGCACCTCGGTGAGATAGGCACGCTCGAAGCGGGCGATCGCCACACGCCGCGCGGCACCGAAGGGCAGGCGCGAGACGGGCTCCTCGGCCGCAGGGCTCGTGGCGCCACCGAGCACGAGCGTCCGCTCGATCTCGTTCCGGAGCTCGCGCACGTTGCCGGGCCAGTCTCGCAGGGCGAGGCGCTCGAGGACGGGCGCCGAGGCCAGGAACGCGCACTGCTCGTCGGACGCGCCGAGCCGCGCGGCGAGCACCTGCACGAGGCGCGGCAGGTCCTCGAGGCGCTCGCGCAGCGGAGGCACCTGCACGGTGAGCACAGCGAGACGATAGTAGAGGTCGGCGCGGAATCGACCGTCGCTCACCTCGCGACGAAGGCTCCGATGCGTGGCCGCGACGAGCCGCACGTCGAGCGGGATCCACTCGTGACCACCGACGCGCTTGACCGCGCGGCTCTCGAGCGCGCGCAAGAGACGAGGCTGGAGCGCCAGCGGGAGCTCACCGATCTCGTCGAGCAGCAGCGTGCCTCCGCGCGCGGCCTCGAAGGCGCCCACGTGGCGCGTGGTCGCGCCCGTGAACGCCCCGCGCTCGTGTCCGAAGAGCTCGCTCTCGATCAGCGTCTCGGGGATGGAGCCGCAGTCGACGACGACGAACGGCGCCGCGGCGCGGGGGCTCTCGAGGTGCAGCGCGTGCGCGACGCCTTCCTTGCCGGTGCCGGTCTCCCCCTCGATCAGCACGGTCGCGTCGGACTCGGCGGCCTTCTCGAGCGCCGCGAAGAGCGTGCGCATGGGCCCCGAGGTGCCGACGAGATCACCGAAGGCCTCGCGCGGAGAGAGCTCGACGAAGCTCATCGCGCCGCTCGCGCGCACCTCCACGCTCGTCTCGCCGACGCGCAGCGTGGCGCCGTCGTGGACCCACGCGTCGGCCACCCGCACCCCGCCGAGGTACGTGCCGTTGCGACTGCCCAGATCCACGAGGCGCACGCGATCGGGCTCGAGGCGCAGCTCGCAGTGAAAGCGCGACACCGTCGGGTCCGACAAGACGAGGTGGTTCGACGGGTCGGTGCCCACCGTGAGGCGCTCACCGCTCGAGTCGAGGACGTGCGCGCCCTGTGCATCGGTCCACGCGAGCCGCAGCTGCAGCACCGCGCGCAGCTCGCCTCCGCGACGTCCGACCTCGACCGTGTGAGCTTCGCCACTCCAGTCGTCGTGCATGCGTAGAGACGCTAGCCCCCTCGGTCCACGATTTCGACCGGAAACCACGGCCCCGTGGCGCCCCTCACCCCGACGGAGTCCCTGCGCCCCGAGCTCTTCGAGCGACTCGGGCTTCGACGGACTCGCCCGTGAGGTACCCTGCCCATGACGATGCGCGAGCGCTGGAGAGGAGCGTGTGTGGCCATCGCGCTCGCGTGCTGCGGGTGTCGCTCGGCCCTCGCGACGCAGATCGCCGTCTCCGTGGACACGGATCTCGTCCACCTCGAGGCCGTGCGGGTGCGCGTCCTCTACGGCTGCGTCGACGGCGCGCCGTGGCTCGGCACGGGCGACGGTCGCCTCGCGGAAGGCCGCGCGGCGCTGCCGACCGAATGTCGGACGCTGGGCGAGGGCCGGAGCGTCGCCGAGGAGATCGTGGTCTCGGATCCGAGCACGGGTCTGCCTGCCGGTGCGCTCTCCTATCGGCTCGTCAGCGATCGCGTCTTCGCGCGACCCGAGGGCCCCGCAGCGCCCGGCTGCGATGACGTCCTCACCGCGCTGCCGCTCACGCTGACGGTGCTGCCCCCGCACGAGTCGGCGTGCCGTGATCGGCTCCCGTACCTCGTCGTCGAGGCGATCGGGATCCCGAGCGCCCCGAGCGAGCGCGCCTACTACTCGGCGCGCCAAGCGACCTTCGTGCCAGGCGCGTCGCGCACGCTCTCGCTGTTCCTCACCGACTGCGCGTGCCGCGTGGGCACGACCTGCGACGCGATCGGGCGCTGCGTGCCCGTGGCCGAAGCAGATCCCGTCGACGCAGGGGTCGCGGACGCGGGATCGTGCGCACCGGGCTACGGCGACTGCGACGCGTCGCCCGGCTGCGAGACGCGCGTCTCGGACGATCCCGCGCACTGCGGCACCTGCGAGCGAGCGTGCGGCGGTACCGAGGTCTGCTTCGAGGGCGCGTGCACCACGGCGCCGTGCCTCGACGGCGACGAGCTGTGCGACGGGCACTGCGTGTCGACGGCGAGCGACCCCGAGCACTGCGGCGGCTGCCACCGCGCATGTCGCATCGACCAGAGCTGCGAGCACGGCGGCTGTACGGGCGGCTCGCCGTGCCCCGACGGGCTCGATCCGTGCGGTGCCGACTGCGTGTCGCTCGCGGCGACGCACCAGAGCCGCGGCTGCGGCACGTGCGACGACGGCTGGGCCGACTGCACCACGGGTCCCGGCTGCGAGACGCAGCTCGGCACGCCGACCGCCTGCCGCACGTGCGACGAGAGCTGTGTCGCCGTGCACTCCACGACGTGCACCGTCGCCGGCTGCGCGGGGTGCGAGGCGGGGTGGGACGACTGCGACGCGATGGCGCCCGGCTGCGAGACGCCGCTCGGGAGCCTGCGGGCGTGCCACGGCTGCGCCGAGAACTGCGCCGGGGCGCACCTCACGACGTGCGACATCGTCAGCGTCCCCGGCGGCTGCAGCGGGCCGTGCGAGCCGGGCTGGCTCTCGTGCGAGGGCCGCGGCATCGGCTGCGCGGTGCCCGCCGGCACCATGAGTGATTGCTCCGCGTGCGGAGAAGATTGCAACGCGCTCCACACGCTGGCGTGCAC
>JAIBCE010000076.1 GCA_019694315.1 Sandaracinaceae bacterium
GCGCTCGGTGATGGCCCGACGCGTCGACGACTACTGGGCCGCGCGCGGGTGGACGCCCCCTCCGCGCGGCGCGCGCGCGCCCGAGCACGCGGAGGAGGCACCATGAGCACGCCCGTGAGCGCGCGGAGCCGCGACGAGGGCCTCGAGGTGCGGAGCAAGGACTCGCCTCGAGACGGTCGGGCATCGCGCGCCGAGAAGATCCGCGAGCAGCGTCGCCGCGAGCTGCTCGACGTCGCGCTCAAGGTCTTCGCGCAGCGCGGCTATCACCAGGCCCGCATCGCCGACATCATCGACGCGGCCGGTGTGGCGCGCGGCACGTTCTACCTCTACTTCGAGAGCAAGAACGCGATCTTCCATGCCCTCCTCGACGACCTCCTCGCGCGGGTGCGCACGAGCGTCGTGGGCGTCTCGATGGCCGGCAACGCGCCACCCGTGAACGTCCAGATCCGGCAGAGCGTCGAGCGCGTGCTCGCCGCCTTCGTCGCGAGCCCCGACCTCACCCGCGTCGTGCTCCGTGAGGCCGTGGGCCTCGACGCCGAGGTCGACAAGAAGCTCTTCGACTTCTACGCGCGCCTGCATCGCTGGCTGGCGGACGCGCTCGCGAACGGAGCGCGCCTCGGCCTGCTGCGCGTCTCGAACGGCGATCTGGCCGCGTGGGCCGTGCTCGGAACGATCAAGCAGATGGTCCAGCTCCTCGTCGACGGCCCCGCCGACAGCGGACGCAAGCCCACCATCACCGAGGCCGCCGAGGCGATCCTCGACTACAGCCTGCTCGGCCTCGCGCCTCGCTGATCGCGCGTGGACAACGTCACGCACACGCTCGCGGGCATCGTCGTGGCCGAGGCCGCGCTCGAGCTCCGGCGCCGACGCACCGGACGCGAGGCGAGCCCCGCGCTCACGAGGGCTGCATGGCTCGCGTCCGCCTTGGGCAACAACGTCCCCGACCTCGACTTCGTCTACGCCGGCATCATCGAGCGCCCGCTCGGCTATCTGCTGCACCACCGCGGCCACACGCACACGCTCTTGCTCGCGCCCCTCTTGGCGCTCTTACCCTTCGCGGTCGCCCTCTGGCTCGAGCGGCGTGGGCGAGCGCGCGAGGCCGCATCGGACGCGAGCGCCAAGCGCGCCGATGCCTCGGCCGAACGCTCCGTGCAGTGGCTCCTCTTCGCCCTCTCGCTGCTCGGGTGCGCGACGCACCTCGCGATGGACGCCACGAACAACTACGGCGTGCATCCGTTCTGGCCGCTCGATGCGCGCTGGTACTTCGGCGACACGATGTTCATCGTCGAGCCGCTCTGGTGGGTGGGCCTCGCAGCGCCGCTGGTCTTCACCGCGAAATCGCGCCTGGGACGCGTGCTCTTGGCGGCACCACCGATCGCGGCGATCGCGCTCGCGATCACGAGCGGCATGGTCCTCCCGCCCTTCGTCGCCGTGCTGGGCGCGCTCGCCCCCGCGCTGATCTACGCGAGCTGGCGGCTGCGCCGCACGGAGCGGGCGTGGCTCGCGCTGTCTCTGGGCCTGACGATCCCCGTGGTCTTCGCGGCCTTCGGAGCCATCGCGCGGGCGCGCGCCGACGAGGTCCTCGCGCAGGCGTTCCCCGACGAGACCTTTCACGACGTCGTCCTCACGCCCATGCCCGGCAACCCGGTCTGCTGGAGCGGCCTGTCGATCGGCACCGACGAGACCACGCTCCGCTATCGTCGCTTCGCCGTGAGCACGTGGCCGAGCGCGATGAGCGGCGAGGGCTGTCACACGGATCCGCCGCGAGAGACGAGCGCGCCGCGCACGCCGATCGCGGAAGGCTCCACCGTGGACGTGTGGCTGCACGACACGCTGGAGGTGCCGCTCGATCGGCTCCGGACGCTGGCCCACGACGACTGCCGCGTGGCGGCGTACGTCCTCTTCTCGCGCGCCCCGTTCGTGGTGGAGGGCTACGAGGCGCGGCTGCTCGGCGACGCGCGCTACGACATGTCGCGTGATCTCTCGTGGTCGAAGATGCTCTTGCCCGAGGAGCACGAGTGCCCTGGCTGGCTGCCGGGCTGGGAGCCACCGCGTCGCGAGCTGCTCGCGCCGTGAGCACAGGTCCGGCGGGCGGGACGCTCGATGAGATTCACTCCGGAGGCACGAACGACGTGAGCCAGTCCGCGTAGCGCTCCGAAGGCCGCGGAGCGCCTTCTACGAGAGGGATCGTGGCGAGCGGCGGCCCGACGACCGAGAGGTTCACATGCGTGCCGTCGGCCGCGCGGTGCACGATCGGGAGCTCGACGGCGCGCCCCTCGAGGAGCTCGCTCTGTCGAAGCGGCACGACCCGATCGCGCTCTCCGTGCAGCATCATGACAGGCACGCCACGCAGCTCGGCGATGCGCGCGCAGTTGTCGAAGCGCAGCTCGGAGAGCAGCTCGCGGGGCACGTCGAGGAAGGCCGCGTCACGGATCATCTCCTCGATGGAGCACCACGCGCTCTCGCTCACGAGCGCGCGCGGACGCACCTCGAAGTCCTCGCCAGAGGTGCTTCGCGCGACCACCTCGCCCCGCATGGCGCGGACCGACAGCTCGTAGGTCGCGGCCGCCCCGAGCGAGTGCCCGTAGAGCACGATGCGCGTGGGATCGACGTCGTCGCGCGAGGCGAGCGCAGCGAGCGCGACCTCTGCCGCGGCGTACATCCCAGGCTCCGACGCCGTGCCCCCCGATCGTCCGAAGCCTGGATAGTCGTAGATCATCACCTGGTAGCCGAGCGACCAGAGCACCTCGACGCGATCCCAGAATTGCCCGAGGTGACGCCCGTTGCCGTGGCTGAAGAGGATCGTGCTTCGTGTGGCTCCCTCGGGCTGGCGCGCGAAGACGACGTGGATCGGCGTGCCGTCCGCGAGCGCCACGAAGCTCTCCTCGCGGAGCGCACGCGGCACGAGCGTGGGGTGCGGATCGGAGAGATCACCGTCCATCGACGGGTCGGCCTCGTCGAAGCGGTACTCGCTCGCCGGACGCCCCGCGAAGAAGAAGTCCTCGATGCCCACACACGAGGCCGCGACGGCCCAGAGCAGCGCGAGCACACGCGTGGAGTGGCGCCGCGGAGCGCTCATCGGTCGATCCCTCCGAAGCGATGTCGCAAGGACAAGAGCAGCGTGATCGCGCCCGCGCCGTCGGGGACGTAGCGCACGAGGGTGGTCGTGTCGTCCCAGGGGTTGATCCAGCCGAGCTGGAGCGCGAAGCCCGTGCGCTCCACGGCCTCGCCCGCGGCGTTGGTCTGCGGATCGAGGAAGACCTCGAGACCGACGTACGGCGAGAGGAACAGAAACGGACGATCGCGCGGCGGATCGATCTGCCCCACACCGCCGAGCCCGAAGAAGAACGAGCCCCACGTGTCGAGCGGGTGCTCGAGGTGCAGGCCCACCTCGGGGAACACGCGCGGCGCGACGGCGTCGTTCAGATCGACCACGAGGTGAAGCCGGCTCGAGAGCGACATCGCGAAGCCGCCTCGCGTCCGCGTCATCTGCCCCACGACGCCTGCGTCGAGCGCGAGGAAGGCCGAGCCGAAGCCGTCGAGCGCGACGTGCCCCATCACGTCGATGTCGTCGGTCACGCCGTGCCGCACACCCACCCGCGTCTGCGGCGTGGGGAACACCGCCGGACCGAGCGCGAGGAGCGGCCCGCCGACGCTGCCTGCGAGCTCCGTGTTGCCGCGGCCGAGCGTGCGCGCGAGGTTCATCGTGCCGCACCCGACCGAAGCGCTCGCGCCCACGAACAAGAGCGCGCGCACCGCCAGGCGCACGTTCAGCCCACGGCGCGCGGCTTCGCGCTCACGCTCAACCACGCACCTTGGGCTTGAGACCGACCTTGCCGTCCTGCAGCACCACGTCGAAGTCGATGGCCTTGTTGCCGTGCTTCTCACGGAGCTTGGGCATCATCTTCTCGACGCTCTGCTGGAGCGTCTCGAACTTCACGTTGTCCACGCGCTCGTTGTTCTTGCGACGCGCGTCCATGTACCGGTCGTAGAGCGCACGGATGTCGGGGCCCTGCGACGGGGTTGCAGCGGGGGGCGGCGGCGCGAGAGGACGCGGCGGAGCCGAGGGCACGACGGGGCGCGGGCCCGTGGGAGGCCCTTCGGTCGGCTTGCCGAAGCTCGTCGCGGGACGAGCCGAGCGCGAGTGCGTGCCGGCCTCTTCGCGCACGCCGCCCGTCTGCGGCGCGGCGGGACGCACCATGCGACCGATGGCGATGCCCGTGGACGACGAGGGAGCTTCGGGCTCCGGCGCGGGCGGGGCGGGCACGAGGGGTCGGCCGGCTGGAGGTGGCGGAGGGCGTGCCCCGGGCGGAAGGGGAGGACGAGGGCCTGCGGCAACCGCAGGGGCGGGCTTGGTCGCGGGGGCAGGCGCGGGCTGCGTGGCGGGTGCCTCTGGGGGCGGCGCCGGATCGGTCTTGGGCTCTCGCGTGGCATCCGCGCGCGCTGCCTCGGGGCGCGAGAACGTCTTGGGCGCGGGCTTCGGCGCGTCGGTCAGCGCGCCGAGGATCGCGTCGAGATCCGAGTCGCCGAAGCCATCGTCGTCGAGGCCGTCCACCCCCTCGAGCCCGTCGAGCTCGACGTCGAGCTCGAACGTCTTCTGCTCTTGCTCCTTCTGGCGGTCGGCGCGGGCGCGCGCGCGCTGGAGATCGCGCCGGTACGTGCCCTCCTCGATCTGCTTGGCGATCCGGCCCCAATAGATCCCGTAGGTTCCGTAGCGTGCGGAGAGCTGCTGACACCGGAAGCGAAGCGCGGTGTTCCGCGGCTGCTCGCGCTTGAGCACCTCGAGCACACGCTCGAGCTCCTTGCGCGCGATCTGGGGCTCGATGCGCTCGATCCCCTGGAACCACTGCTCGTAGAGCGCCTTGAGTCGAGCGAGCCGGACCTCGGCGTCGTGAAGGCGCTGCTCGTACTCGTCGATCTCCATCGCGGGGCTCCGAAACTACCACGACGCGCGCGTCGCCGACGACGACCGTCGACGGCTGGAACTCGGAGGCGGTCCCGCCCGCGCGCGGCGAGAACCGCTCCCGACGGCCCGGTGCTCAGGCAGGCACCGAGAGCGCGCTCGCGATCGCCGCGACCACCTTGGCCCTGGGCACGGGCTCGGGGTGGCCGATGACGCCGAGGAGCACTGGGACGTCGTCCGCGTCACGGACCTCGAGCGCGGTGAGGGTCTCACCCGCCCAGTCGATCACGAGCGAGCGCACCTCGTCGACGAGCGCAGACTGGTCGAACGCGAGCGCGACGCGCCCGCCGATCCGCATCGCCTCGTCGTCCTCGAGGCCGACCGATGCGATCACGAGCCCCTTGCGATCCACCGCGAAGACGGCCGTGGCGAAGGTGGACTCGCGCAGCCACCGAACGATGCGAGGCCAGCGCGCGCCCACCTCGAGCGGGGCCAGCGCCGTCGCGCGACGCATCGAGAGGCGGACGTAAGGCTCGCGGGGCGCCGTCACGTCGCCAGCGCTCGATCCGGTGCGAACCGAGGCGAGCGAGCGGCTGAGCGCCTGGGCGCGCTCGAGATCAGACGAGGCTTCGGGCGGGGCGATCTTCATGCGCCGTGCTCCTTCCGTGACGCGCCTCTTGGATGGCCTCGATCTCCGCAGCGAGCTGCGCGAAGCGCTTGGCCTCCGCTGGGACCGCGCCCGCCTGATAGGCGATGGGGACACCGAGCAGGGCCGCGCGCGCGACGACGTCCGAGCGCGGGATGGTGGTGTCGAGGACACCTTCGAAACCGCTCCAGAGCTCGACGAGCGGGGCCTGCACGTGATCCTTCTTCAGCTCGATCATCGTGGGGAGGATGCCGAGGAGGCCCAGCCGCGGGTTCTGCTCCTGCGCCACGTGCGAGATCACGCGTAGCGACTGCTGGATGGTGCGCAGCGCGAGCGCCTCGGCCTTGAAGACCACGAGCGCCCAGTCCGACACCGCGAGCGCGCCGCGTGTCACCGAGCCCATGCCCGCCGGCGTGTCGATGAGGATGCGATCGAAGCCGTCGCTGATCGGCGCGAGCAAGCCCTCGACGACATCCTTCATCCTGAGGAGATCCTCGAGCTCCGGCGCGTCGATGGGATCGAGACGGCCACGCGGCAAGAGCGTGAGCTTCGGCTCGTTCGTGCGAACGAGCACCTCGTCCACGCGCGCCGTGCCGGCCAGCACGTCGACGACGCCCTGCCACTCGGTGTCGCCCTTGCGGAGAGAGTGTCCCACGGCGCCTTGCGGATCGAGATCCACCAGGAGCGTGCGTTGGCCCCGCTCGGCGAACGCGAGCGCGAGGTTGAGCGCGACGGTCGTCTTGCCGACGCCCCCCTTCGCGCTGACGACTGCGATTCTCGTGCTCATCCAATACCTCCCGAATTCGAGCCCGTCGAAGACGGGTCTACGTGGCCGAGCGCGCGGAGGCGCTCGAGGTTGGCCGTGGCCTTGGGATCGCCGGGCCGTGCCGCCAGGGCATCGCGGAACGCGCGGACGGCGCCCGCGTGGTCGCGCGCGAACAGAGCCTCCACACCGCGCTCGAACGCCATGTCGTACAGGTCGACGACGGGCGGCGGCGGTGGCATCGCTGGCACCGAAGGCGGCGGCGACGCTGGCCCGTCGAGCAACGCCAGCGCCGCCTCTTCCTCGGCGCGCACGGCCTCCTCGTCGGCCTCGCGGAGGGCGTCCAGCATGAGCATCTCCCACGGCCCCTCGATCGTTCGAGGACCGGGATCGCGGGTGAGCGTGTGCACGCGGAAGACGCCGGGCTGCACCACGATGCGGCGAAACGCGCGCTCGCCGTGGCCTTCCTCGTCGGTCGCGTCCCAGAGCTCACCTCGCCACACGATGATCCGGCCGCCCGCGGACTCGTCGCGCACCGAGCTCCGGCGCGTGATGACGACGGAGTGCCGCCCGAGGCACGCGAGCTGGAGATAGTCGGACGCGCCGAACGGCGGCGGCAGGACCGAGTCGCGTGCGGAGAGCGCCGCGGCCGCGATCTCGCGGAGCTTCTCGAGCGAGACGGGCTTGTCGACGAGGCGGATGTCGGGGGCTCGCGGCACCCGATCGCTGAACTTGCGTGTGTACGCAGAGACGAACGTGACGGGGATGCGAAGGCCTCGGCGCTCGAGCTCTCCGAGCAGCTCGGCGCCGAAACGGTCGGGCAGATCCAGATCGGAGATCACCGCGTCGGGCCGCGCCCGGTCCACGAGGGCGAGCGCCTCACGCAAGGTGCCGGCGGCGACGACCTCGACGCCCGCCAGCTTGGAGAGCGCCCGCACCATGCCGATGCGGAGCGTCTCTTCGTCCTCGATGATCAGGATCCGCTGCATGACGAGCGCTGGTTCAGTGTGAGGGCAGCGCGAGCTTGCCGGCCATCACATCGACGCCGCAGTCGAACGACTCTGCCCACTGGTAGAAGCGCTCCACCATCGCCTTGCCGCGGAAGCACGCGCCGTGCTGCGGCGCGAGGCACTCGATGTCGAGCTGACGGACCATCTTCACCCACGCCGTCATCATGGAGCGCGAGCCCATGTAGCGTCGATGGAAGCCATCCATCGCCGGGAGGTGATCGTCGAAGTCCTTCACCTCGCGGTACTCGCGGCCGATCGAGGCGCCGAGATCACCCGTATAGAGGATCTTCGCGCGCGGATCGTAGACCTGGAAATTGCCGGGCGAGTGGAGGAAGTGGGCGGGCACGAGCATCAGCTCGGTGTCGCCGAGCTTGAGGAACCCACCCTCGTCCGAGATCGGCTTGAGGCGGTCGATCACGAGACGATCGAGGCCGAAGTGCGGCACGAAGCGCACCCAGAGCGCGCTCACCCAGGCGGTCGCGTCGGTCGTCATGAGCCAGCCGTTGACCGCGGCGACGATGTCGGGGTCCTGGTGCGAGAGGAAGATGTGCTCGAGGAAGCCGCCGCTGGCCTGGCTTCCGTGCAGCTGGTGCATCGTCTCCGCGAGCACCTTCGCGTAGACCTTGTGGCCGCCGGGGTCGAGGATCATCCCTCGGCCCTTGTCGATGATGAGGTGCTGGTTCGCCTGCACCGCGACGCCTTCGCCGTACTCCGGCAGGAGCACGTTCTTGTGGGTCGCATCCTCGTAGAGAATGACGGGCGCGTTCTGGTTCGTGGTCACGGTCGTCTCCCGTCTCAGAGGACTTTGCTGATCTCTTTGACCGCACGGCTCATGTCGAGGAACACGAGTCCGAGCTTGGCGTGCTGGCCCGCGAGCACGAGCAGCACGGTGCCCTGCGACGCGGTGGTGAGGATCGCGTAGCCATCGGAGCCCTTGATGAGCACCTGCTCGGGCCGGCCGAGGCCGAGCTCCGTGGCAGCGCGCGCACCCAGGTTGAGCAGCGTGGCGCTCATGCCGCCGACACGGAGCTCCTCCACGTGTTGCGGGAGCGCGCTCGCGAGCAAGAGGCCATCCTCCGACACGAGCGCGGCCGCTTGGATGTCGGGGCTCTCGGTCGTGAGCGACCGCAGCACTCGGTTCATCACCTCGACTCGGGACTGACGGCTTCCTTCCATGGCGTGTCCTTTCGGGCTCAGGGCTCGTTGGGCTGGACCTCGGAGGCGTTGCTGCGCCCGCCGGGCTCGCTCTCTAGTTCGGGAATGAGGATGTGGACACGCGCCCCCCGCGCGGGCGCGCTCTCGATGGACAGTGTACCCCGAGCTTCGTCCACGAGTCTCGCGCAGAGCGCGAGGCCCAGGCCGCTGCCGCTCCGCTTCGTGGTGAAGAACGTCTCGCAGGCGCGCGCGAGGACCTCGGGCGGCATGCCGACGCCATCGTCCTCGACCTCGAGCACGAGCCCGTCGTCGCCGAGCCACATCCGGACCCACACGTGGCCCCCGTTCTCGCACGCGTGGATCGCGTTGGTGACGAGGTTGAGCACGATCGCGCGCATGCTCGACGGATCGAGGTACAGGAGGGGCAGCGGCGCGATCTCCGCCTCGAGCGTCACGTCGTGCCTCCGGGCCCGCGCATCGATCAGGGACACCACCTCGCGGATCGCGTGGTCGACGGCATGCGCAGTCGGGGAGCGGAGGTCGCGCCGCACCGAGCCCAGCCCCTCGAGCGACAGCAGCGCGCGGCGGATCTCGACGAGGATGCCGTGCAGATCGCTCTGGAGCGACGCCTCGGTGCGCTCTTCGATGAGGAGCTCGAGCAACGTACAGGCCGCGGCCAGAGGGTTCTTCGTCTCGTGCAGGATCATGGGCATGACCTCGCCGACCGTGGCGAGGCGGAGGAGCCGATCGCGCTCCTCTTCGAGGGCCTGGATGCGCGTGAGATCCTGGAACGAGACGACGTAGCGCGAGGCGCCCGCGCGCGCGGACTTGGTGATGGAGAAGCCCAGGAGCTGAGCCCCTGGCAGGCGCACGGTCGGACGCACGGAGCTCGCCTGCGCCTCGAGCAGCGAGGCCAAGGGCGCGAGCCACGCCTCGACGTTGGAGCCCACGAGCGGGGTGCCACCCGTGGTGGCCATTCGAGACTCGAAGAGCCTCGTGGCGCGGTCGTTCGCGAACACGATCGTGCCGTCGGGGGAGAGGGCGAGGATGGCCGAGCTGACGGAGTCGATGACCTCGAGGAGCGCGTCGCACTCCTCTCGCCGGGGGATGATGTCCGCCTCAGGCACGGGGCGCGCGCAAAGCAACCACCGATCCACGCGTGGCGCCGCTCGCGTCGTCGCCTTTCCCCACGGCCGTGTGTCCGAGTGAACGCAGAACTTGCGCACGGTCGCGTCCGAGCGCGCACTTCGTGCGTTGGACCTTTCGGGCTTCTCCCCGAGCCCTTCGCCTGCGAACCTCGGCCGATGCACACGGGCATGGGTCGATGAGCAGCGTCCTGGTCACGGGCGGCGCCGGCTTTCTCGGAGCCCACGTCGCACAGGAGCTCGTCTCGCGAGGCCATGACGTCGTCGTGCTCGACGACCTCTCGGGCGGCCTCGCGGAGCAAGTGCCTCGCGGCGCGCGCTTCGTGCGCGGCAGCGTGGTGGACGACGGGCTCGTCGAGGGCCTCTTCCGTGAGGCGCGCTTCGAGGTCGTGTACCACCTCGCTGCCTACGCGGCCGAGGGCCTGAGCCCGTTCATCCGCCGCTTCAACTACACGAACAACGTGATCGGCTCGATGACGGTGCTGAACGCGTGCTTGCGCCACGACGTGCGGCGCCTCGTGTTCACCTCGTCCATCGCGGTCTACGGCGCGGGGGAGCTGCCGCTCCGCGAGAGCACGACGCCCCGCCCCGAGGACCCCTACGGCATCGCGAAGTACGCGGTCGAGCTCGACCTCGCGGCCGCCACCCGACAGCACGGCCTCGAGCACGCGATCTTCCGCCCGCACAACGTGTACGGCGAGCTCCAGAGCATGCGGGACCGCTACCGCAACGTGGTCGGCATCTTCTTGAACCAGGTGCTCCGCGGCGAGCCCCTCACCGTCTTCGGCGACGGGCGACAGACCCGCGCGTTCACCTACGTGCGTGACCTCGTGCCCACGATCGCCGACGGTGGGTTCGCAGAGGCTGCGCGCAATCGCGTGATGAACGTGGGCGGTGATGCTCACAGCACGGTGCTCGAGCTCGCGGAGACGCTCCGCGAGGTCACGGGATCACGGGTCGAGATCCGACACCTGCCCGCAAGGCACGAGGTCGCGCACGCGTGGGCGGATCACGCGCTCGTGAGGGAGCTCCTCGGCGCGAAGCTCGACGCGACGCCGCTGCGCGAGGGCCTCGCGCGGACGTGGGCGTGGGCCAAGCAAGCGGGACCGCAGCCGACGCCGCCCTTCTCGGCGATCGAGGTGGAGCGCGGGCTCCCTCCGTCGTGGCGATGATCGGTCGCGGCGGTCGGTCGGATCGTCGTGCGGCCGTTGACGCGTCGCGCCGCGCGCGGTGATCCTCGCGCGCATGTCGATCGAGCAGCTCACCCTCCACGCGCACGGCGAGCCGTTCCGCGCTGCGTTCCTCCCGTCCCAGAAGGTCGCCCACGGCCCGGGGCTCATCGTCGTGCACGAGTGGTGGGGCCTCAACGACGGCATCCAGGCGCTCGGCGCGCGCCTCGCGGCAGAGGGCTTCACGGTGCTCGTGCCCGATCTCTACGCGGGCCGCGTCGCGAGCGATGCGGCCGAGGCGGGCGCGCTCATGCAGGCGATGAAGACCGAGCGTTCGATCGAGATCCTCGGCGCGTGTGTGGCCGAGTTGGCGACGCGGACCGGCAAGAAGGTGGGCATCACTGGCTTCTGCATGGGCGGCGCGATGGCGTTCGCCGCGGCCGCGAGCCTCGCGGGCCTCGCGTGCGCGGTGCCGTTCTACGGGATCCCGCGGGCCGACTACTTCGACGCCGCGAAGATGCGCTGTCCGATCCAGGCCCACTTCGCGCAGCGCGACGACTGGGCGCGGGCCGATCGCGCCGCCGCGCTGGCCGAGGCGGTGAACGCGCGGGGCGGACGCATGGAGCTCCACGTCTACGATGCGGGCCACGCGTTCATGCGCGAGGGCGATCCGAGCGTCTACAGCCCCGCGCAAGCGAAGATCGCGTGGGGCCGGGCGACCGAGTTCCTCCGTGCCGAGCTCGGCTGACGCGACGGCACCGATCGCGAGGCCCCCCACGCTCGGTCGCCGCATCGCGCTGCTCGCGGGCTCGAGCGTGGTCTCGCTGGTCTGTGCCGAGCTCGTGGTGCGCGCGCTCGGCCTCGCGCCGGCGCGCTTCGCCGAGACCCACCACCTCGAGAGCGGCGACAAGCGCGCGGGGCTCGATCTCTATCCGAGCGATCCGGCGGGTCGCTTCCCGCTCGACCTGCGGGATCCCGCGACCCACGACGCGTGGGCCGTGCGCCTTCCGGAGCTCGACGCGTGGGCCCCCGAGGCCCCTCACGGCGTCGGTGGCTTCTACTCCCCCGAGCTCTGTCGCGTGCGCGAGGAGGGCGAGCTCCTGCCCCCGCACGACGCCGCGCGGGCGCGTGTGGTGCTCGTCGGCGACTCGTTCGTGGAAGGTCAGGGCGTGCCATTCGAGGACACGGTCGCGGCGCGCCTCGACGCAGCGCTCGAGGGTCCGCACGACGTGCTCGCGTGTGGTCGCCGCGGCTACGACTTCACGATGGACGAGCGCCCCGACGCGCGTGGCCTCGGCCAGTGGATGCACGCGCACGTGCTCGAGGCCGACGTGGTCCTCTACGCGATGACCCTCAACGATCCGGCGCGATCGCCCGGTTTCCAGGCCGAACAGCGCTACGTCGACGACTGGATCGTGGATCGTCGTCGCATGCTCGCGCACGACGCGCCCGCGCCCTCGCCCTGGTCCCCGCGCCTCTTCGCGCTGGTGGAGGATCGTCTCGAGGCCCTGCGCATCGGGGGCGCGACGATGCGGTGGTACCTCGACATGGTGGAGACGCCGAACGCCGAGGGCTGGCGCGCCACGCTCGATCAGCTCTCGCGCTTCGCCGACGAGCTCGCGCGCGAGGGCCGCGCGCTCGTGATCGCGCTCTGGCCACTGCTCGCGCAGCTCGAAGACGAGTCGCGCTACCCCTTCCGCGCGACGCACGAACGGATCGCCCAGGATCTGGGCGCGCGCGGCCTGCGCGTCGTCGACACGCTGCCCTCGTTCGTCGAGACCGAGACCTCGAGCCTCTGGGTGCACGAGGTCGATCATCATCCCAACGCCGAGGGCCACCGCCGCTTCGCCGAGGCCGTGCTGCCCGCCGTGCGCGAGGCCCTCGGGCGAGCGCGCCTCGATCGCACGCCCTCGCCGTGAGCGCGCCCGCGATCAGGCCGCTGCGTGCGCGGCCTCGAGCGCCACGACGTCGAGCTTCACCATCGAGCGCATGGCCGTCATCACCGCGCGCGACTTGGCCGGGCTCGGATCGGCGATGAGCTCCATGAAGCGCTTGGGGACGATCTGCCACGAGAGCCCGAACGGATCGGTGATCCAGCCGCACATCACGGGCTTGGCGCCCGCCTTCACCAGCGCATCCCAGTACCGGTCCACCTCGGCCTGATCCTCGCAGCTCACGAAGATCGAGAACGCGTCGGTGAACCGGAAGTGCGGGCCTCCGTTGAAGGCCATGAAGCGCTGCCCGCCGACGACGAGCTCCGCCGAGATCACGGGACCGTTCTCGCCGGCCTGCGCGCGCTGGAGCACACGCGAGTCGGGAAAGATCGAGGTGTAGAGCTCGAGCGCGGCCCCGAGCTGATCGTCGAACATGAGAAAGGGTGTGGCCTTCTGGGTCATCGCTCACTCGCCCTTCACGCCGACCACGCCGAACGGCGCGCCCTGCGGATCACGCGCCATGACGACCCACTCGCCGCCGGGCACCTGGTGCATGCCCCGCTCGATCCTCCCGCCGCCCGCCACGATCGCGCGCTCGGCCGCCGTGACCGACGGCACGCCGAAGTAGAAGCGCCAGCCGGGTGTGCCGCCCTCGGGCGCGAGCGGCATCACGCCCCCGAGCGCGCCCGCATCGTGATCGATGAACGAGTACTCACCGAGCGGGCCCATGGACATCGCGGACGGGAAACGGAAGCCGAAGTGCTTGCCGTAGAACGACTTGGCGCGCGCCACGTCGGGGCTCTGGAGCTCGTTCCATCGGATGTGCTGCGCGGCGCTCGCGTGGAAGACGTCGCTCGTGGCCTCGGCCTTCCCAGGAGGCGGCACGGGCCGCATCACGTAGAGCGGCGCGCCCATCGGGTCGGTGACCATCGCGATGTCGCCGACGGGGATCGTCATGCGCATGAGCACGCGGCCCCCGTCGGCCTCGATCGCGCGCACCGCGGCGTCCACGTCGGGCACGAAGTGGTAGCCGACCCACGCCGGTCGCGCGCCACCCGCCGTCATCGCCGGGCTGAGCGCCAAGACGCCCCCTGCGGAGCCGCCATCGGAGCGACCGATCATGCGGTAGTCACGGCCCGCCGGCGCGTTCGGATCGGGCCGCGCGGCGATCGTCCAGCCGACGACGTCTCCGTAGAACCTCGCCGCCGCGTTCGCGTCGGGCGTCATCAGCTCGTACCAGATGAAGCTCCCCTGGGGATTGGGCATCTCGTTCGTTCTCCTGCTCGTGGTGTCGCGTTTCGGGTCGGTGATCTCGGGTCGAGCGCTCAGGCTCGGGTCTTGGGTCGACGCGCGTGCGGCGCGCTCGGTCGCACGTCGAAGAGCAGCGTGAGGTACTGACGGAGGTGGGCGATCGCCTCGAGCAGCGGCGCACGATCGCCCTTGGCCTTGGCGAGCACGAAGCCTCCCTGGAGCACCGTCTGCGTGTAGGTCGCGAGGCCCTCGGCGGTGACGGGAAGCGCTGGGCGATGGAGCGCGAGCGCCTCGCGGAAGTCCTCGGCGACGATCGCTGCGTGATCGAGGATCGAGCGACCGCACGCCTCGCGGATCGGCTCCGAGCTGGCGAACGTCTCCTGCAGCGTGGTGCCCGCGAAGCACGTGAACGCCTCGATCGGCCCCTCTGCGATCGACGCGCGGAACGCGAGGTAGCCGAAGATGCGATCGAGCGGATCGACGTGCCGGTGGTACGCGGCCCCCGCGAAGAAGGGCGCGGTCACCTCGGTCCAGCGCGCCGCCGCTGCGACACCGAGCGCGTCCTTGGACGCGAAGTGGTGGAAGAACGCGCCCTTGGTGACGCCGGTCGCCCTGCAGAGCTGATCGATGCTCGTGGCCGCCCAGCCCTGCTTGCGCACGAGCGTGAGCGCCGCGTCGAGCAAGGCCTCGCGTGCGTCACCCTTGCGACGCGGGCGAGGCGGTGGCGTCGAGGGCGCCACGTCGTCGAGCGCCTCTCGGGACACCGCAGCCCTTCGACGCGTCGCGGGCGTCGTGGGCTTGGCTCGTCGTGTCGCGGGCATCGCGCGAACATACCAACCGGTCGGTATGCGTCAAGCGACGCGTGTGTCGCCGGCCTCCGGCCTTCGGGGCGCGCGTGCGACCTGCGCATCACACGAGGCCGGAGAGGCCGTGGTATGTCGTCGTCGTGAGCGAGAGCGACGCCGCGACCACCGCTGTCGAGCCACGCGCGAGCGCGCGCGGGCGTGGGGGCTCGCCGGAGGCCGCGCGGACGGCGTGGACACCGTACACATCGGCGATCGCGAAGCGTCAGCGCCCGCTCTGGATCGAGGCGTCCAAGCGCGCCGCCGTGGCCGCCGCCGTCGCGCTCCTGCTCGCCTGGCTCGATCGACGCGTGATGGCGGGCTTCGTCGCGCTGGTGGCGCTCACGCTCGTGGCGCTCGCCGCGGTCGTGCCGAGCGCGTACCGCGCGCTCGATCGCTTCGTCTCACGCGCCTCGTGGCTCGTCGGCCGCGTGCTCGCGTACGTGCTCCTCACGCCCGTGTTCTTCCTCGTGATCACGCCCCTCCGGCTCCTTCTGCGCAGCGGCGGGCGCGCGCGCTGGGGCAGCGGGAAGGCCCCCGCGGCGCCGAGTCACTGGAAGCCGCGCGCCCGAGGCGCCCCGCGTCTCGATCGTCCGTTCTGACCCGAGGTGCTCGTGAGCCGCCCCGTCCGCACGCTCGGCCTCTCCTGCCACTACCACGACGCCGCCGCGTGTCTCGTGGAAGACGGGGTGATCGTCGCGGCGGCGCAGGAGGAGCGCTTCAGCCGCAAGAAGCACGACGAGGCGATGCCTCTTCACGCGATTCGCTACTGCCTCGCGGAGGCGAGCGGCCCCGAGATCGACGCGGTCGCCTTCTACGAGAAGCCGATCCTCAAGCTCCACCGCATCCTCGAGACCGCGCTCGGCACCGCGCCGCGCGGCCTCGTGCCCTTCGTGCACGCCGTGCCCTCGATGCTCGGCGTGCCGGGGATGATGGGCGGCAAGCTCTTCGTGGAGGGCGAGATCCAGAGCGCGCTCGAGTCGCTCGGCGTGGTGAACGACCCGCCCGTGCTCTTCCCCGAGCACCACGTCTCACACGCCGCGAGCGCGTTCTTTCCTTCGCCCTTCGAGGACGCCGCGATCCTCACGCTCGACGGCGTCGGCGAGTGGTCCACCTCCACGTGGGGCGTGGGCGAAGGAGCCTCGATCGACCTGCGCGCCGAGCTCGAGTTCCCGCACTCGATCGGCCTGCTCTACTCGGCGGTCACCTACTACTGCGGCTTCAAGGTCAACAGCGGCGAGTACAAGCTCATGGGCCTCGCGCCCTATGGTGAGCCTCGCTACGTGGACGCGATCCGCGATCACCTCGTGGACGTGCGCGACGACGGCTCGATCCGCCTGGCCCTCGAGCACTTCGGCTACCTCGATGGGCTCGTGATGACGAACGCGCGCTTCGATCGCCTCTTCGGCGGCCCCGCGCGCAAGCCCGACGAGCGCATCACGCGGCGCGAGATGGATCTCGCGCGCTCCATCCAGGACGTGCTCACCGACATCGTGCTGCGCATCGGCCGCCACGTGCGCCGGGAGACCGGCAAGCGACGCCTCACCATGGCGGGCGGCGTGGCCCTCAACTGCGTCGCCAACGGCGAGCTCTTGCGCGCGCGCGTCTTCGACGAGCTCTGGATCCAGCCGGCCGCCGGCGATGCGGGCGGCGCGATCGGCGCGGCGCTCGCGGCCTATCACCTCGGCCCCGAGTCTCTCGGCCTCGGCCGACCACGCAGCGTCGCGCGGCGCGACGACGGCACGACCACCGACGGAATGCAGGGCGCGTATCTCGGGCCCTCCTTCTCCGACGCCGACACGCGCTTCTTCCTCGAGCGCGAGAAGATCGTGTTCGAGGAGCTCGGCGACGAGGGCGCGTGGGCGGCGCGCCTCGCAGAGCTCCTCGCGACCGAGAACGTCATCGGCCTCGTGCAGGGCCGCATGGAGGTGGGCCCGCGCGCGCTCGGACACCGCTCGATCGTGGGCGATCCGCGATCGGCGCGGATGCAGTCGGTGATGAACCTCAAGATCAAGCAGCGCGAGAGCTTTCGCCCCTTCGCGCCCGCCGTGCTCGCCGAGCGCGCGCACGAGTGGTTCGAGCTCGACGTGGCCTCGCCCTACATGCTGCTCGTGGCGCCGGTGCAGAAGGACAAGCGCGCACCGATCGCCGACGGCGACGTCCCGAGCTCCACCGATCTGCTCGAGCGCGTGAACCGGGTGCGCTCGGAGATCCCCGCCGTCACGCACGTGGACTTCTCCGCGCGCGTCCAGACGGTGCACGCCGACACGAGCCCGCGCTTTCATCGGCTGCTCACCGCGTTCGCCGAGCGCACGGGCTGCCCCGTGCTCGTGAACACGAGCTTCAACGTGCGGGGCGAGCCCATCGTGTGTAACCCCGAGGACGCCTACCGCTGCTTCATGAGCACGGAGATGGACTACCTCTCTGTCGGTCCCTTCCTCCTCGAGCGCAAGAAGCAGCCGGGCTGGGACGACGCGAAGCGATGGAAGCGCACGTTCGAGGCCGACTGAGGCGCGACGCGCAGCGGCTTGCCCTGCTACAACCGGCCTCGATGCGCCTCCGCACCGTCACCAAGGTCTTCGGGGATCTCGTGCGCTTCGCCGCCGAGAACAAGGTCTGGTGGATCGTCCCGCTCGTCGTGGTGCTCGGCCTGCTCGCCCTCGTGGTGTTCACGGGACAGGCCGTGACGCCGTTCGTCTACACGCTCTGGTGATCGCCGCGCGTTCGTCGTTCGCTCACGCGCTGGGCATCGGGCTCACCGCGCGGGTGAAGCGCGACGCGAGGCCCGGTAGGCGCCCCGCCACGTCGTAGAGCGCGGGATAGAACACACGCGGCCTGCGCTGCGCGCACGCGTCGAGCACGCGCGCCGCGAGGGGAGCCGCATCACCCGTGGGGATGAGCCTCGTGAG
Organism: Sandaracinaceae bacterium; assembly: GCA_019694315.1. Lineage (GTDB taxonomy): Bacteria > Myxococcota_A > Polyangia > Polyangiales > Sandaracinaceae > JAFLCL01. Next base: position 17,728 of record JAIBCE010000076.1, read on the forward strand.
GACACCCTGCGTGGCCTGCGCGCGCGCGCGACGCTCGAGCTCCGAGCGCACGGGGCCCGGATACACGGTGACGACGTGCACCCCGCGAGGTCCGAGCTCGAGACACGCGATCTCCGACGCCATCGCGAGGCCCGCCTTGGCCGCGCCGTAGTACGTGCAGCCGCGGAGCGGCGTGACGCCCGCCATGCTGCTCACGTTCACGATCGTGCCCGCGCCGCGCGCGAGCATCGACGGCGTGACGAGCGACATGAGGCGCAGCGGGCTCACGAGATCGATCGAGAGCAGCTGCTCCCCGCGCGCCCACGGCGTGCCGGCGAAGGAGCGGATGTCCATGATCCCGGCGCAATTGACGAGCACGTCGACCTCGCCTCGATCGCGCACGAGCGCCTCGTACGCCTCGGGCAGGCCGGCCGGCTCCGCGAGATCCCACGCGCGCGCATCGTGTGGCTCGCCCTCTCGGGTGAGCTCGCGGGCGAGCACGCGAGCACGGTCGAGGGCGACGTCGACGAGCGTGAGCTTCACGTGTGGGTGGCGCTCGACGAGCTCGCGCGCGATGGCACCACCGATCGCGCCTGCGGCGCCGGTGACGAGGGCGTGCCTCACTTGTCCCCGATGGGCTCGGACTGCACGCGCGTGTCGAGGGCGAACCAGAGCACGAAGGCGGGCGTGGTCTTCGTCTTCCACATGGCCGGGCCGAGGTAGAGGCCAGGCGCGACCTCGCGCACCTCGTCGTGGATCGCGCGGATGAACGAGGGGTTGTCGGGGAGGTCGTAGTCGAGCGCCACGCAAGGCGCTCCGTCGAGCACCGACGCCCGGATCGACGTGTGGAACGGAAAGAGCGCGTGGCGACCGCCGAGGTGCACGCGGTTGACGCCCCGCCCGCTCGCGCCCGTGCCGCTGAAGCTCTTGCCACCCCACGGAAACCAGCCAGCGCGCGCGAGGCTCGCGATGGCGCCGCCGCGCCTGCGCCCATCGAGCGTGCGCACCGCCAGCATGCGACCACGCGGATGCCCCGCGAGCGCCTCGACGCTCGAAGGCGCCGCGCCCTTCGCGTAGAGCGCGCCGAGCGCCGCGACGTCCATCGCCGCGAGCGCGTCGAGATCGAGCGCGCGAGCGCTCGCGGCCTTCGGTCCGCGCGGACGTTCCTCGTGCATCGACTGGGTCACCGACTGGGTCACCGACTGGGTCATCGACTGGGTCATCGCTCGGTCCTCCTCTTCGTGCCTTCGTTCGTTCGCGTGGCCCGACGCGTCCGCGCGTCGGCGATCGGCTCCGTGGACGCGAAGCCGCGCCAGAGCGCCTCGCGGGCCTCGGCGAGCTTGTCGGCGTCGAGCGCGAGGTAGCCGAGGCGCGAGGCCTTCACGAGCCCCACGAGGGCGCCCCAGAGCGTGGCGAGCATCACGTCGACGCCCACGTCCGTGCGCAAGACACCGCGGCGCTGGAGGTCCATGCACGTGAGCGCGAGCGGCGCGAGCACCGAGAGCTCCTTCGTGCGGCTCGGCCCATCGAGGTACGGCGTGTGGTCCTGGAGCTCGAGGAACCGGAAGGTCACGGGCTCCTCGGCCGCGAAGCGCGCCAGACGATCCCAGATCCGCACGAAGCGCGCGTGCGCGACGCTCGCAGGGTCGCGATCCGCGTCGGCCGCGTCGTGCCCCTCCACCTCCGCGAGCGCGTGCCCGAGGCGCGTCTTGGCCTCGAGGAACACGGCGTTCACGAGCGCTTCCTTGCTCGGGAAGAGCCGGTAGAGGGAGCTGGCGCTCACGCCGGCCGCCTCGAGAATCTGTGGAACGCTCGTTCCATGATACCCGCGCTCGGCGAACGCCTCGAGGGCCACCGCGTGCACGCGTCGGACGAGCTCCTCGCGCCGCTCGTCGCGCGAGGTGCCTCTGCCGCTGGAAGCGGCGAGCTCTTGCCGCGCGACTCCCTTCGTCGCCGTGGGGCGCGAGCGTCGCGTTTCCGAAGGGATCGGGGGCGCCTTCACAGTGGAATGATCATTCCACTATCCACCTCCGCCGTCAAGCGAGGCGGCCGGCGCGGTCGATGCGAGGACCTCCTCGGCGCGCGCGCGGCCTCGGTCGATCTCGATCCGCACGTGGTGCCTCAGCTCGCGCGCCCCCTCGCGGAACACGCGGGGAACGCGCGCCGCGTTCACGTACAGCGTCCCGTCCACCTCGCGCGACATCGGGCGCCGCCCGCCTCCTCGCACGGCGTGGTGCATGTGGCCTGCGACCACGGCGGTGACGGTGCGTCCTCGCGCACGCGCGGCCTCGAGCGCGTCGCGGAGATCGGGATCGCCGAAGTCGCCCTCCTCGCGTCGGAAGTCGCAGCCGAACATGTCGTGGCGCCGCGCGCCCAGGCCCGCGGGGCCGTTGTGCGCGAGCACGACGAGGTGCGCCGCGTCGCACGCGAGCAAGAGCTCGGTCAGCCGCGCCGCCGACGACGCGAGGCTCGTGATGCCGAACGTGCGCTCGAGGTACGGACGGAACGACAGGCGTGGACCGCCGAACGAGCACGGCCGCGCGAGCACGAGATCGATCGGCGCGTGCGCGCCCTCGAGGCGATGACGCGAGTAGCCGCCGAGCAGCGCAGCGCCACCGTCGCCTCGCAGCGCCTCGGCGAGCGCCGCGAGGCGCGCCTCCTGTCGCAAGAGGAGCGGACCACGATCGAGCAGCCGCGCGGCCGCGTCGCTCTCGAGCACCTCGGCCACGAGCTGCGCGGGGTGCACGCCGTCGTGGTTGCCGGGGATCACGTACGCGGGCGTGCGGAGCTGCGCGATGTGACGCGCGACCTCGAGCCCTCCTCCGGGGCGGTATCCCGCGAGGTCGCCGACGAAGAGCACCGCGTCGTAGCCCTGCCGATCCAGCGCGCGCACGTCTTCGGAGCCGAAGGCGAGGTGCACGTCGCCGACGACGGCGAGGCGCGCGGGGCGAGGCATGCGTTCTCTCCTCTGCGTCGCTCGACGGGGCGCTCGATCGCTTGACCGCGCGGCGGCGCGACGGTGACCATCGCACGCGCGATGCCCGTCGTCCTGCGTGACCGCTACGAGCTCGTGCGCGAGATGGCCTCGGGCGCGATGGGCGCGGTCTACGAGGCGATCGATCGCACGACCGGCACGCGCGTGGCGGTGAAGATGCTGCGCCCCGAGCTCGCGGCCGAGGCCAGCCTGCGCAGGCGCTTTCGGCGGGAGTCGTCGATCCTGCGCAGCCTCGAGCACCCCGCCGTGGTGCGGGTGCTCGACGCCGGAGAGGACTCCGACGATCGCGCCTTCACCGTGATGGAGCTGCTCGACGGCGAGACGCTCGAGACCAAGCTCGCGCGCGATGGAGCGATGCCCGTGGCAGAGGCGGCGACGCTCCTGCTCGCGCTCGCGGGCGCGCTCGAGGCGATCCACGCGCGGGGCGTCGTGCACGGTGATCTCAAGCCCGCGAACGTGTTCCTCACCGCGACCCCGCCGCACGTGAAGCTCGTCGACTTCGGTCTCTCGAAGGTCGAGGGCCTCGATCGGCTCACGCGCACGGGCGAGCTCGCGGGAACGCCGGTGTACATGGCCCCCGAGCTCTTCACGGGCGAAGGCGGCCGAGAGCCCGACGCGCGGCTCGACGTGTACGCGCTCGGTGTGCTCGCGTACCAGATGCTCGCGGGCGCGCTGCCCTTCGACACGCGCAAGCACCCGGGGCAGCTCATGTTCGACGTCGCGATGGGCAAGGTCGTGCCGCTCGGCTCGCGACGTCCCGAGCTCGCGCCGCCCGTGCTCGACGCGATCGCCCACGCGATGGCGCCGAGGCGCGAGAACCGCCCCGCGAGCGCGAGCGAGCTCGCCCGCGAGTGGCAGCGCGCGTTCGGCCTCGCGTGATCGAAGCGCGATCGGCATCGTGTCTTCGATGTGAGCGCGCGCGAGCGTGCGTTCTGCACGGTGATCGACGTGGGCAACGCGAACGGCGTCGGTTATGCTCGCGCCGCACGAGACGACCTCCATGGCCAAGCCCTCCTCTCCGAAGAAGCCCGCGCCGAAGGCGAGCACCAAGACGCCGCCCAAGGCCGCCGCGAAGGCGACGCCGAAGGCCGCTCCCAAGACGTCCGCCAAGCCCGCCAGCAAGCCCTCCGCGACGAAGGCGGGCGCGGAGACGGCGCCGAAGAAGGCCGCTGCGCCGGCGGCCATCGCGCCGGTGGCGAACGCACCCGCGCCCGCGCTCGTGCCGGCGAAGCCCACCGTGCAGAGCCCGGCTCCGGTGACCTCCGCCGTGGTGGCGCCGACGCCTGTGGTGAGCCCCGCCCAAGGCAGCGTGACGAGCGCTGGTGGAAACGGAGCAGGCGTGAGCGGCGAAGCCAAGCCGATGCCGCCCCGACCGTCGCGACCGCCGGCGCCGATCACCGGCACAGCCGCGATGAAGAACCTCGCGCAGCGCAACGCCGCGGCCCTGCGACCGTCGACGGATCTCGCCGACATCTCGAGCGAGGCGCAGCGCATCCTCGCCGAGAACGACACGAGCGCGGTCAGTGTGCTCGGCGAGGCGCTCGCCGCGGAGCGCGCGCTGCCGCAGACCTGCAAGGTCCTCGACGACGTCCTCGCTGCCAAGCCCGACCTCCTCGTGGGGCTCGTCGATCGCTTCGTGGTGCTCGTGGCCTCGCCGCAGAAGCGGACCGTGCAGACGGTGGCGGTCGCGCTGCCCGTCATGGCGCGCCTCGCCCCGGCGCGCGTCGCGCGACACCTCCAGGGACTGACGGAGCGCTTCACGGAGTGCAGCGAGGTGGGCAAGGACGGCCTCGTCTCGACGTTCGCCGCGCTCTGCATGGCCTCGGTCGCGTACCAGAAGCGCCTCGAGCCCGTGCTCGAGCTCGCGCTCTCGAGCGCCGACCCGAAGTCGCTCCAGCGCTGGGCCGAGATCATCTTGCCCTCGCTCAAGGGCGAGCCGCATGCGCGTGCGCGCGCAGTCGTGGAAGGTCGCCTGCCGAGCATGCCGCGCGCTCTCGCGCAGCCGATCGCGAACTTCCTCGGCATCAAGCTCCGTCCGGCCTCGCCGTGACGAGACCTCCTCACGCGTCGTGAGGAGAAGCGAGAACAGAGAACGGAGGACGCGCATGGGCGCGCTCGACGGACGGGTCGCGTGGATCACGGGCGCCGGCAGCGGCATCGGGCGAGCGCTCGCGCTCGAGCTCGCGCGTCGCGGGGCCGTCATCGCGGTGTCGGGGCGGCGCGTCGCCAACCTCGAAGAGGTCGCGAAGGACATCGAGCGCGTGGGCGGTCGCGCGCTGCCCGTCGCGTGCGATGTGACGGAGGAAGAAGACGTCGCGCGCGCGGTGGCGCAGGTGGTGCGCGAGCTCGGTCAGCTCGACATCTGCGTGGCGAACGCCGGCTTCTCGGTGATGGGCTCGATCGCGAAGCTCAGCGCGGAGGACTGGCGGCGGCAGCTCGACACGAACGTGATCGGCGCGGTGATCACGGCCAAGCACGCGCTGCCGCACCTCGAGAAGACGAAGGGGCGCGTCGCCTTCGTGGCGAGCGTGTCGGCGTTCGTGCCAGCGCCGGGACTGGGCGCGTACAACGCGAGCAAGGCGGCGCTGCGCGCGATCGGCCTGACGCTGGCAGCAGAGCTACACGGCACGGGGGTGAGCGCGACGCTGCTCCATCCTGGCTTCGTCGAGAGCGAGATCGCGCAGGTCGACAACAAGGGCCACTTCGATCCGGCGCGTGCCGACAAGCGACCGAAGAACCTCATGTGGAAGGCCGAGGATGCGGCGCGCGTGATGGCGGACGCGATCTGGGCGCGCAAGCGTGAGCTCGTCTTCACGGGCCACGGGAAGGTCGGCGCGTTCGTCGGTCAGCACGCGCCGGGCCTGCTCCACCTCGCGTTGACGCGGGGCCCCGGCGCCAAGCAGGCCAAGGGCCTCGCGGAGTCCAAGGAGTGACGGCGATCAGGTGCGGCGCGTCTTGGCCGTGAGGACGTGATCTCGCCACGCGCCGTCGATGAAGAGGTAGTCGCGTGCGTAGCCCTGGATCTCGAAGCCAGCGCGACGGAGCAGCGCGGCGCTCCGCAGGTTCTGCGGTTGGTGGTTGGCTTCGATGCGATGGAGCTCGAGCGTCTCGAACGCGAACTCGACGGTGGCGTTGACGGCCTCGAGCATGAGGCCGCGCCCCTCGGCGCGCGCATCGAGGCCGAAGCCGAGGTGAGCGCACTGGAAGACGCCGCGGATGACGTTCGAGAGGCCGATCGAGCCGATGACCTGGTGCGGCGCGCTCTTCTCGAAGAGATGAAAGCGATACGACGCGCCAGCGAGCGCTTGATCGCGGTAGCCCTCGAGGCGCTTGCGCCAGCCGTCGAGCGTGAAGAAGTCGTCGGGGCGAGCGGGCTCCCAGCGACCGAGGTGGGCCTCGTTGCGCGAGAAGAAGTCGAGGACGGCGCGCGCCTCGTCCACTCGCGCGGTGCGGAGAACGAGGCGCTCGGTCGCGAGGACGGCGTCGGCGGGCTCGCGCTGCTCGCGGCTCAGGGCGTGCCTCCAGCAGGAGCTGGTGTCGCGGACGCGGGGGCGGCGCCGGGCTGTGCGGCCGCTCCGTCGGTCACGGGGGTGAGGCTCGAGACGGGAACCACGCCGCGGATGGCGACGCCGTCGTCGGCGGCGATGTAGACGTCGGCCTGGTCGCCTTGGCGCGGAGAGAGCTCGCGGGCCCAGGCCTCGCGACGCACGGTGGCGACGTCTTCGCCGTAGAACATCACATGCGTGCCAGCAGCGACGCGGAAGAGAGCGCCCGTCTCGTTGGCGATGCGCGAGGGCATCGCCTCGGTGGTGGCTGCGCGCCGAGGACGCGCGCCGAGCGCCTCGGCGGTGGAGGGGGCGAGCTCGCCCTGCACGTAGCCGACGAGGTAGGGACCGACGCCGACGCGCACGCCGTTCCAGCCGTCACGCGAGCGGAGCACCACGACGGTGAGCGGCGGATCGAGCGGAGGCAGACGCGCGACGACGGTGCCGCCGGGGCGATCGTAGAGCGGCACCTCTTGGCCAGCGGGCAGCAGGCGGAATTCACCCGGGTTGAGGCCTGTGTCGGCCTCGACGCCGTCGCCCTCGCCGATCCAGTCGGTGCCGAGCATGGCGGCGTAGCCGACGAGCGTGTCGTCGACGTCGGGCCGGCCCAGACGCGGGCGAACGATGATGCGATAGGTCGTGTCGTTCTCGCGGCCGACGAGGCTGACGGGATCATTGACGCCGACGAAGACGGGTGTGCCTTCGACGCGACCGCGGCGTGAGGTGAAGGCGGCGAGGCGATTGACCTGCGCCCAGGCGTGGACGACGAGGTTGCCGCCGACGGTGACGGGCACGCGCTGGCCTTGGATCGCACCTTCGACGCGGACGCGAACACCGTCGCCGAGGTGACCGAAGGCGGGGGCGGCGTCGTCGGAGCCGGCGTAGAGCGCGGGAGCGCGGCCGGCGGTGCTGACGAGGATCGCGGGCCAGCCCTCGGGGGCCTCACCGCGCGGGATGTCGAGGCCGGTGGGCGGAGGAGGACGGCTGCAGCCGCTTGCCATCGCGGTGAGCGAGAGGCTCAGGAGGACCCCGCCGAAAACGCTGCGACCCGTGCGTCGAAGGAGCATGGGGCGGAGTTATCACGGGGCGCAGGGGATCACCAATGCACCGTGGGCGGTGGGGCGTGCGGGCACGCAACGGTGGCGGCGCGCGGAGATCAATGCGTGAGGTCGAAGACGAGCTTGGCCATGCTCGCGAGGACGGCGACGACGATGGCGCGGCGCGTCCAGCGCTCGCCGAGGCGGACGGCGAGGTCGGCGCCGAAGTAGCCGCCGAGGGCGGCGCCGAGGGCGAGCACGAGGCCGCGGGGGAGATCGATGGTCTCGCCGCGTGCGGCGAACATGGCGAGCGCGACGAGCGTGAGACCGAAGGTGGCGGTGCTCTTGAGGACGTTGGAGGCGACGAGGCTGGTGTCGAAGACGCGAGAGAGAAAGAGCAGGACGAGGATGCCGACGCCGGCCTGGAGGAAGCCGCCGTAGACGCCGATGGCGAAGAAGCCGGCGAGCATGGTGGGGGTGGGGGCTGGAAGGGAGTCGGCGGGGGGCGGAGCGTCGGGAGGACGTGCGGCCTTGGGGAGGAGGGTGAGAAAGAGGACGAGGCCCATCGCGATGACGATGGCGAGCTGCATCTGAGAGGGGGCGAGGAGCGTGGCGAGGAAGGAGCCGAGGAGGCCGCCGAGCATGGTGGTGAGGGTGAGGTGGAGCTCGTGGCGGCCGATGGTCTTGCCGGCGCGGCGGAAGCCGACGATGGCGGCGGCGGTCTGGACGAGGATGCCGATGCGGTTGGTGGCGTTGGCGGAGCTGGCGTCGAGACCCGAGAAGATGAGGGCCGGAAGGACGAGGAGGGAGCCGGCGCCGGCGACGGTGTTGACGGCGCTGGCGACGAGGACGACGAGGGCGAGGAAGGCGAGGGAGCCGTATGGGAGAGCGTCGGACGGCACCGGTCCGAGCTTGCACCAAACGAGGTCTGCCCGACCCTCGACCGAGGTCTGACCCCACCTTCGAACCGAGGTCGACCCCGTCCTCGCGCAGGGGGAGGGGGGTGGCGGCCGCCAGGGGGGCGGCGGCGGCTCCGCCAATCGGCGCACGAATTCCCTTGCATCCGTGGCCTCCGAGGCCGGTGCGAGACCTGCACCCACTT
>JAIBCE010000462.1 GCA_019694315.1 Sandaracinaceae bacterium
CTCTCGTCCCTCGCCGCCACCGCGTGCGACAACCCGCCTCCCACGCCGGACGCGGCGGCGACTCCGGACGCGACGCTCGTCGACGATGCAGGCAACGACGCGGGCGTGGCGCTCGACGCGTATCAGCCGCCCGATGCGTGGTTCACGGGCGTGCCGCCCTTCCGCAATCCCGTCGCGACGCCCGACCTCGAGCTCGCGCGTCAGGCGCTGCGTCTGCTCGGTGCGCCCGCGGCCGGCGCGACCGAGCTCTACTGCAACGACTGCCACGGCCTCACGCGACAGACCATCCGCAACTGGCGCGCGCTGAGCGATCAGGCGCTCACCACGTGTCTGACCGATCTCGATGTCGGCTCCGACGCGTCTGCCGCCGACATGGTGGCGTGCTTCCGCAACGGGGAGGTGTTCGACCCCGAGCACGTCGGCATCTTCTCGACCGCAGCAGAGCTCTCGTGGTTCCGCTACGTCTTCGAGCACGGCGCGGGCGGGTCGTGGGAGACGGAGTACGCGAATTTCGTCGAGCAAGCTGGCATGCCGCCCGGCGGGAGCCCGCACGCCGCGCTCGATCAGGCGCAGTTCGACATCGTCGCGGAGTGGTTCATCCGCGGCGTGCCCGGCCTCGAAGAGGTGCTGCCCGAGGATCCCGCGCCCACCGAGTGCATGACGGGCGTCTCGGCCGACATGATCGCGCATGGTGAGCGCATGGCGAGCATGGGCTGGGGCCAGCGCGCGCGTGACGCCGGCATGCTCATGCACGGCTGCCCGCCGGGCGCGACCTCTCCGACCGAGTGCTTCGCCACCGAGACGCGCGCCGCCGACACGACGTACGGCGCAGCGTGGGACGTCGTCCCCGGCACGGCGCATCGCGTGCTCTTCACGACCGACTACGTGTCGGCGTACTGGACGCGCAGCTCGCCGGACGGCCGCTTCGTCGCGCACGGCGCGGCCGTGTCGGGCACGCAGCGCGGCCGCTTCATCGATCTCCAGCGCGGCGTCGCGATCCCCTCCGCCGGCAGCTACGACCCTGCGTTCTTCCCGGATCTGAGCGGCTTCATGTTCCAGGGCATGCGCGCGTACGTGTGCGAGATGAACGTGCTCACGTCCGAGCCCGCGTCGATCTCGTTCACCGAGAGCGGCTGCTCGAACAACCGCTCGGTCGGCCTCTACCAGCACGTGGGCGCAGCGCTCTCGGGCGGCGACTACTGGTCGATGTACGGCCTCTTCGTGTCCGACGACGGAGGCCACGAGCCGACGCTCGCGCAGCCCGCCACGGACTTCGGCGCCGACGCGACCACGCGCTTCACGCGCCTCGTGAACACGGGCTCGACGTTCTCCGTGATGGGCACCACGTCGGTGCGCACGCCGTTCGAGGGCGACGGCGTGATGGCGGCGAGCGGCGAGCTCCTCGTGAACCGCGTCTCGGGCCCGGGGGGCGTCCAGCTCGGCTACGTGCTGCGCAGCATCGCCTTCGACACGAGCGGCCCCTCCCTCACCGTCGAGACGCCCGAGATCGCGCGCTACTGCTTCAGCGGCGGCAAGCCCACGTTCTCGTACGACGAGCAGTGGATGATCATCCACCACTACGTGACCGCCGAGGACGCGGTCGAGCTCGGGTTCACGGGCCCGACCGACCCCGCGTTCGCGCCGTACCTCACGCAGGGCGCCTCCAACATCTACCTCGTTCGCCTCGCCACGGGCGAGCGCACGCGCCTCACGAACATGCAGCCCGGTCAGTACGCGCTCTACCCGCACTTCCGCGCAGACGACTGGGTCTACTTCCTCGTGCGCACGCTCGGCGAGCGCCCGGAGCACGTCGTCGCGAGCGACGCGTTCTTCGCGATCCGAGGCTGAGTCGATGACCCGCGCGGCCCTCGTCGGACGACACGTGTCCGTGGTGGCCGCGCTCGTGTCGGGCACGGCCTGCACGCCGGCGCCCGCCCCCACCCCCAGCTGCGACGATCTCGGGGTCGTCATCGTGGCTGCAGGCCCAGCCGAGCGTCGCGTGCTCGGCAGCGGCGTGCCCTACGACGCCGACCCCATGCTCGGGGCACGGACCGACGAGCTCGCGTCGTCGCAGCGCGCGCGACGCGCCGCTGCGTGGGCTGCCGTCGCGCGCGTGCTCGCCCCCGAGGCGCTCGCCGAGACCACCCCCGTCGACGCTGCGCGCGTGCCGACGTTCCGCACCTGGTACGACCGCGAGGACGTGAACCGCATGTTCCAGCATGCGTTCGAGGGCATCGGGCCGGAGCGTCGCGCCGCGCGCTCGCCCTTCGACGAGGGTGAGCTCGACGCGACCATGACGTGGAACACGCACGCAGTCGACGCCATCAGCGGCTGGAGCCCCGAGCGCTTCGACGAGTACGTGGCAGGCCTCCACGGACAGCGCGCGATCGACGGGCTCGGCGGGATCCGCCGGACGCTGCTCAGCCCCGCGGCCGCGCGCCACGTGCTCGCGAGCTACGCCGAGATCACGCGCTGCCTCACGGGCGAGAGCCCGCCAGCGTTCGTCGACGGACGCGCGAGCACGTCGCAGACGCTCGATCGCGTGGAGCTCGCGCTCACCCGGTGTCACGACGAGCTGGCGGGCCCCTACTTCGTCGCCGATGGTGCGACGCTCGGGGCCCGGCTCGATCCGGAGGGCGCGGGCGTGGACGACGCCGTGATCACGGTCCTCACGAGCGTCGATGGCCTGGCCACCGATGCGGTCTGCGACGGCGAAGGGCTCGCGGGCTGCGAGGCGCATGGGCCCGGCGCGTTCTTCGTCTCGGTGCACGCGTCGGGGCGTGAGCTGCGAGGCACGCTCGAGGTCTCGCGGACGGAGCCCTCGCAGGTGCCCCCCGGTTGCCTCCGCGGCTCTTTCCCGCTCGCGTCGGCGACGCTCGCGCTGCACTGGCAACGCGCCGATCTGGCGATGCCCTTGCCCGTCTTCGACACCTCGGCGTCTGCGCTGCGACGACGCCTCGACTCGGGCGATCTGCGCTGGGGCGACGGAGATGGCTTCGCCGATCCCGGCGACGCGGACATCTACACGATGACCGTGCCCGCAGGACCGAGCTATCGGCTCGCGGCCTTCCACCTGCGCACGCACGAGGTGGATCACTGGCTCAACGTCACGCTGTGGTGGTCGCCCGACCCAGACACCGACTTCGGCGCCGATCGGCCCGACGCGATCCGTGCTCTCGGCGGGCCGTGGGACCACTACAAGATGTGCGTCGCGGTCGACTACGACGAGCACGATCCCGTTCCGAGCGGTGGTTTCGACGAGGACGCCCCCACCCTCGCCCGCGCGCTCGAGGAGGTGCACGAGGCGCGCAGCTGGTGCTCGAATCCGTACATCGACGCCGCGCCCGGCCTGCTCCGCGGCAACTGCGTGGGCTGCCACCAGCACGCGATGGGAGGGCGGGCGCCGGGCGAGATCGCCCTGGATCCCGACCGATTCCCCGACAGCGGTCGCACACGGACGCGCAACAACGAGCCCGCCGAGGGGCTCTGGAGCCTGGAGGTCGGTGACCAGCTCGGCGCGGTGATCCGGGACACCGTGGGCTGGTGGGACGCCGCCGAGTGAGGACCGACCACGTCGCGAGGACCCGAGCGGTTCGCGCGCGACCGTTGTCCCCAAGCTCATGGGATCATACGCTGTCTCCATCGCATCATGGCCGAACGAGCCGCAGACGCCCCGCGCGTAGACGCGCTCCTCGACCGTCTGGGCGACCGGCTCTCCACCGATCAGGCACGGGAGCCCGCGCGGGAGCTCCCCAAGCGCCCGGCCGTGCCGCGCCCGATGCTCGGACGCCTGCCAGCGCCTCCGAAGCGGAGTGAGCTGCCCTCCGCTGCGGCCACGGATCCCGCCACGCCGCCGAGCGATCTGACGGGTCTGCCGAGCGACGCGGCTCCGGAGGAGGGACCTCCACGCGCGATCGAGGACGGCGACGTTCGGGCGCTCGACAACCCAGTCCCGACGAGCGAGGCCGCCGCCGACGACGCGCGTGACGCGGCGCCGCTCGAGTCGGCGCCCACCCTCGCGCCGCTCGAGGACGCGAGCACTCTCGCACGCGCCGAATCGCTGCCAGCCCTCGCCCATGGCGTGCCGCAGACCACCGCGAGCGAGGCCGCCCTGGCGGCGCTGGACGAGCGCGGCGTCCTCGAGCGCTTCCCTGCGGCCAGCGCGCTCGATGGCCCTGCGTCGCGCCCCGGGCTCGAGCTCGGCTCGCTCGAGGACGTCTCGACGGGCAACGCACACGCCGAGAGCCTCCCGCCTCCCGCAGAAGGGTCGGGCCTCGCCGAGCCCTCGCTCCCGCGCGCAGACGCGGCGTCTGCCGACGCGTTCGACGAGTTCGAGCGCGGGGAGCTGCCGAACGACTCGACGCGCATCGAGGATCGCGAGCTCCTCGCCGACGAGAGCACGAACATGCTCCACGACGAGAGCGCCCATCCGGTGCTCTTCGTCGAGTCGGGCAAGGACCTCGGCCGCGAGTTCACCCTCCAGGAGGGCGAGACCTCCGTCGGTCGCGGCATCGACAACGACATCATCCTCACCGATGTCTCGGTCTCCCGGAAGCACATGCGGGTCGTGTGCGATCACGAGGGGATCACGCTCGTGGATCTGGGCAGCGGCAACGGCACCACGCTCAACGGGCGACGCGTGCACCGCGCGCTCCTCGGCGAGGGCGACCGCATCGAGATCGGTGAGACCGTGCTCGTGGCGCGGCTGCCCGGCGGTGCCAAGCCCGCCCTGTACCAGCAGCCCACGATGGCCGCGCCCGTGGAGGCGACGAGCGACGAGCAGCTCCCCTCGGCCGAGATCCAGGCGCCCGCCGTCGCGCCGTGGCCCGCCTACCCCGCGTCGTACACCTCCGCCGCGCCTCCGCCCGACCGCACGCCCACACGCGGAACGAACATCCTCCTCGGCCGAGGCACGCTGCTGCTCGGTGCGGCGCTCCTCGTGATGATCGCGTCGATGATCGGCGCCATCGCCATGGCGCTCCTGCTACACGAGGAGCCCATCACGGGCGTCGTCGGCAGCTCGCCCACCGCCATGCCGCTGCCGCCCGTCACGACCGTCGGCACACCACCCGGCACCAGCTCGATCCCGGGTGTTGCGACGCTCGGACATCCTGCGCCCACGCCGCCGACCACGGCGCAGCCCGTGCCCGGGCCGATGCCGCCCGCCACCTTCGCGGCCATGCCGCCGACGACGATC
>JAIBCE010000077.1 GCA_019694315.1 Sandaracinaceae bacterium
CGGCAACTCCCCCCCATTCCCCCCTGCTCGACGCTCCCCAAGCCTCGCTTTCTCGCGCGCTCCTGGGGTTGCTGCGCAACCCCGCCGCGTGGCGTCCCCGACGGCGATTTTTTCTCCATCTCTCAGCCCGGCTCGGCGAGGAAGCGCTCGACCTCGCGGGCGAGCTCCTCGGTGCGCTCGTTGGCGAGCGAGTGCGACGCACGCTCGAAGACGTGAAGGCGTGAGCGCGCCAGACGCGCGTGGAGGCGCCGCACGCCGTGGCCCATGCCGAGCGCATGATCGCGATCGCCCCAGCCGAGGAGCACGGGCTGGCGGATGCGATCGACGACGTCGAAGAGCGAGGTGCGCGCCTGGTCGTGGCCCACGTCCCAGTACATCCGGAAGAAGCCGGGGCTCCACGCCTCGCGGTAGTAGCGGAACGCGTCGGCGAGCGCCTCGTCGCGCCCGGCCCAGTCTCGCGAGTACCAGAACCGCGACTGGATCCAGATCGCAGGCCAGAAGAGCGTGGGCAGGCGACGCATGACGCGCGCGACGAGCAGCCAGTGGGTCATCGGATCCCACGCGCCCGCGGGCGCCCACGCCGCGAGCCGTCGCAGGCGATCGGGCTCGCGCGCGCCGAGGCGCAGCGTGAGGTTGCCGCCGAGGGAGCCTCCCGCGGCGTCGGCTTCGCGGAGGTGGAGGTGATCGAGCAGCGCGCGCGCGACGTCCTCGTAGAGCTCGAGCGTGTAGGCCGTGTCGGCGGGCTTGTCGGAGCGGCCGCAGCCCGGGAGGTCCAGGACGATCACGCGTCGCTTGCCCCCGAGGTGCGGCACGAGCGCGTCGTACTCCTCGAGGCGCGAGGCGTGGCCGTGCAACAAGAGGAGCGGTGGCCCCTCCTCTGTTCCACGGGGTGCAACATCGATGAAACGAATCCGCAGGCCGAGCAGCTCCGCGGCTTGCTCGGCGTGCGGGGTTCGACGGGGAGGGACGGCAGCGGCCAAGGCGATCCTCCGGGCGCTCCCGAGCATGCCATCACGCTCGCGCGCAGCGCGAAGCGCTTCGTCAGGCGGCCGAGCGCGCGGGCTCGCTCGGCTCGCCGAGCTCGTCGGCCTTCTGGAAGAGGTTGATGGGCGTCACGAGGTAGCGCTTGCCGTTCGTCACGGGCGGCATGCGGCCGGCGTCGATGTTCACCTGCACGCTCGGAAAGAGCAGGCGCGGGGCGGCGAGCGTCTTGTCGCGCGCCTGCCGCATCGAGACGAACGCCTCCTTGGAGGTGTCGGCGCGGAGCTGCGGGTTGTGGTCCTTCGAGGCGCCGATCGTCGTCTCGTGCTTCCACGTCCGCGACGCGGGCGGGTAGTCGTGGCCGGGATAGACCTTGGTCGCGTCGGGGTAGCGGTAGAGCTTCTGGATCGAGTCGTACATCTGCGCGGCGCTGCCCTTGGGGAAGTCGCAGCGACCGGTGCCGTAGTCGTCCATGAAGAGCAGATCGCCGGTGAACAGCGCGCCGCCGATCTCGTACGTGAGGCACGCCGGCGTATGGCCGGGCGTGGCGAGCGCCTTGATCGAGAGGGAGCCCGCCTGGAGCGTCTCGCCGTCGTCGAGGAGCACGTCGAACTGGCTCCCGTCGGTCGCGAGGTGTGCGAGCGAGAGCACGTCCTTGAACGTCGCCTGCACCTCGGTGATCGAGGCGCCGATGACGACGCGTGCATCGAAGCGGCGCCGGAGCAGCTGTGCAGCGCTCAGGTGGTCGGCGTGCGCGTGGGTCTCGAGCGTGTAGTGCAGACGGAGCTTCTCCTTGCGCACGAAGTCCGAGAGCTGGTCGATCGACTCGGTGTGCGTGGAGGAGCCGACCGGCTCGTAGTCGAGCACCGGATCGATGGCCACGGCGTCCCGCGTCTCCTCGTCGAAGACGACGTAGCTGAGGGTGAAGGTGCGGGGATCGAAGAAGGGCTGGACGCGCATGGAAAGACCTCGGCGGGCGGGCCTGGCCCGCGGGTGATGGGTTCACGGAATGGAACGCGTACGGAACGGGCTGCAACGTGCGTGGAACATCGGCGCAGGCGGCTCGGGGACGAGCCAGCGGCCCCGTCGCGTCTCGGAAAGCCAGCAATGCGAGGCGCGTGCCAGGCTCGGCGAGCCAGCCCTCCAGCCTGCGATCCACGTGATCACCCGCCGATGTTGCAACGTGGTGAAACGTTCTGTGCCCACGCACGCGCCGATGTTGCAACCTCGTCGACACCCGCGCGCAGCCCGGCCACGATGGCGGCGGTGGCCAGCGCGACGGCACGTCGGTTGCGATGCGTCGGCCCGGAGGTTCGGTCCATGCACGTCTCGCTCTCTCGCACCGCGCGCCTCGCGCTCCTCGTCGTCTCGCTCGGCTCGCTCGCCGTCGGCTGTGGCTCCCAGTCGCAGGGCGATCCCGCGCCGGCCCGCGAGGAAGAGCACCGCGATCCGCACCAGCTCGTGGCCGAGGGCGCGACCCTGCTCGACGTCCGCACGCCCGAGGAGTTCGGCGAGCGTCACCTCGACGGCGCGATCAACATCCCCGTCGACCAAGTGGAGGCGCGGATGAGCGAGATCTCTCGCGACCACCCTGTCGTCGTGTACTGCCGCTCGGGGGCGCGCGCGATGAGCGCCGCGCGGATCCTCCGTCGCGCCGGCTACGACGTGTTCGACCTCCACACGATCAACGACTGGTGATCGCACACGGCGCACGCCTTCGGCGATGATCACGCGCGAGGTGTCGGTCATGGCGAGCGTGAAGAAAAGCAAGACGGAGGCTGGGACAGCACGGACGCGCACGACGAAGGCGGCGACCTCGGCCAAGACGCCGAAGCCATCGGGGAGGGCGTCGACGTCGGCCAAGACGCCGGAGCCGTCGCGGAAGGCGTCGACGTCGGCCAAGACGCCGAAGCCATCGCCCGGGGTCGCCCCTGCGACGGCCAAGGCGGCGAAGGGGCCCGATCTCGAGAAGGTGGCGCTGCTCCTCGCGCGTATCCGCAAGCAGGCGAAGAAGAGCGGCGTGGAGCTCGCTCCTGGCGCCTCCGAGGCGAAGATCGACGCGGCCGAGAAGGCGATGGGGGTCCACTTCCCGCCGGAGCTCCGCGCGTACTTCGCGGCGTTCGACGGAGGCCCGCCGGGGATGCGCTGCGTGAGGAGCAACGTGCTGCTGTCGCTCGACGCCATCGTCGCGCGCCATGCGGAGCTCTCTCTCGCGCTCGCCGAGGGCGACTTCTTCGAGAACGAGAGCCATGCCGATCGCGGGATCCAGCCGAAGATGTGGGATCCCGGCTGGATCCCGTTCGATGCGAGTGGGCCGCGCCACAACCACATGTTCGACCTCTCCCCGGGGCCGGGCGGCAAGGTCGGTCAGGTCATCGACTTCGATCAGGACATGAGCGTTCGTCACAAGGTCGCGCCGAGCGTGTTCGTGTACCTCCAGAAGGCCTGGTGGAGCCTGTCGCCGGTCTGACGGCGCTCGGCCTGGCTCACGCCGTTTCGACGCAGAAGCGGCGGGCGATCAGAGCTCGCGGAAGAGCACCTTGCTCTTGCGGCGCTTGTCGTAGCGGGCGCGCCGCGTGGGGGGCAGCTCGGTCCAGCGCACCGGATGGAAGCCGCGCTCGCGGAAGAAGTGCGCGGTCTGCGTGGTGAGCACGAAGAGGTGCGAGAGGCCCATGGCGAGCGCGCGCTCGGCGATGTACTCGACGATCGCCTCGCCGCGGCCCGACTCGCGGTAAGTGGGGTCCACCGCCAGGCAGTAGAGCTCGCCCACGCGCGTGCGGCCCTCGTGATCGTCGTCGAAGACCTGGAGCGCCGCGCAGCCGATCACCATGCCGTCGCGCTCGACCACGACGAAGCGATCGATCTCGTGCTCGAGCGTCTCTTTGCTGCGGCGCACGAGGATCCCGGCCTCCTCGAGCGGCTGAAGGATGCGGAGCAGGCCCGCGATGTCGTCGAGCTTGGCAGGGCGCAGGCCCTCGTACTGCTCCGCCGTCACCAGCGTGCCGCGTCCCTCGCGCGTGAAGAGCTCCTGCAGCACGGCGCCGTCGGCGCGGCGCTCGACGAGGTGCACGCGGCGCACGCCCTCGCGGCACGCGCGCGCGGCGGCGAGGAGGTGCTTGGCCGTGTCGGCGTGGAGGTGCTTTCCGCCCTTCGCGAGCGCGTCGGCCTCGGCGGGCTTGAGCTGCTGGACGAGGCGACCGCGGCGATCGACCGCGCCCTTGCCCTCCACGAGCGAGATCAGCTTGTCGGCCTTGAGCGCGGCGGCCGCGGCGGCGGCGACCTCGTGCGAGCTCAGGTTGAAGGCCTCGCCCGTGGGCGAGTAGCCGAGCGGCGAGAGCAGGACGATCGCGCCCGAGTCGAGGCGCTGCTGGATGCCCTCGGTGTCGATGCGGCGCACGCCGCCCGTGAACTGGAAGTCGATGCCGTCGCGCACGCCCCACGGCCGCGCGATCACGAAGTTGCCGGAGGCCACCCGCAGTCGGGCGTGCTCCATGGGCGAGCTCGGCAGGCCCATGGAGAAGAGGCCCTCGATGCGGCCACGGATCGAGCCGACCGCGTCACCCACGCAGCTCATCGTCGCGCGATCGGTCACGCGCATGCCTTGGTGGAAGCGCATGGGGATCTTGCGCTCGCGCATGCGGCGCTCGATCTGCGGCTTGCTCCCGTGCACCAGCACGAGCCGCACGCCGAGCGAGTGCATGAGCGCGAGGTCGGTGACGAGCTTGGGGAAGTCCGCGTCGATCACGGCCTCGCCGCCGAACATCACGACGAAGGTGCGCCCGCGGTGCGCATGGATGTACGGCGCCGAGGCGCGGAAGAACTCCACGAACGGGCTCGGCGGCGTGGGCGCGCGGCGGCGGGCCTTGCTCGTGGGCTCGTGGGCCGCGGGGCCGTCGGCGAGCTCGGACAGAGACAGCGCGGTGTCGTCGTTCATGGCAGCGCGCGGACTCTCCCACGAACGCGCTCGCTTCGGCGATGATCGCGTGCCACGCGAGATCTCCATGGCGAGTGAGCAGGGTCGCGGGCGCGCTCACGTCGTCGCGACGCAGAAGCGGCCGATGAGCTGGGCGATCAGCTCCACGGCGCGCGGGATCGCGGCCAGCTCGATGCGCTCGTTGGGCTGGTGAGCGACCGCGATGTCGCCGGGGCCGAGCACGACGGTGCGCAGGCCCGCTGCGTTGAGGAACGGGGCCTCGGTGCCGAAGGACACGGCGCCTGCGGAGAAGCCCGTGAGGGCCTCGGCGGCGCGCACGATCTCGGCGGTGGCCTCGGTCTCGAACGGCGGCACCGCCTCGTGCAGCGGCCCCGCGGTCATCGCGAGCTCGAGGCCGTCGATCGCCGCGCGGACACGCCGATGGAGCTCGCCGCGCACCACGTCGACGTCGATGCCGGGCAGCACGCGGATGTCGTGCTGGAGCTCGCAGTGCGCGCAGATGCGGTTGGGGTTGTCGCCGCCCTTGATGTTGCCGAGGTTCATCGTGGTCGTCGGCGGCACGAGATCGTCGCGGCGGTGCGTGCGATCGAGCTCGTCGCGATAGGCCACGAGCGCGTTCATCGCGCGGCGCATGCCCTCGAGCGCGTTGCGACCGAGCGACGGATCGCTCGAGTGGCCCGAGCGCCCGCTCAGCGCGATCGACTCCATGGAGACGCCCTTGTGCATGCGCACGGGCCGGAGGTTCGTCGGCTCGCCGATGATCGCGTGTCGTGCCCGCGGCATGCCGCGCTCGACGAGCGCACGCACGCCGCTCATGCCGCACTCCTCGTCGGCCGTGGCGATGAGGACCAGGGGCTCCTTCATCGCGCTCGCCTCGAAGCGCCTGGCAGCCTCGATCGCGACCGCGAAGAAGCTCTTCATGTCGGAGGTGCCGAGGCCGTGGAGGAAGCCGTCGCGCTCGGTCGCGCGGAACGGATCGCTCTGCCAGCGGCCCTCGTCGAAGGGGACGGTGTCGGTGTGGCCCGAGAGCACGAGGCCGCCGGGGCCGCGGCCCTTGGTGGCCACGAGGTTCGCCTTGGCGCCGTCGTCGGTGACGGGCAGGACCTCGACGGAAAAGCCCTCGATCTCCAGCCAATTCGCGAGGAGATCCACCACCGGCCGGTTCGGCATGTCGAGCTCGGGCACCACCGCGCTCACCGACGGTGTCGCGATGAGGCGCTCGATGCGCTCACGGATCTGCATGTCGGGCATCCTACTCGGAAAGGACGCAACCGATGACGAGAGCGCGCGAGAAGCGGCCCATGGAACAGAACCCTCCCTCCGCCGATCCCTCCACCCCGGGTGCGACCCCGCGCGGCGCTCGTCCGAGCCCGCGCAGAGCCCCGACGAAGCGAGCCGCTGCGCCGCGTGCGAAGTCGCGCGACGCGCAGGCCGATCCGCCCGAGACGCCGCTCGCCAGGCGCGCGCTCGCCGACGTGATCGAGCGCTTCGTGCCGACGCTCGGCGATCCGATCCAGCAGGCCATCGCGCCGCACGCGATCCACGCGCTCACGAAGTTCGGCGAGATCCACCGCCGTCCCGCGAGGTCGCTCACCTTCGGCTGGATCGATCCGCACGCGGTGATCGAGGGCACGCCCATCGACGACGAGCACCCGGCGGGGCTCGCCGCCGCGTACTTCGGTGTGCTCGCGGGCTTCTACCGCTTCCGCGCGGCCGAAGGCGCGCTCGATCGCGAGACCGCCGATCGCATCGCTGGCGTCTACCTCCAGGCCTCGATCAGCCTGGCCAGGCTCGAGTCCGGCGGTCCGCGTCACCGCTCGTGAGCCCGCCGATCGATCCCCACGCCCGCGTGCACGCCCGCGTGCGTGGGGGCCGTGTCGACGAAACGCTCGACGATCGTGGGCGATCCGCGTGGTACGCGCGCTGCAGTGCGGCCCGTCATGACGCGCACCACTCGCTCTCTTCTCGTGCCCTGGCCCCTCCTCGCCCTGCCCGCGATCGCCTCGCTCGGCTGTGATCCAGGACCGAGCGATCCCGACGCCGCCGTGGTCGATCGCGACAGCCCCGGCGGCGGCGAGACCGACGCGTACGTGGCGCCCGGCGAGGACGCGTTCGTGCCCAGCGCCGGCTGCCCCACGTTCGACGTCGATGATCCGACGCAGATCTCGTACGGCCGCAATTCGCCGGGCGACACGACGATCGACGCCGACACCACCTGGACCTCGGATCACACGTACTTCGTGATCGGCTCGCTCGACGTGCAGGGCGCGACGCTCACGATCGAGGCCGGCACGCAGGTCTGCCTCGATGCGGGCTCGGGCTCGGCGCCGCTCATCGACTTCCGCGAGGGCGCCGGGGGCACCGGCACGAGCCGCCTCGTGGTGAACGGCACCGCGAGCGAGCCCGTGGTCTTCCAGCCCGCCACGCCCGACAGCGCGTGGAATTCCATCACGCTCTCGTCCGACTCCACGGCGAGCCTCTCGCACCTCATGCTCCTCGGGGGCGGCGCGGGTGGCTCGGGTGTGCTCCGCGTGGACGACAACTACCCCGAGCTGCTCGAGGCGAGCGACGTCCACCTCGTGGGCGGCGCGGGCATGCTGCTCGCGCTCCGCAACGGCGGCCTGGCGCCGGGCTCCTCGATCTACCTCGACGCGCAGGATCCCGACGCGACCGACATGGTGATGGAGGCCACCCCCGCGGGCCTCGCGACGCTCGATCCGAGCTCGCTCCACGTGGCCGCGACCTTGCCGGTGGGCGCGCGCTTCGTGCGCATGACCAGCGGCACGATCGAGCAGGACGTGACGATCCCGGGCGATCTCGGCCTCTCCTTCGTGTTCCGCGACGACGTGATCGTCTCGCGCGCCGACGCGGCCTCGCCGATCCCGACGCTCACGATCGAGGCCGGCGCGGAAGTGCTCTTCGATGGGACGATGCTCCTCGTGGGCGGCAGCGCGGGCCTCGACGAGGAGGGCGGTAACCTCGTCGCCGTCGGCACCGAGGCCGCGCCGATCCACCTCGGCAGCGCCGCGAGCGCGCCCGCGGCGGGCGACTGGCAGGGTGTGATCCTCGTGTCCACCGCGTTCGAGCCCGAGGTGACCGAGCTCGCGCACGTGCGCGTGTCCGACGCGGGCCGCGACCTCGGCGGCGTGGGCGCGGTGCTGCACTGCGCGACCCTGCCCACGCCGGTGCTCGGCGCGATCCGCCTGCGTGGCAACGGCTTCGAGGACTACGAGGGCCCGCGCATGACGAGCATCGCCCTCGAGCGCTCGGCGGGCGACGGGATCGCGTTCGCCTGCTCGAGCACGAGCTGTCTCCTCACGGATTACTCGGCCGAGATCATGGGCACCGACATCGCAGGCGAGCTCCTGCGCGAGCGCAGCTGCCCGTGATCCGCTGCGACGCGTGAGGCGAGAGACACGCTCCGACTTCGGGGCGGCGGCCGCGTGGCGCGTCGTCCTCGAGCCGGCGTGCGTCCTCGCCCGGCGCGCGGTCGCCCGAAGTGCCGGATCCGTCGAGGCCCGTGTTAGCGTGCGGATCGGATGTCGTCCGAGCCTGCTGTCCTGCCCAAGACACCCGCGTCCGCCGTGAAGCTGGCGGTGCTGGTCGCTGCGCTCGGCTACCTCGTCGACATCTACGACCTGATCCTCTTCAGCGTGGTTCGCGCGCCGAGCCTCCTCGCGATCGGGGTGGCCGAGGGCGACATCCTGCCGGTGGGTGTGCGCCTCCTGAACTACCAGATGACCGGCATGCTGATCGGCGGGATCGTCTGGGGCGTGCTCGGTGACAAGCTCGGTCGCCTGAGCGTGCTCTTCGGCTCGATCCTCATGTACTCGCTCGCGAACATCGCGAACGGGTTCGTGGGTGACGTGGACACCTATGCGTGGCTGCGCCTCGTGGCCGGCATCGGCCTCGCGGGCGAGCTGGGCGCGGGGATCACGCTCGTCGCCGAGATGCTCCCCGCCGAGACGCGCGGCATCGGCACGACGATCATCGCGGGCATCGGCATCTGCGGGGCGCTGCTCGCGGTCTTCGTGTCGTGGGTGGTGCCGTGGAACTGGGCCTACTGGCTCGGCGGCATCATGGGCCTGCTCCTGCTCGCGATGCGCGTGGGCGTGCTCGAGTCCGGGATCTTCCAGAAGACCAAGGAATCCAAGGTCGCGCGGGGCAATTTCTTCGCGCTCCTCACCGATCGACGCCGCGCCCTGCGCTACGTGTCGGTGATCCTCTGTGGCGTGCCGATCTGGTACGCGATCGGCATCCTCGTCACGCTCGCGGCCGAGATCGCGGGGCCCCTGGGCCTCGGCATGGATCCCGTGCCGGCCGTGCCGACCTGCGTGCTGATGGCCTACTCGGGCCTCGCGATCGGCGACTTCGGCAGCGGCTGGATCAGCCAGGTGATGAAGAGCCGTCGCCGTGTGCTCTACGCGTTCGTGTCGCTGAACGTCGTCGCGATGCTCGCGTACTTCACGGTCGGCGCCGGCTCGACGACCCTCTTCTACGCGTCGGTGTTCCTGCTCGGGATCGCCAACGGCTACTGGGCCGTGTTCGTGACCGTCGCCGCCGAGCAATTCGGCACGAACCTCCGCGCCACGGCGACCACGACGGCGCCGAATTTCGTGCGGGCGTCCGTCGTGCCGATGAACCTCGCGTTCCTCGCGCTGCGCGGCCCGCTGGGCGTCGTGGGCGCCGCGCTCGCGGTGGGCGTGGTGGTGGTGGTGATCGCCTTCGTGTCGATCGTCGGGATCGAGGAGACCTTCGGCAAGCCGATGGACTTCGTCGAGGACGAGGGAGGCCCCGCATGACCCGCGAGGGTGAGACGCCCCCCGAGGGGACGCCGCTCGACGAGCCGCGACTCAGCACCGAAAGCGGCGTCGGTTTCCGCTACCATCGACCTGTCTCTCCGATGACCGCCCCCAAGGACAGCACAGCGTCGAGCCCGTCGCCGTCGAGCCCACCGACGTTGCTCGAGCCGTCGTCGAGCCGCCCCTCGGCGCCCGTGATGATCCCGAGCGTCGCGCAGCGCGATCAGTTCCGCCTGCTCTTCGACGAGGCGCCCGTGGGCATGGTGCTGCGCTCGGCCGATGGAGGCATCGTCCGCGTGAACGAGGCCTTCGCGATGCTCCTCGGCTACCGCGTCGACGAGCTCGTGGGCCGGAACCTGTCGGAGCTCCTCGTGGCCGAGGACGCGGGCGCCTATGCCGAGATCGGCCGCGCGCTCCGCCTCACGATGGAGAGCGGCGAGCACGGCGACACCCACACGCACGAGAAGCGCCTCGTGCGCATCGACGGCCGCGTCGTGTCGTGTCGCGCGACCACGCGCGTGGTCACGAGCGAGCGGGGCGAGACGCTCGTGCTCTCCACCGTGGTGGACGAGACGGAGCGCAAGGAGGTCGAGCGGCGCCTTCGGTACGAGGCCTTCCACGATCGGATGACGGGCCTGCCGAACCGCGCCCTGTTCCTCGATCGACTCGGACAGGCCCTCCTGCGAGACGCGACGGGCCACGTCGTCGTCGTGGGCCTCGATCGTCTGCGCTCCATCAACGAGGCCTTCGGACACTCGGTCGGTGATCGCGTCGTGGTCGAGGTCGCGCGTCGGCTCGTCGCGGCGGTGGGGCGAGGCGACACGGTGGCGCGCATCGGCGGCGACGAATTCGCCGTGCTGGTGACGAGCGGCTGGGACGACGCGACGCTCGACATCCTCAACGGCGCGGCGCGCCCGGCGCTCCACCCCGATGGCCGCGAGCTCGTGCTCACTGCGTCGATGGGCGTGCGCGAGCTGCGCGGCCTCGAGGCGCCCGAGCTCGTGCTCGGCGATGCGCTGCTCGCGCTCCAGCGCGCCAAGGAGCTCGGCCGCAACCGCACGATGGTCTACGAGCCCGCGCTGCGCGGCCGGGCCTCGCGCGTGGCGGCCATCGCTCGGAACCTCCGCGACGCCGTCGTTCGCAAGGAGATCGACGTCGAGTACCAGCCCATCCACCGCGCCGAGGACGGGATGCTCACGGGCTTCGAGGCCCTCGTGCGCTGGCGTCGGAGCTCGCTCGGTGCGGTGCCGCCCACGGAATTCGTCCCCGTCGCCGAGGAGCGCGGGCTCATCCAGCTGATCGGCGCCTACGTGCTCGGCGAGAGCCTCGTGCAGCTCGCGCGCTGGCGCGCGCTCAGCCCGCAGGGCGCGAGCCACCTCTCCATGAGCGTGAACCTCTCGCCCGTGCAGGCGCGGGATCCGAGCCACATGGAGCTCTTGCGCCACATGATCGCCGACTCGGGCGTGCCCGCGGATCGCGTGAAGGTGGAGATCACCGAGAGCGTCTTCGTGGACCTCACGAGCGAGGTGGCCGAGGGCCTCGTGCAGCTCCGAAACGCGGGCGTCCAGCTCGTGCTGGACGACTTCGGCACGGGCTACTCCTCGCTCAACCACCTGCAGGCGCTGCCCTTCGACGGCCTCAAGGTGGATCGCAGCTTCGTGGTGCGGGCGATGGACGATCCGCGCAGCAAGAACCTCGTGCGCTCGATCGCGTCGCTCGCGCGCGGCCTCGACATGCACTCGACCGCCGAGGGCGTGGAGCTCGCGGAGCAGCGCACGTTCCTCACCGACGTGGGCTTCGACTACCTCCAGGGCTTCCTCTTCGGGCGACCCACGCCGTGTGATCTGATCGACGCGATGGTGACCAAGAAGAAGAGCTGAGATGGCCGCGCCTCGTCATCCTGGTCCTCACGTCGGTCCCCTGCGTCGCTTCGTCGGCAAGGCCTGGCTGCGCGCGTTCGGCTGGACGATCGCCGACGAGATGCCGATCGCGGAGAAGGCCGTGTTCGTGGCCGCTCCGCACACGTCCAATTGGGATCTGCCCTTCACGCTGGCGGTGGCGTGGGCCCTCGACATGGACATCAGCTGGGCGGGCAAGACCTCCCTCTTCAAGCCTCCCTTCGGGCCGATCATGAAGGCGCTCGGGGGCGTGCCCATCGATCGCAGCAAGCGAGGCAATCAGGTCGAGTCGATCGCGGACGCGATCAAGGGCGCCGAGCACCTCTACCTCGTGATCGCGCCGTCGGGCACGCGCAGCAAGCGCGATCACTGGAAGAGCGGCTTCTATCGGATCGCGCAGGCCGCGAACGTGCCGATGATGCTGGGCTTCCTCGACTACGAGAAGAAGCGCGGTGGCCTCGCGTTCACGATGGAGCCGAGCGGCGACGTCGCGAAGGACATGGAGAAGATCCGCGCCTTCTACGAGAACGTGCGTGGCAAGCACCCCGAGAAGGAGAGCGTGCCGCGGCTCAAGGAAGAAGAGCCCGGCGGCGTGCCCGATCCCGGCGACTCACGCTGAGGCTCACTCCCAGCGGATCTCGAACGACGCGCCGTCGCGGCGCATGGCGATCGCGATCCGCACGTTCTCCTTGCCCGCGGCGAGGAGCATCGCCTCGAGGCTGGTCGCCAGAGAGCGCGCGGCGCGGGCAGAGAGCGCCCAGCCGGTCACCACCGCGTCGGCCGCGCCGCGGTGGACGAAGCGCGCCTCGAGCTCGCCGACGTTACGGATGCGCCGATAGAGCGCCGGAGCGCGGGCCACCAGCGCCTCCTCCCACGCGAAGCGCAGCGCCACACGGTAGATCCGCGCGATCGCGCGACCGCTCGACTCGAGGACCACCTCGTGCGCGAAGGCCTCGGGATCTCGCCCGAGCTCATTCGCACAGGCGTCGATGACGGCCTCGCTGATGCGCAGTGGAAGCCAGCCCGAGCCCCACACGTGGTCGTAGGTCTCGCGATCCGTCGCCGTCAGCGCGCCGCAGAGGACCCTCTCGAAGCGCGCGGTGCCGAGGCGCTCCGCGAGCACCTCGCGCGTGTAGAGCGCGGCCGCTCCGTTGACGCTCGGCTCCACCGTCATCGCAGAGGGCGCTCCGACGATTCTCGGCGTCGGACGAGAGCGCCGAGCGCGAGGGTGAGGAGCGCGAGCGAGGCCAGCGTGGAGGGACCTCGCGGGGTGCTCGCGCGGCAGCTGCAGCCGCCGCCGCTCGTGCCGGCGCCGGCGTCGGTGCCGCTCGTGCGGCCTGCGTCCACACCCGGCGGCACGAACGCGTCGGGCTGCGGGCCTGCGTCGGTGCCGGGCGCGACCGCCGCGTCGAGCTCCAGCGGACCGGCGTCGGTGCCGGGCATCACGCTGCCGATCTCCTTGAAGCCCTCGACCGCCAGCCAGCCGGCCATGCCCGAGGCGTCGCGCTCGTCGGCGCTCACGTCGAGGGCGCCGCTGCGCGGGCGGAGGTCGAAGTCGTCGCTCACGCTCTGGCTCGCGTCGGCGTGATCGATCAGCGCAGAGCCCGTGGGCGGATACACACGCGCCATGGCGGTCGCGTCGCCGAGATCGGCCGCGAGGCTCGCGCCCATCGTCACACCGCTGCTCACGCCCTCGACGGCGCCGAGGCCCACGTTGCCCACGACGATCGCGGTGGTCGCGCTCGCGATCCGGAGCGCGCGCGCGCCCTCGCAGTAGAGCGCATTGTTCGCGACCACGAAGCCCGTGCCCGTGTCCCAGCTGCTCGCACGGACGCACGAGTCGCCTGCGCCCACGACCGTGTTGAAGAGGATCTGCACCTCCGTCGGCGTGTCCATGTTGGGCTGCGACGCGATGCCGCTCGCGCCCGCGCCGATGACGACGTTGTTGCGGATGATCGCGCGGCCCGTGACCTGGATGCCGTTGTCGTTGGTGTGCCAGACGAGGTTGCGCTCGATCACGTTCGGGCCGTGGCCGTCGGCGGCGGGGAACGAGTAGAGCGTGATGCCGGGGTAATTCGCGCGGACGATCACGTTGTCGCGCACGACGTTGCCCCAGCTGCCCTGCTTGATCTCGATGCCATCGCCCTGAGAGCCGCCGAGATCGTGGACGTAGTTGCGCTCGATCACCGACTCCGAGAGGGTGCAGTCGCCGCCGTTGCAGCCGAGGTACATGCCCTCGCCCGTGCCGTTCGTGTGGTGGATCTCGTTGTGTCGGATGGTGAGGTGATCGCAGCTCGCGCCGCCGATGTTGCACGAGATGGCCACGTCGCCCGTGTCGTGCACGACCAGCTCCTCGAGCACCGCGTGGTGCACGTCGCTCATCCGGATGCCGTGGCTGCCGCCCGTGATCTCGAAGCCACGGAGCGTGAAGTACGTCCCGTGGAGGTTCATGAGGTTCTGGGCCTCGTCGCGCGTGAGCACGGGGCGCGCCTCGCCCTCGGCGGCGCGCACGACGATCGGCATGGCCTCGGTGCCGGCCCACGTGGCCTCGAACCGCGAGCTCTGCGCGTAGGTGCCCGCGTGCACGATCACCTCGTCGCCCGCCGCGAGCGACGAGAGGCGCGCCCAGAGGTCGTCGCCAACGTGGACCTCGTAGGTGTCGGCCTGCGCGCGCGACGCGAGGAGCGAGAGCGAGAGCGCGGTGAGCGCGGCTGCGGCGTGCGAGAGGTTCGTGCGCATGGGCACGAGGATAGTCGCGCTCGCCAGACGCAGGGCTCTCAATCGCGGGCGGGCACGAGCCAGTCGTAGCGGTTGGGCTTGGCGAAGCCGTTGATCGCGAGGCTCACCGACACGTCGAGCGCACGCACGTGGTGCCACCAGCCCACCGGGATGAAGAGCGCATCGCCCGGGCCCACGACGAAGTCGCGCACGATCACGTGCTCCCACCAGGGAAAGCGCAGGAGATCGGGGGCGTCGGGATCGATCGCTGCGTACATCGCGCGCGCCCCGTCGAGCACCGCGATCTCGAGCGGCGCGATCATGCGGTAGCGCTTTCGTCCCACGACCTGACAGAAGAGGATGTTGCTCGTGTCGTGGTGGAGGGGCGTGACGGTGCCCGCGGGCCCGAGCCAGAACGCCGAGCCGCGCGTGAGGTCGTCCTCGAAGAGGCCTTCGGGGAGCACGAGATCGTCGAGCACGCCCGCGAGCGCGTCCTTCACGTTGCGGTTGCGCGCGATCATGTAGACGTCGTTCGTCTCGGGCTCGCGGCGGATGCGCGCGATGTAGTCGCGCATCGTCGTCGCCGTCGTGAGCTTCTCGGCGTCCATGTCGTAGTCGCGCCCGTAGCCTTCTCGACCGCTCGCGATGCGGATCTCGACGTCTCCGAAGCGCTCCTCGAGCCTCTCGAGGCTCCAGCGCTCCATCGCCGGCCACTTGGTGACGAGGTCGGTGAAGATCACGGGCGTCCCCGGCGCCCAGTAGCGCTCGTAGAACGCGTCGAGGCCGGGCCACGCGACGCGTGGCACCTCCGTGGGCGAGGGCTGCGCGGCCCAGCGCGCGTGATCGAGGCGCGCGAAGGTGCGGAGGCGTCGCGACTCGCGCGCGAAGGGAAGCGACGCCACGAGGATGGGCGATCGCGCGATCGCGCGGACGCGCTCGCTCGCGTCGTCACGCGCGAGGCCCTCGTCGACGAGGGCGTCCACGAGCTCTCGGACCGAGGCGCCTCGGAGGAGGTTCTCCGCGATCCAGCCCTCCCACTCGCGCGCGAGCTCGGCCATCGTGCTCTCAGCCCTTGGGCGCGGGCATCGGCGGCGGCACCGGCGGCGGCGGCATCGGCGGTGGCATCGGGGGGATGGCGCCCGTGTCGGGGTCGACGGCCGCGTCGGTGGGCGGCGGCATCGGGGGCGGTGGATCCGCGGCGTCGACGGGCACGACGAGGCCATCGACCATCGGCGCGTCACGAGGCGGTGCGGGCGCGTCTGCCCCCGCGTCCGGCGGCGGCATGGGCGGTGGCGTGTAGGCGTCGGCGGGCACGGCCGCGTCGTCGTCCACGTGCATCGGTGGCTCCACGATCACGACGCAGCCGCTCGCGCCCACGGCGGCGAGGGCGAGGGTGGCGGCGGAGCCGAAGAGCGGCACGCGGGGCTTGGGCGTCAAGCGAGAAGACATCCTGGGAGCGTAGAGGAGCTCTGCGCCTCGCGGGAAGAGGAGACCGGCGTCGGCTCGAGCGTTCGCGCTCCGAGATCGCGGCCTTCGTCGTGTACCGTCCTTCGGATGCGGGATCACTACGACCTCGTCGTCCTCGGTGCGGGACCTGCGGGAGAGAAAGGCGCCGTGCAGGCCGCGTACTTCGGGCACCGCGTGCTCGTGATCGACAAGGCCGTCGAGCCAGGCGGCGCGGCCGTGCACACGGGCACCTTGCCGAGCAAGACGCTGCGCGAGACGGCGCTCTACCTCTCGGGCTTTCGTGCGCGCGATCTCTACGGGATCGCCGTGGAGCTCGAGGATCCGCATGCGGCCGTGCCGCGGCTCATCGCGCGCAAGGACGCGATCGCGCGCACCGAGAGCCAGCGCATTCGCGAGAACCTCGACCGTCACGGCGTCGAGCTCGTCCGCGGCCGCGCGCGCTTCGTCGATCCGCACACCCTCGCGCTCGAGCTCGCCGACGGGAGCCAGCGGCGCGTGCACACGCGCTTCACCCTCGTCGCGACCGGCAGCTCGCCGCGCAACCCGCCCGACGTGCCGATCGCCGAGCCGGACGTCTACGACTCGGACGAGATCCTCGCGCTCGACCATCTGCCCGATCGCCTCGTCGTGCTCGGTGCTGGCGTGATCGGCTGCGAGTACGCGTGCATGTTCGCCGCGCTCGGCGTGAAGGTCACGCTCGTCGAGGCACGCACGCAATTCCTCTCGTTCCTCGATCACGAGATCGGCCAGGCGCTCGAGCGCACGATGCGCGAGCGTCTCGGCATCGAGATCCGCAAGGGCCACCGCTGGGGCCGCATCCACCGCGACGCCGACAGCAAGCTCCGCTGCGATCTCGCCGACGGCTCCGTGCTCGTGTGCGAGAAGCTCCTCTTCGCCGCAGGACGCGTGGGCAACACCGACGACCTCGGGCTCGAGAACGTGGGCCTCGCCGCCGACGATCGCGGCGCGCTCCAGGTCGACGAGCGCTTTCGCACCGCGGTGCCGAGCATCTACGCGGCCGGTGACGTGATCGGCTTCCCCGCGCTCGCGTCCACCTCGATGGAGCAGGCGCGCGTGGCCGTCTGCCACGCCTTCGAGATCGCCTACAAGAAGAGCGTCGCGCCGCTCTGGCCCTACGGCATCTACACGATCCCCGAGGTCAGCTGCGTGGGGCACACCGAACAGAGCTGCCAGGCGGCCGGCATCCCCTACGTCGTGGGCCGCGCGCACCACCGCGACAACGCGCGCGGCATGATCGTGGGCGATCACGAGGGCATGACGAAGCTCGTGGTGCATGCGCAGAGCCGTGCGCTGCTCGGCGTTCACCTCATCGGCGAGCGGGCCTCGGAGCTGGTGCACGTGGGCCAGGCCGTGCTCCACACGGGCGGCACCGTCGATGCGTTCATCGACATGGTGTTCAACTACCCGACGCTCTCCGAGGCCTACAAGTACGCCGCGTACGCGGCGCTGGGCGCGCTCGATCGTCACGCGCGAGGCTCGTGATCGAGGCACGGCGCTCGAGACACGTGCTCGAGCTGGGCTCGCGCGGCCTTCACGAAGCGAAACGAAGAGAGCCCGACCCCTCGCGGGACCGGGCTCTCGTTCACGTGGTCTCGGTGGCCAGACCGAGCCTGCGTGGCCTCGAGGCTCAGGGCGTGGCGGGGAGGCCCGCGACCGGGATCGTGATGCGGCCGGGCGCGCTCATGTCGCCCGTCTGCGTGTGACAGGTGTTGCAGTCGCCCGTCATGATCGTGCCGTGCATCGCGCGGCTCGCGACGCCCGAGCGGACCGCCGCCGTGATCGGGAACGTGACGCGCGTGGTGGAGCTGAAGTTGCCCACCGAGTTCGGGGTCATGCGCACCACCGCGCCCGTGGCATCCGTGATCTCGACGACGAGGCCGCCGTCGGTCGTGCCAGGCGCGCCGTTGCAGGTGTCGGGCTCGTGGCCCGTCGGGTACACGGTGCCCGCGATCGTGAACACGCGGCGCGGGGCCATGCGCGCGTGGCACTCGTTGCACGCCATGCCGGGGTTCATGTTCGCGCTGCCGCGGTTGCCGCGCGTCCACATCGTGCCCGAGGTGCAGGTCGGCGCCGCGTCGAGCGGGTCCATGATCATCACCCACGCGTCGTCACCGGGGGGCGACCACGCGTCGGGCAGGTCCGGCGACCACGCATCGGTGCCCGGCGGGACATTCGCGTCGATCGGCGTCGACATGCCTGCGTCGTCACCCTCGTTGCCCGTACCATCCCCGCATGCGCCGGCGAGCGACACGAGGACCGCGATCGTGAATGTGGAAAAGCGCTTGTTCATACTCGTCTCCTACCCGAGCCGCGGAAACTATGCGGGTGATGACCCGACCGCACCTGAGAAGCGATCTCGTGGTGGGCTCGGGGAGTTTGTCGACACTGCGCAACGCGATGCGCACCGGAGGCACGAGTGACCGAGCTGCACGAGCTGTCCGCCCTCGAACAGGCGCGACGGATCCGCGAAAAGGCCCTGCGGAGCGAGGAGCTCGTCGAGCACTACCTCGCGCGCATCACGCGTCTCGAGGGCCGCTATACCCCCTTCGTGCGCACGCTGCGCAACCGTGCGTTGCTCGCAGCGAGACACGCGGATCGACATCGCGGCGAGGCGAGCAACGGCCCGTTCTGGGGTGTGCCCACGGCGATCAAGGATCTGTTCTTCGTGCGCGGGGTGCTCTCGCAGCTCGGCACGCGGGCCCTGCCCCCGATCCCTTCGCCCGTGGACGATCTCCACGCGCGCGCCGTGCGTGACGCGGGCTTCGTCATCGTGGGCAAGACCACGACGAGCGAGCTCGCGCTCCTTCCCGTGGTCGAGCCCGACATCCACGCGCCCACGCGCAACCCGTGGAACGTGGAGCGCACGGCGGGCGGCTCGAGCGGTGGTGCGGCCGCAGCGATCGCCGCGCGCCTGCTCCCCATCGCGCCAGGCAGCGACGGCGCGGGCTCGATCCGCATCCCGGCGGCGTACTGCGGTGTGTACGGGCACAAGCCGAGCAAGGGCTCTGTCCCGAACCCGAACGAGGATCTCGACGAGCTCGGCATGACCGCGATCGGCCCGCTCGCGCGCACGGTGGAAGACGGCGCGGCGCTCCTCGACGTGCTCCGTGGCCATCGCCCCGACGCGTCGGGATCGTTCCTCACCGCCGCGCGGACGCGCCCGCCCCGCATGACGATCGGGCTCTTCGTGCGCTCGCCGCTCGGGCGCACCGACGCGGCGTGCGTGGAGGCCGCAGAGCAGGCCGCGCACGC
The DNA here is from genome assembly GCA_019694315.1 of Sandaracinaceae bacterium. Lineage (GTDB taxonomy): Bacteria > Myxococcota_A > Polyangia > Polyangiales > Sandaracinaceae > JAFLCL01. The sequence goes on from JAIBCE010000077.1 coordinate 19,074, forward strand.
GCTCGAGCGGGCAGGACATCGCGTGGTGCCCGTCGCGCACATGGAGGCCTCGCTCGACGAGTTCATGCCGATCTACCAGCGCCTCCTCTCGCGCGTGCCGGTGCTCTTCGAGAGCAAGCTCCAGCCGGTCACGAAGTGGTTCCGCGAGCGAGGTCGCACGGTGAGCGCGGAGACCGCGCGCGCGCTCCACGACATGCTCGCGGCGCGCACCCTCGAGGCGATGCACGACTGCGACTTGCTGCTCACGCCGGCCACCGCGGTGCTCGCGCCCAAGGTCTTCGCGACGCGTGATCTCAGCGCGGAGACCGCGTTCCGCGAGCTCGCCCACCTCGGCGCGTTCACGGCCGCCGGCAACATCCTCGGCGCGCCGGCCTCGAGCGTGCCGTGGTCGATCCTCGACGGCATGCCGCTCGGCGTGCAGCTCCTCGGCCGCCCTGGCGAAGACGCCCGCGTGATCGCGCTCGCCCGCGAGCTCGAGAGCGTGCGCGGCGGAACGTTCGTTCCGCCAGGCATCGCGTGAGACCGGCAGGCGAGACATGGCTCGCGCCGCCGCCTCGCTGAGCGGCGACCGTGCGAACCTCGGCCCTCCGTTCGAGGCGCGCAAACACCCCTGTTTCGTGGGCGATTCGCACGCTCACGGCGCTCGCGTGGCTTTCGTGCTCGGCGGGCTATGCTCGGCGCCACCATGAACGACGCCGTGATCCTCGATGGTCTCCGTACCCCCTTCGGCAAGCACCGCGGTGCGCTCTCGAGCGTGCGTCCGGACGATCTCGGCGCCCACGTGATCAAGGCGCTGCTCGAGCGGAACCCCGCCGCCAAGGGCGCGGTGGAAGAGGTGATCTTCGGCTGCGCGAACCAGGCCGGTGAGGACAACCGCAACGTGGCGCGCATGGCGCTCTTGCTCGCAGGCCTGCCCTTCGAGGTCACGGGCGTGACGGTGAATCGCCTGTGCGCCTCGGGCCTCGAAGCGGCCGTGCAGGCCGCGCGCGCGATCAAGGTGGGCGATGCCGAGGTGATGGTCGCGGGCGGCGTCGAGTCGATGACGCGCGCGCCGTACTCGATGGAGAAGAGCGCCGAGGCCTTCCCGCGCACGCCGCCGGCGGTCTACGACACGGCGCTCGGCTGGCGCTATCCGAACGCGAAGATGATCGAGCGCTTCCCGCTGCTCTCCATGGGCGAGACGGCCGAGGAGGTGGCCAAGGAGCACGCGGTGGCGCGCGAGGATCAGGACGCGTTCGCGGCCGAGAGTCACAAGCGTGCGAGCGCGGCGTGGGAGCGTGGCGCGTTCGCGCGCGAGATCGCGCCGGTGTCGATCGCCGCCGCCAAGAAGGGCGCGGCCGACACGGTGATCGACAAGGACGAGGGCCCGCGCCCCGACTCCACGGTGGAGGCGCTCGCGAAGCTCAAGCCCGTGTTCAGGAAGGACGGCAGCGTCACCGCAGGCAACGCGAGCTCGCTCAACGACGGCGCGGCAGCGCTGCTCGTGACCTCGCGCCGGTGGGCCGAGAAGAACGGCGTGAAGCCGCTCGCGCGCATCGTGGCGAGCGCCGCCGCGGGGGTGCACCCGAACGTGATGGGCATCGGCCCCGTGCCTGCGACGCAGAAGGCGCTGGCGCGCGCGGGCCTCACCGCGAAGGATCTCGATCTCGTCGAGCTCAACGAGGCCTTCGCGGCTCAGTCGCTCGCGTGCGTGCGCGGTCTCGGTCTCGATGCCTCGCGCGTGAACGTGAACGGCGGCGCGATCGCGATCGGCCACCCCCTCGGCGCGAGCGGCGCGCGCATCCTCCTCACGCTCGCCCACGAATTGAAGGCCCGCGGCCTGCGCTATGGCCTCGCCACGCTCTGCATCGGCGTGGGCCAGGGCCTCGCGGTGATCCTCGAATCGGAGAGGTGATCCGCGGCAGGCGGTGCAGCTTCGCGATCGTCGCGACGAAGGCGATCGAGACCCCGATCGCGACGGCGGTCAGCCCCACGAACAATCGCGGCCAAGGCTCGTGCGCGTGGTGGCACACGGGCCGGACAGCCGTCGATTTGCGGTCTCCGCGGAGGCTGCCACGGAGCACGCGCGTTCAACGGTGGCGCCGTGCGATCTTCATTCCAGCGGTCGAGGCCCGAGCTCGTTCTCGCTCGTCAGCGCGGCTGGGGGGCCGGCTCGACCCACAGGTCGGCGAGCGGGATCTCGTGCGCCTCGAACGGCCCGGCGCGCATCGCGTCGTCATCGCCGCAGACGCCGAGCTCCACCCATCGCCGGTTCTCGTTGCGGCTCGCGGTCACCGTGCGCGCGTCGACGTCGACGAGCCACATCCAGCGAATGCCGGCCTCCGCGTAGAGCGGTCGCTTCACGGTGAGGTCGTGGCGACGCGTCGTGGGCGATAGGATCTCGCAGACCCAGTCCGGAGCGATCGTGATGGAGCCGTCGCGCGGAGGATGCGGCAGTCGCTCGCGCTTCCACCCGGCGACGTCCGGTGAGATCTCTTCGACGTCGAATTCGGGCAGCGCGATCCCAGGCTCGTCGAGGATCCACCAACCGCCGGGTCCTCCACGCCCTCGCTGAAACGGGCCGTTGAGCTCGGCCCCAAGGACGCTTCCCGCGTTCTGGTGCCACGAGCGCGGCCTCGGCATCGCGTAGAGCACGCCGCGGATCAACTCACCCGTGACGTTCGCGGGGAGCGCCTCGAGGTCTGCCCACGTGGCACGGCGAACGGCGGGCTCGGCCATCGGCTCATGCTGACAGATCGGCGACCGTTCGTCAGGGGTGCGGCGAAGCGGGGTAGCATCGCGCTCCATGTCCTCTCCCTCTCGCGCGCGTGTGCTCGTGGTCGACGACGATCGCGCGGTCGGCATGGTGCTCACCGCGCTGATCACCCAGGCCGGTCATCAGGCGCGCTTCGTGGCGTCGGCGCCCGAGGCGCTCGCGGCGCTCGCGTCCGGTGGTGTCGACGTGATGGTCTCGGACGTGCGCATGCCCGGCATGGACGGCATGGAGCTGCTCGCCGAGGTGCAGCGAAAGCACCGCGACGTGCCCGTGATCCTCCTGACCGCGCACGGCACCGTGTCGCTCGCCGTCGAGGCCATGAAGGCCGGCGCGACCGACTTCCTCACCAAGCCCTTCGATCGCGACGAGGTCCTCTTCACGATCGGCAAGGCCCTCACGGGCGCCAAGGCCGCGGCCGACAAGCCGCCCGAGGCCGCGCCCACCAAGGACGGCCCGATCGTCGGGAGCTCCGAGGCCATGCGCGAGGCCATGAAGCGCCTCGAGAAGGCCGCGCCCACGATGGCCACCGTGCTCCTCCGCGGCGAGAGCGGCACGGGCAAGGAGGTCGCTGCCCGCGAGCTCCATCGCCTCTCGCCGCGCAGCAAGGGCCCCTTCGTGGCGGTGCACTGCGGCGCCCTGCCCGACAACCTCCTCGAGTCCGAGCTCTTCGGTTACGAGAAGGGCGCGTTCACCGGCGCCACGCAGCGCAAGCCTGGCCGTGTGGAGCTCGCCAACGGCGGCACGCTCTTCCTCGACGAGATCGGCGACGTCACGCCCGCGGTGCAGGTGAAGCTCCTGCGCCTGCTCCAGGAGCGCGAATTCCAGCGCCTCGGGGCCACGAGCGCGGAGAAGGCCGACGTGCGCTTCGTCGCGGCCACGCACAAGAACCTCGAGCAGATGGTGAAGGAGGGCACCTTCCGCGAGGACCTCTTCTACCGGCTCAACGTGGTGCCCGTGGTGATGCCCGCGCTGCGCGAGCGCCGAGAGGACATCGCCCCGCTCGCGACGCGCTTCGTGGCGCGCCTCGGCGAGGCCAACGCTCGACCGAGGATCGCCCTCTCGAGCGACGCGATGAAGGCGCTCGAGCGCGCCGACTGGCCGGGCAACGTGCGCGAGCTCCAGAACTTCCTCGAGCGCGTGGTGGTGTTCGCCGAGGGCGAGCTGATCGGCGCGGGCGAGGTCGCGCGCGAGCTCGCCGCGCGACCCGGCGCAGGTCCCTCGAGCACGCCGACGATGGCCTCGTCGATCGCCTCGACGAGCGCCGACGCGACCACGCTCGAGGCGCAGCGCAAGGACGCCGAGCGCGCCGCGGTGCGCGAGGCGCTCGGCAAGGCCCAGGGCAACCGCACGCTCGCGGCGCGTCTGCTCGGCGTGAGCCGTCGGACCCTCTACAACAAGCTCGACGAGCTCGGGATCAACGACGCATGAGGGTGAGCGCGATCCTCGCGCGCCTCGGCTTCGCGGCGCTGCTCCTCGCGTGTGCGAGCGCGCTCGGCTGCGGGGCCTCGAGCCGCGAGCTCGGGAGCGACACGCGCGCGTCGATCGGCTCGCGCGACGAGGAGGCGCTCGGCATCCGTCGCGTGCTCGACGCGTGGCACGAGGCCGCCGCGCGCTCCGACGAAGTGGCGTACTTCGAGCTGATGACGAGCGACGCGGTCTTCCTCGGCACCGACGCGACCGAGCGCTGGAGCCGCGATGCGTTCCGCGCGTATGCGCACCGCCCCTTCTCGGAGGGGCGCGGCTGGCACATGCGCGCCGCGCGCCGCGACGTGGTGATCGGGCCCGGCCCGATCCGCGTCGGGGCGATCGCGTGGTTCGACGAGGACCTCGAGACGGTGAACCTCGGCCCGGCGCGAGGCAGCGGCGTGCTCGTGCGCGACGAGCTCGGCTGGCGCATCGCGCAGTACAACCTCGCGATCACCGTGCCCAACGAGCGCTTCGACGCGGTTCGCGCGCTCCTCGGTCCGGCGAGCGCCGAGGCCCCGTCGTCGTCCGTGGGCGCCGATGCGGACGACGCGGCTGCGCACGAGGCTGCGCGCTGAACGCGCATTCATTCGATTCGCGTCGCGCGCGCTTGCGATTCTTGCGGTCGATGGCGCGGGAGGCGACAATCGGCCCCGCATGGCCTCCAAGGATCCGATCGTCTGCCACGTCTGCGGCTTCAAGAACGAGCCCGGCACCGAGCGCTGTGTCTCGTGCGGCGCGCGCCTCGAGGCAGTCCAGGTCGAGTACACCGCGGAGGAAGAGGCAGCACGCGCGAACCAGCAAGAGGGCTTCTCGATCCTCTGGGTGATCCTCGCGTTCGTCGTCTACGTGGTGCTCCAGGGCCTCATCATCGGCGTCCTGCCGCTCGCCATCCCGGCCTACGATCCTCAAGGCTTCGCGGGCCTCGCGATCTCGGTGGGCGTGTGGTTCGTGGGCGGCATCGCGGTCGGCTTCATCTCGCCCGGCAAGACCTTCCTCGAGCCCGCCGTGGGCGCGCTCGTCGCTGCGATCCCGACGATCGTCTACCTCAAGTGGTCGACGCCCGACGGCTTCGAGCCCTCGCTCATCGCCTACGTGGTGGGCGGCATGATGGGCGTGATGATCTCGCTCTTCGGCGCGTTCCTCGGTGAGCAGGTGCAGCGCATGACGCGCGGGCACGCCAAGCGCCGCTGAGACGTCTTCGATGCGCTCGAGCGGGCCGCGCGCACAGCGGGTGAGGCGACTCGGGCCCACGGCATCCGTCTTCGCGTCGAGATCGATCGCGCGGCTCGGGTGCCTCGTCGCCTCGCTCGTGCTCGCCTTCGTCGTGGGCTGCAGCAACGGCGTGACCGTCTACGTCCAGCTCCAGACGGACTACGTGGCGGGCGTCGAATTCGACGAAGTGGTTGCGCAGTCGATCGAGCGCCGGAGCGCCGCGATCGATGCAGGCGAGCTCTTCGCGCGGCCCGTGCAGGTGGCGGAGTACCGCGGCCTGTCGTCGGCACGCTTCGACGTGGAGGTCTCGCTCCGCCTGCGCGGGCGCGCGGTGGCCACGGCACGGCGCAGCCAGCCCCTGCGAGGCGACGCGGTGGTGCTCGTCATCCTCACGCGCGACTGTCGCGAGGTGTCGTGTCCGGCGCCGGGGCGCGCGGACGCGACGGAGTGCGTGCAGGGACAGTGCGTGCCGCCGGAGTGCGACGATCCCTCGTGTGGCGTCGGGCACTGCACGCGCGACGACCAGTGCTCGAGCGCCGCGCACTGCGTGGTGGCGCGCTGTCGCGAGGGGCTCTGTCTCCAGCTCTCGGATCCGGGCGCGTGCGAGACCGGCGAGCGCTGCGTGCCGGAGAGCGGGTGTGTTCCGGTGACCGGCCCGGTGGACGCGGGCGGCGTCGACGCCGGCGCGCTCGCGGACGCGCCGAGCCCGCCCGACGCAGGCGCGGATGCGCCCGTCACGCGGCCCTCCTTCACCCTCCAGCGCTGGGTGCCCGGCAACGCAAGCTGGGCGCGGGTCGAGGTGAACGGTGGGCCGTCCGCGCCGCTCGAGGGCGCGTTCCCGCGACCCGGTCGCGATCAGCTCGTGCTCCTCACCGCGAGTGAGCTCGCGATGCTGGATCCCGCAACCCAGACCGTGGTCGAGCGCCTCGATCGAGACACCATCTTCCCGGAGCTCGCAGGCCTCACGGTGAGCGAGGCGGCGACCATCGCGCCGAACGTGTTCTTCTACGTGGGCGACGAGGCGATCCGCTTCTCGTGGGACGGCGCGAGCAGCTCGGTCGCGACGTTCGACTGGCGTGTGGCCAACGACTGGACGGGCGACTTCGCCCCCAGCTCGTACGACATCCAGGGTGTCTTCTACCTCCCCGACAACGGCCAGAATTGGGCGCACTCCACGCTCTGCGGCCGCGCGGTGGGCCCGTACGCGGGCTACCTCACGTTCAACGGCATCGGTCCCGGCGACTCCACCGTCGCGATCTACGACGTGCCGTGCTTCATGTTCGTGGAAGAGGTCGCGTGGCGAGACTTCACGCCGTTCGCGGTGCCCGGGCTCCCGAGCGCCGGCAACATCCTCGCCGTGGACTGGCTGGGCGACGCGCTCTACGTGGCCAGCACGCCGCCCGGCTGATCACGGCGTGGGCGCGGCCTGCCGCGCGCGCGCGGCCTCCTCGGCGTGCGCGGCCTCCTCTTGCTCGTGCGCGGTGAGCGAGCTGACGAGCGCCTCGAGCTGGTCGAGCTGGCTGCGTCCGTCGCGCACCACCAGGTGGTTTCCGAGCAGCGCCGCGCCGCCGCGCGGGCTCGCCTGGAGGTGGCAGTAGAGCACCGCGAGCTGTCGCGCGTGCGCGACGTTCTCGATCGCGAAGACGCGGGTCTCGAGGGCCTCGGGGGCCGTGCTCGCGACGAGGCGCGCGTGCACCTCGCGCATCGCGGCCTCGCGCGTGGTGACGACGACGATGTCGCCGTGCCGCACCAGCGTGCCGCCGAGCGTCTCGGCGAGCTGCGACGCGATCGCC